>JANQMB010000259.1 GCA_028280355.1 Verrucomicrobiales bacterium
GATCACCGGCGACACGGTGGGCGACCCTTACAAAGACACCTCGGGGCCGGCGATCAACCCGATGATCAAGGTGACCAACATCGTCGCCATCCTGGCCATCGCGATCTTCTTCTAATACCGCCGGGGCGCCAGCGTCCGGTGGCGCCCCCGAGCGGCGTCCGGTCCGTCTCGATCCCTGCGGCCAGGGTAGGGGGATCCCATCCCCATGGGGGCGGCGTGTCCATCTCTGCGAGTCGATGGGGGCCGGCTCCCACTCGCTCACGCTCGTCGCTACACCCCACATCTACCGGCGCGTCCGGCGACCCCAGCCTTTGCGCACGCCCTGGGGCGTTCTCGGGAGGATGGATATCCCCTCTCTGCACCGCCCCCAGAAATATCCTCTCGGGTGATCCGGAAACCACCCAGGTTGCTCGCAAGCGAGCCTCCTACAGGGGCGACTCCTAGCGCGGGCGCCCGAAGCCGCCCCCCCAGGGGCCGCGCCGGCGCCCGAAGCCGCCGTCTTCGAGGCGGCTGTTGTAGGTCTCGGTCTGGTCGGGGGTGAGGACGGAGCGGATGGCGTCCTCCTTGGTCACGTCCTCGGCGGTGGCGGCCGCCGGGAGTGCGGTGTCCGCCCCCTCGATTGCCATCGCCGGGTCGTAGTCGGGGGACTCGCGCACCAGGATGTTGAACACCTGGTCCTCCTGGGCCTCGGAGAGCTCGAGCGCGTCGTCGATGCGGCGCAGCTCCCGGTCCGCCTGCCACTGGACGGATTTGGTTTTCTCCTCGAGCTGCTGGCGCTCGAACTGCACGAACTGGTCGTCGGTGAGCTCCTCCTTGAGCATGGCCTCGATCGCGTCCTCGTTCTGCCGCCAGAACTGCCCCTGGGCCTCCATGATCTCCTGCATGGGGCGGCTGTTGTCGTCGAGGTCGCTCTGGAACTTCCGGGTGTTCTCTTCCACCATGGCCAGCATCCTGCCTTTGATGGAGGCGGCCTGGGCGTCGGTCAGGCCGAGCTTCTCTTTGTATTTGCCGATCTCGCGGCCGATCCACTGGTCGGCGCGGCCGCTCATGGCGCCCGCGAAGCCTTTCATCAGGCTGCGGGCCTCTGGGCTGTTGAAGAGCTTGGCGATCCTCTCCTCCGGGCTCTCCTCGGCGCCGTCATCGGCGTCACCCTCCCCGGCGGGGGCGGGCAGGGCACTGAGGGTCGGTTTCGGTTCTGGGGCGGGCTCGGGTTCGGCGGGGGGTTGCGCGCTGGAGACCTGCGCCTCCAGCGTCTTGTTCCGCTCTTCGGCGGCGGCGAGCCGACGTTCGAGATCCCCTTCGTCCCCCCCGCCCAGGTTGATGGCGGCCATGACGCCGGCGCCGAGGGCGAAGGCCAGGATGAGGAGGGTGATCTGCGAAGACTTCATGAGAGGTGGTGGTGGCGGGTTGTCGGGTGCACAGGGGGGGGCGGTGTCCGCGGATCTCCCCCCAGGGACGCCTACGTCTGGGCGCCGCACCAGGTTACACGCCGCCGGCACCGCGGCGGAACCAAAAAAAGGGGCGCCCTTGCAGTGGGCGCCCCTCGTTCCGTTTGGAAACTGGTGTTGTCTACCGGTTGGCCTAGCTGTCCCAGGTCCGGCGTAGACCCCTGGGATAGGAGACCTCTCTGATCTCCTCGCCGTCTTTGTAGAGTTTGACGATGATGCCTTCGACTTTATCGGTGCGCGAACTCGCGCGGGTGGCGGGCTTGGTTCATGTCCCGCCTTTACATTGGGACGCCGGCAGCGGCCGCACGTTGGTCAGCTGGACCGCGGTGGTCTTGATGTTGTGGTCACCGCGGGCGATCAGCCGGGTGATGGAGTCGGTGCCGTCCTTGGTCATGCTTTGCTTCGCCTTGCCGCGGGCGCCGTCGTGGTAGTAGAAGACGCGGTACTTGAGCTCGAGGTCTTCGAAGGCGGCGTCGCCGTTGTTGCGGACGTTGATGTTGAAGTTGGAGTTGATCGTCCGGATCTTGGCGTTGTCGGTCTTGCGCTCCCCGGCCTTGACCTCCTGGTCGTCGATGGAGATCGAGATCTTGCGGCCGGCCATCGTCGACTGGTACCATTCTTCCAGGTAGGTGTGGTCGGCCTTGCTCAGCGACTTGATGGGCACCGTCATGACCTTGCCGTCGGCGCGGCGGATCTTGGTGGTGCCGTTGTCCGGCGTGTATTCGAGGACGGCCGCCTGCAGCGTCTTGCCGCCGTCGGCGCTGGTGAAGGTGCGCATCTCGGCGGCATGGGATACACCCAGCGCACAGCCGATCAGCGCGACCGGGTAGAGTTTCGTCAACTTTCTCATCTCTCTAGTTCGTCGATCTGGTGTTGGTCATTCGGTATGGGGGATCCTCCCCCCGTCGAGAAACGGGCGGCGGAACCGGATATTAGGACAATATTTTCCCACTCTGTTGGATCCTGTGCAACCCCCATCTCATCGGAAGTCCAGCGCCCGCCAGCGGGGGGATTGTCTGATTTCATGGGGATTTGTCTGTTTTTTCGCCACGGTGAGCCATCTCCGGCGACGGGTCGCGATGGGGCGTGGGTCGCCTATTGCATTCCGTCGCCCGTTCCCCCAACCTCGCCGCATGAAGCACGAAACGCTCTGCCTCCACGGCGGCCAGGCACCCGACCCGACGACCAACGCCCGCGCCGTCCCCGTCTACCGCACCACCTCCTACGTGTTCGACTCCACCGAGCACGCCGCGGACCTGTTCGCCCTCAGGGAGCTCGGGAACATCTACTCGCGCATCATGAACCCCACCACCGACGTGCTCGAGAAGCGGGTCGCGCTGCTGGAGGGGGCGCACGAGATGGCCGGGCTCGGCCTCGCGTCAGGTACCTCCGGCGTGTTCTACTCGATCATCAACCTCGCCCAGGCCGGGGACAACATCGTCTCGGCGCGCAATCTCTACGGGGGCTCCTATACCCAGTTCAACGACATCCTGCCGGCGATGGGCATCGAGGTGCGCTTCGTCGACTCCCAGGACCCGGCGAACTTCGCCGCCGTCGCCGACGAGAAAACCCGCGCCTTCTTCACCGAGACGGTCTCCAACCCGGCGCTGGAGGTGGCCGACCTCGAGGGGATCGCCGGCCACGCGGCGGCCTGCGGGGTGCCGCTGATCGTCGATTCGACCTTCTCGACGCCCTATCTCACCAACCCGCTCGCCCACGGGGCGGACATCGTCGTGCACTCGCTGACCAAGTGGTTCGGCGGCCACGGCACGGGCATCGGGGGGGTGGTGGTCGACAGCGGCCGCTTCGACTGGGCCGCTGGCCGGCACCCGCTCTTCGACGAGCCGGACACCTCCTACCACGGGCTGCGCTGGGGGCATGACCTGCCTGAACCACTGGCGCCGCTGGCCTATATCCTGCGCATGCGTACGGTGCCGCTGCGCAACCTCGGCGCCAGCATCTCGCCGGACAACGCCTGGGTCTTCCTGCAGGGGATCGAGACCCTGCCGCTGCGTATGGAGCGCCACTGCGCCAACGCCAAGGCGGTCGCCGAGCACCTCTCCGCCCACGGCGCGGTCGAGTGGGTGCGCTTCCCCGGCCTGGAGTCCGACCCCGAATACGCGAAGGGCCAGAAATACCTCAGGGGCAGGGGGGGCTCGATGGTGGTCTTCGGGATCCGGGGGGGCGCCGATGCGGGCAAGAAGTTCATCGAGAGCTGCGGGCTGTTCTCCCACCTGGCGAATGTCGGCGACGCCAAGAGCCTGGCGATCCACCCCGCGACGACCACCCATTCGCAACTGGACGCGGAGCAGCAGGCCGCCGCGGGGATCACCCCGGAGCTGGTGCGGCTGTCGGTCGGTATCGAACACATCGACGACATCCTCGCCGACCTCGACCAGGCCCTGGCGGCGGCCGCGCCGTAGTTGCCCTCGGGATGGATGCCCCGACTGGCGCGGCGCAGGCGGGCGCGGTGGCCACATGTTTCAGATCACCGGACTATTAACCAACACAGACTAATTGTTTCGGAGCGGGGGGGTGCCGGCACCCGACACTGCGGGTTTGTGGGGGCGCTTCAAAAAATTCGCAGAATGTTGACCCATATTCTCGCCCGATCTCGCTTCTAAGAGTAGCCCCGTTACGGACTGCGTGACGAGGGTCCCAGACCTCCCGCTAGCTGCCAGACTTGCAACTTTGGCCGAATTGACCGAAATTGAAGGCTTTAAGCTACCGAAGAATACCCCACACCTCTCCCCCTATCTACTATGAGTAAGGTCCTCCTCCCTTGTCGTTCCTATCGTCTTCACAGCGCGATGTCTGCCGTCGCGCTGCTCGCCGCTGCTGCTCCTGGCCTACATGCCGCCGAGGCGAGTTCGAAGCCCTTGGGGTATACGACGATCAACTGCCTGTGGAACTCGGACACGCTATGTTCCCCCGCGGGTCTCACCGAGAAGCCGAACTACGTCGGCACCTTGAGCGCGGCCCCCACCGGGTCGACCCTCGCCGTCTCTGGGACGCCGAGCTGGACGGTGGATCAGTTCAAGGACACCCACTACGTGCGCTTCTCCACCGGGACGAAGGCCGGCCGCTATTATAAAGTGACCGCGAACACCTCCGAGACGCTGACCGTAGACCTCGGTGGCGACAACCTCTCCGGGGTCGTCGCTGCCGACGGGGTGAAGCTGATCAAATACTGGACGCTGGGGACCCTGTTCCCGCTGGCGACGCAGAACACGATCATCGAGTCCGCCGGGAACTTCGGGTTCCAACGCAAGTCGGAGATCCTCTTCCCGGATCTCACCTCTGAGGGCATCAACCTCAGCTCCCCGCGCAAGTTTTTCCTCGTCACCGGCGCCGGTTGGCGGGAGGCCACATCCACCCCGGCCAACCAGGCTGCCGACAACGTGATCGTGCTCCCCGATATGTTCTTCATCGTGCGGCACGGTGCGGCGCCCGCGGGAACCCCGGTGGAACAGATCGGGACGACGTACGTGCCGATGGGGACGGTCGAGAGCGGGCCGACGACGATCTCGCTGACCACCCTGAACTCCAATGAGGGCAAGGGCTCCCAGGACAACGCGGTCGCGATCTCCCGCCCGGTCGCGGTCGCCCTGAAAGATTCCGACCTGGTCTCCAGCGGAGCGTTCATGCCGAGTATCGGTACCTTCGGTTTCGGCCGCCGCGACGAGCTCTTCATCTACGACGCCAACGTCGATGTCGCGACCGCCGCGGATTCGGGGATCAACCGGTCCTCCGTCGATAAGTATTTCTACGACGGCAACGCGGGGAACTGGGTCAACGCGACCACCCTCGCCAATGCGGACAACGACCTGGCGTTCCAGCCCGGGACTGGGGTCGTCATCCGGAAATACAAAACGTCTGGTGGTGTGACGAGTTTCTGGAAATTCGACCCCAACCAGTAGACGGCTTCCTCAGCCGGATCTCAGGGTATTCTAAGGAAAAACGGTTTTTCCTCGACACCCGGGGTCGATTGTATCAAAATTGCGTATCCCACACCCTTTTCCTCTTAACACCCCACGCCGTATTCCTCATGAGACCAGCCCTATCTGTACTGTTTCCAGCAATCGCGATCGCCTCCCTCGGGACGGCAAAAGCAACGGTAACAATGGACATCCAGCTCGGCTGGGCAGGGGGCGTCAATTCGACCGCGGTCGGTGTTCTGGTCGCAGATACCTCCGGCACGGGTCAGTTCACCGGTATCGATACCTCGCCTGGAGATCTCCTCGGTGAGACCCTTACGGTGGGCAACTCCTTCGGCGCCGATGACCTGATCCTGGGCACCTTTACCAATACGAATTTCGGATCCAGCAGGGGCTTCACCTTGACCCTCAGCGGTTTCACTCTCCCCGCCGGGGTCGATGCCGGCGACGATCTGGCGATCTACTGGTTCGATGGTCCCGCGAGCGACCCGATCACCGCGGGGCAGACCGGTGGATTTTTCCGCACCAACGCCGTCGATCTCGGGAACGCGCCCTGGGATGTGCCTGTCGACGGTAGTCTCGGTGTCAACATTTTCTCGTTCTCGCCGACCTACAGCGGCGGCATCGCCGACAGCGCTTTCACCGCCAACAACTTCGTCGTCCCCGAGCCTTCGGTGTTAGGGCTCGGTGCGGTCTGTGGCGCGCTGTTCCTGTTCCGGCGCCGGCGCCGGAACAACTAAAGATCCCTCTCCCAGAAACGGAGAAAGAAAAAGGGGAAGCGTTTCGCTTCCCCTTTTTTGTTGGGTTCGTCGATGCCAAGGGCTAGGGCATTTCAAATTGAGATGTGACCTCTGCGGGGGGGGGGCTCGCGCCAGGCGGCGGCCTCATCGAGGCCGCCCTACCTTCGCCCACGGCGTCCGCGCACCCGCGACGTGGTAGGGCGCTCTCGCCACTGCCAGCGCGAAGCGCATCTCCATGGCGGAGCCAAACGGCAGAGCCGAGCGCAGCGAGGATAAGAGCGCCGTTGGGGGCGACGCCGATCCTATCTAAGGGGTATTACTAAGGCTCTATCCAGCCCTGGTTGGCGCCGGTGATCTCGACGGCCGGGTTGAGTTGGTCGTTGTCCGGGAACCGCAGGTGGAGGATGAGGTTGAGCTGCCGTTTCCCCCCGTATTGGAAGAGGTTCTTCAGGAGCAGGCCGAGGGGGGACTCGCGTTCCGCGTAGGCGTTCAGGCCGACGATTTCGAAGGGGGAGGTCAGCCTGAGGCTGAGCCACTTCTCCGGGTCGTCGAAGGGGGCGATCAGCTCGTTGCTGGGTTCCGCCTGAACCCGGAAGGCGAGGGGCTCGGTGGGGCGGGAGCGCTTGAAGTCCCCCCAGCCCATCGGCTGGTAGTGGACGTGGGACTCCCAGTCGACTTTGGGCTGTTCGCCGGAGACATCGACGGCGACGACGATCGGATGTTCCGGGTCGCCGGAGTCGGCCTCGAGGGCCACGAAGGGGGCGCCGTTGATGAAAGTCCCCAACTCGGTGTGGAAGGGGGCACCATCGGGGTATCGGGGTGAGCGGTGGTGGGGGCGCCGGTACCACTCGCGCATCCTCTCGCGGGCGCGCTCGGGGCGCCGGACGTAGGGGAGTTTCTCCTCCCAACTCGTGGTGGCGAGGAAGGAGCGGGCGACCTCGATCGCCCGTTCTTGGTTCTCCTTGCTGGGCAGGAGCGAGGGGATCG
>JANQMB010000328.1 GCA_028280355.1 Verrucomicrobiales bacterium
GCACTCCTCGCCACACGCGGAGTGGACAGGCATCCCGACCCACCTGCCACGGCGCCCGTGGGCACACCACCGCAAACCGCCGCGCCGGCGGGCGGCAGCCCTCGAACCGGATCCCCGTCCGGCGATCTCGATCCCGCGACACCGCCACCGGGCTCCCCGACCGGACGTCGTTTCCTGACCTGGACGCCAGGCGGACACCCGCCGCAAACCTGGGGCTCCATCCTCCCCCACCCCCTCCGCCCCGCGACCGAGAAACCGGGCACCCCGCTGCGCCCCGTCCATCGGGCGATGGCCGGCAGGCTGCGGGAACGGGCAGCGGACGGCGCCCGCCAGGCGACCACTACCTCCGGCCTGGCTGGGGCTGGCACTGGCGGAGGGGACGACCGCGCGGCAGCCAGCCCGTGGATATGCTTCGCCCCCGACACCGACCCCTCTGTGGTCGAGGCGCTCACCGGGTCCCCACACGGCCACCGCACCCCCGGGGCACCAGGGGCCACCGCGCCGGACGCTGGCACCTTCACCGCCGCCGCCTTCCAGTACCTGTCCAGACCCCGCTGGACGGATACCGCAATCAACGACACCAGCTTCTTCAACCGGCTCGGTCGGGGCGACGCCACGGTGCTCACCTGGAGCATCGTCGACGACGGCCTCAGCATCCCCGGCGACTCCGGCGAGCCCACCTCGCCCAGCAATTTGCGCGCCTGGCTAGACGGCCTCTACCCCGGCGGCGAAGCCGAGTGGCTGCCCCTCTTCCAGCAGGTCTTCGACCGCTGGGCGGAGGTCACCGGGGTGAAGTACGTCTACGAACCCAACGACAGCGGCACCTTCGCCCTCCGCTCCGGGTCGCCCGGGGTCCGCGGCGACATCCGCATCGCCGGCCACTTCATCGACGGCGACGGCGACGTCCTCGCCTACAACTTCGGCCCCAACAACGGCGACATGGTGATCGACACCGGGGACATCTATTTCAACAACCGGTCCAGCAACTCGCGCGCCCTGCGCAACGTCATCGCCCACGAACACGGGCACGGGCTCGGCCTCGCCCACGTCTGCCCCATCGATCGGACGAAGCTCATGGAACCCAACGTCACCTCCCGGTTCGACGGGCCGCAGCTCGACGACATCTACTCCGCCCAGCGCCAGTACGGCGACCGCCTCGAGGACCCCGACCTCGACAGCGAGCCCGAGGATAACGACGCCCCGGCGCGCGCCGCCGACCTCGGTACCCTCGGCCTCGGCACTCACCGCTTCGGTCCCCTCAGCATCGACGACGACTCCGACCAAGACTACCTGCGCCTCGCGCCCGCGGCGCCGGGCTACCAGATGGCAGTCGTCCTGCGCCCGGTCGGCGCCAGCTACCTCGAGGGCCCGCAGGGCAGCTCCTCCTGCTCCGCCGGTACCCCCTTCGACTCCAGGGCAGTCCACGACCTCAGCCTGGCCGTGCTCGACGCCTCCGGGGCGAACACGCTGGCGGGCTCGAACTCCAGCGGGGCCGGCGGCGAGGAGTCGGTCGGGAACGTCACCCTAGCCGCCACCGGCGCGCTGATCTTTATCGATGGCGACTCCACCGACAGCTGCCAGCTGTATGAGCTCGAGATCACCCTGTCGAGCCCACCCGCCCCCCCGGAGTTGCGGGTCGCCGATTCCGAGGCCGGCGAGGGCGACGGCAGCCTGCTCTTCCAGGTCGAGCTGAGCCGGTCCCCCGTGGTCGCGGCGAGCGTCGACTATGCCATCAGCGGGGACACCGCAGAGGCGGGATCCGATTTCGCGAGCGGCTCCGGTACCCTCGTCTTCCCGCCCTCCACGCTGGTGCGCACCGTGGTGGTCACCTTGATCGACGACCGGGTCGCCGAGCCGCTAGAGAGCCTGACCCTGGTGCTCAGCAACCCGGTCAACGCCTCCCTCCCCGACGCCACCGCCAGCGGCCGCATCTCCGACGACGACCCTCTCGACTTCACCGCCGGCGCGGCCCAACTGCTGCGCGGGGGCGACCCGCCGACCCGGCTCACCTTCCCGACGATCCCCGGCCGCTCCTACTCCGTCGAATATTCGAGCGACCTGGTCACCTGGCGCCCCCTCTCCGGCGACGCCGTCCTCGCCGACGGGGCGTCCGCCACCGTCGACGACCCGGTCGCGACCGGCGCGCGGCGTTTCTACCGCATCCGCGAATCGCTCTAGGGGCACCCGGGAGAACCCCGCCCACGCCCGGTTGGCCTTGACCGGGGGTGCCGGGCGACCTCATGCTCGGCGGGATCGCCGCGGCCGGTGCCCGGCGGCCACCCCACCCCTTTCCCTCGCATCGCACCATGAAGAAACCCCTCGTCTACATACTCGCGCTCGCCGCCACCACACCGCTCGCGCGGGCCGACACCATCAACGTCACCAGCCTCGCCGGCGACACCAGCTCCGGCACGCTCTACGACGCGGTGAACACCCTCGCCGGGCTCGGCCCAGGTCCGCACTTCATCGACATGTTCTCGCTCACGGGCACCATCGAGCTCGAGCAAGATCTCCCCGCCATCGATTTCGAAGTGGGTATCAGGGGAACCAGCGCGGACAAGATCACCATCAGCGGCAAGGACACCCGGAGGATCTTCGAGGTCGCCGCCGGGGGCGACCTCGAACTCCACCAGCTCACCCTCAGGGGCGGCAATGGCGGCACCGGGGGCGGGGGCGCGGTGCTCAACCACGGCGAACTGCTGCTCCTCCGCTGCGTGGTCACCTCCAACACCGCCGGATGCGGCGGCGCCATCCGCACGCTGGGGACTAGCCTGAAACTCGAGAAATGCCTGTTCGTCGCCAACCGCACGAACGGGACCGGTGTCGGGGACGGTGGCGCTATCGAGTGTACCTCCGGCACCACGCGGATCGACGACTGCACCTTCACCAACAACTTCGCCAACAACCGCGGCGGGGCCGTGGCGATCTTCGGCGGCGTGAGCAGTTTCGAAATGGGGCACTGCACGGTCGTCGACAACTCGACCACCGGCGGGTTTGGCAGCGGCGGCGGCGTCTTCTCCGGGATCTCCGGCGCCATCGTCGGCAACTGCATCGTCGCGCAGAACATCGTGAACGCGGTGTTCCCGGACGACGTCGGCGGCCCCTTCACCAGCCGCGGCAACAACCTCATCGGCGGCGACCCGAAGCTGCGCCCGCTGTCCGGGTACGGCGATCCCGTCCCCTATCGCCTGCCACACCTCGACAGCCCGGCCATCGACGCGGCGGACGACAACATCTTCGCTTTCGCCAAGGACGCCCGCGACGTCTCGCGGCCGAACAGCGGCAGCGACATCGGCGCGGTCGAGGTGCGCACCCTGCGGCTGCTCAGCAGCGACGGCGGGATCGGCGCGATCGCCGGCATCCACGACATCGTCGGCATGCTCAACGGCGCCGCCGAACCCTACGACTACGTCGACATGCGCGGGCAGCCCGGCTCGATCCAGCTGACCCAGAAGCTGCCCGCCCTCACCCGGCGCGGGATCCTCGTGGGGAGCCACCCACAGCTCAACGAGATCCGCGGCGGCGCCGGCATCCGCATCTTCGAAATCGCCGCGGGCGCCAACATCACGCTGGAGAACCTGACGCTGAAGTCCTGCGACGTCACCGGCAACCCCGCGGGCGACCAGGAGGGGGGCGCGATCCTCAACTCTGGTTTCCTGATCATCACCCGCTGCCAGCTCGACGACAACAAGGCCCGCTGTGGCGGCGCCATCCGAAGCCGTACCTCCACCGCCTCGCTGTTCCTCGAACAGTCGTCCTTCATCGGCAACACCGCCACCCTCGACAGCGGCGCGGTCGAGCTGCTCGGGTCGTTCGCGGAGATCGGCAACTGCACCTTCGGCTTCAACGAGGCCGGGCGCCACGGCGGCGCCCTGGGCGCGTTCCTCGGCCAGACCATCTTCGACGTGATCCACTGCACCTTCTGCGGCAACAAGAGCGGCACCGACGGCGACGCCGTCTACAGCGCCGCCAACCCGGGGAGCGTCAGGTCGAGCATCGTCTCCGACTGCAACCAGCCCAACCCCAACGACGACCTCGTCCAGGCGAGCGGGACGCTGGGCTCCCTGGACAACTTCACCGGCGCCGACCCGCAGTTGCTGATCCCGGTCGTCCGCGACCCCACCCACTACACCACCGCCTACACGCCGCTCCCCGGCAGCCCGGTCCTCAACGTACTGAAAAACACGATCGGCGACGTCGACCAGAACGGCTTCGCCCGCCTCGCCGACGGCTTCGCCGACCTCGGCGCCGCCGAGGCCATCGGGCACCCCTACCGGCGCTTCGTGGCCAGGCACTTCGACGCCTACGACCTCTGCTCGGCAGAGAAGGCCTACACCCACTGGCGGCCCCAAGCCGACGGCGACCGCGACGGCGTGCCCGCCTGGAAGGAGGCGGTATTCGGCATGAACCCGCTGGTGCCCGACCGCCACCTGCTGCCCCGCCACGAGCTGGTCAACCGCTCCGGCAGCGTCTACCCCGCAATAGTGATGACCGACGGTTGGCTCGGCGAGGCCACTCGACTTTCGAACGACCTGAAGACCTGGACGGACGTCGGCATCGCCAGGGAGTCCGTCGGGGCGACGGTGCCCGGCGTCACGTCCCTGACCGTGCGCTCGGCGACGCCGATCCCAACCGCCGGCGACGAGTTCCTGCGCCTCGAAGCGGTCGTCCCGGTGCCGCTCGTGCAGATCATCTACGTGGGTGTCGGCGAGCCGGGCAACGCCAACGACACCGGCGGCTCCGCCACGGGGCAGGTCAACTACCACTACGCCATTGGCAAGTACGAGGTGACCAACCACGAATACGTCACCTTCCTCAACGCTGTCGACCCGACGGGGGCGAACGCGCTCGGGCTCTTCGTCCCCGCCATGGCGACGAGCCCCCATGGCGGGGTCAACAGGGACACGACGCGACCGGCCGGGGACAGATATGTCGTCCGCACCGGCAGGCACCTGTACCCGGTGAACTTCGTCACCTTCTACAGCGCCGCCCGCTTCTGCAACTGGCTCTCCAACGGTGGCACCCCGGGGGCCGGCACCGAAACCGGAACCTACACCCTGCTCGGCGGGACGCCGACCCCCAGCAACGCCGACACGATCACCCGCAACGCCGGCGCCGTGGTCGCTCTGCCCACCCTCCAAGAGTGGTACAAAGCAGCGTACTATAACGCTGACACCGACAGCTACGCCAACTTCCCCACCGGCGCCGCCACCAGCAACAACTTTCCGCCCCCCGGCAACGCCGGAAGCGCCAACTACGGCAGCACCCAGCTGGAACCTGTCGGCAGCTACTTCTCCACCAACAACTACTACAGAACCCGCGACATGGGGGGGAACGTCCGCGAGCTAACGGAGAGCCCCCTGGCGGGGAACCCGGCGGTCGTCTATGGGCCAGGGACCGGATTCGACGGGTCGACCAACGACATGTCCGCACCTTTTGCAGAGGTCGTGGGTATCGCGCGAACCGCACCGATCGCCTCGGCCGGCTTCCGGGTGGTCGAGCTCCGGTGAGGCGGGCGGGGGCGGGACGAAAACGGTGGCGGCGGGCGGCGGGATCCTTTTTGAACCTTGACCTTTAACGAGCCTTTCGGAATGGTCGCCTCACTATGACGCCGATGCTCAAGCAGTATACCGCGATCCGGGCCTCGCTCCCGGACGACGTGTTGCTGTTCTTCCGCCTCGGGGATTTCTACGAGCTGTTCATGGACGACGCCAAGGAGGCCGCCGGCCTGCTCGGCGTCGCCCTCACCAAGCGCAACGGCATGCTCATGTGCGGCGTCCCGCACCATGCCGCCGAGGGCTACATCGGCAAGCTCATCAAGGCCGGCAAACGCGTCGCCATCGCCGACCAGAAGGGCGAGGTGAAGCCCGGCAAACTGGTCGAGCGGGAGGTGTCGCAGATCGTCAGCGCCGGCACCGTCAGCGACCTCAACCTGCTCGAGGGGGATCGCAACAACTGGCTCGCCGGCGTCTATTACGGGGGGCGCCGATACGGGCTCGCCGCCCTCGACCTCACCACCGGCGAGTTCAAGGTCGCCGAGTTCGACGCCTGGACGGCGCTCGAGGACGAGCTCGAGCGCCTCTCCCCCTCCGAGCTGATCTACAGCGACGACCAGCAGGACAAGTTCAGCGGGCTCGCGGCCGCCGCCCCCTACGACGGGTACGCCTTCCTCCCCGAGGCGGCCGGCCACGCCCTCCGCGAGCAGTTCAAGACGCAGTCGCTCGACGGCTTCGGCTGCGCCGACCTCGACGCCGCGGTGTCCGCGGCCGGCGGCGTCTACCACTACGTCAAAACCACCCTGCGCCGCGACCTGTCGCACCTGCGTTCGCTGTCGGTCTACCGCCCGGACGCCCACGTCATGGTCGACGCCGCCAGCGCGCGCAACCTCGACCTCGTCGAGCACCGCGCCGGCCGCAAGCACACCCTCCTCGGCGCCCTCGACCGCACCGGGACCCCGATGGGCGCGCGCAAGCTGCGCGCCTGGCTCCTGCACCCGCTTCGCGACCTCGCGGCGCTGAGCGCGCGCCAGGACCTCGTCGCGGCACTCGTCGACGCCCCCTTCCAGCTGGCCAAGATCCGCGACTCCCTGGGCGAGGTGCGTGACATCGAGCGCACCGTGAGCCGCCTCAGCTCCGGGTCCGGCAACGCCCGCGACCTGCAGGCGCTCTCCAAGTCGCTGCTCGCCGTGCCCGGTGCCCGCGACCACCTCGCCGCCCTCGGCGGGGAGGCCGGCCGGCCGTCGCTTACCGAGAGCCTCGCCCCCCGCCTGCGGGAGTTCGCCGAGCTGGTGGGCCTCCTGGAGAAGGCGGTCGCCGACGAGCCGCCGGCGACCCTCAAGGAGGGCGGCATCTTCCGCGACGGGTACAGCGCCGCCCTCGACGAGCTCCGCTCCGCCTCGACCGAGGGCAAACAGTGGATCGCCGAGCTGCAGACCCGCGAGGCGGAGCGCACCGGTATCAAGTCGCTGAAGGTGAAGTTCAACAACGTCTTCGGCTACTTCATCGAGGTCACCAAGGCCAACCTCGCCAACGTCCCCGAGGACTACACCCGCAAGCAGACCACCGCCAACGCCGAGCGCTTCGTCACCCCCGAGCTGAAGGAGGTCGAGAGCAAGATCCTCGGCGCCGACGAGCGCGCCAAACAGCTCGAGTACGAGGAGTTCCTCAACCTGCGCGAGACCGTGCTCGAACAGCTCGAGGAGCTGCAGGACACCGCCGACGCCCTCGCCGAGCTCGACGTCCTGGCCGGCCTCGCCGAGACCGCCCGCCTGTTCGGCTACTGCCGGCCCGCCCTCGACGAGTCGCGGCGCCTGCACATCGTCGCCGGCCGCCACCCGGTCCTCGACCAGAACGTCGCCGAGGAGAAGTTCGTCCCCAACGACGCCACCCTCGACGCCGGCGGCGAGCGCCTGACCATCCTCACCGGCCCCAACATGGCCGGCAAGTCGACCTACATCCGGCAGGTGGCGCTGATCACCCTGATGGCGCAGATCGGCAGCTTCGTGCCGGCCGAGAGCGCCCAGATCGGCCTCGTCGACCGGGTTTTCACCAGGGTCGGGGCCAGCGACGACCTCGCCCGCGGCCAGTCGACCTTCATGGTCGAGATGAACGAGACCGCGCTCATCCTCAACAATGCCACCGACCGCAGCCTGGTCATCCTCGACGAGATCGGCCGCGGCACCGCCACCTTCGACGGCCTCAGCATCGCCTGGTCGGTCGCCGAGCACCTGCACGACCAGGTCGCCTGCCGCACCCTCTTCGCCACCCACTACCACGAGCTGACCGCCCTCGCCGACAGCCGCCCCGGGGTCGGCAACGCCAACGTCGCGGTGCGCGAGTGGAACGACCAGATCATCTTCCTGCGCAAGATCGTGCCCGGCAGCGCCGACCGCTCCTACGGCATCCAGGTCGCCCGCCTCGCCGGCCTTCCGGACGAGATCATCGCCCGCGCCAAGGACATCCTCGCCCACCTCGAACAGAACAGCGCCCGCCCCGGAGGTGGGGGAACCGCGGCCAAGCCGAAGCGCAAGCGCGCGGCGAAGTCGCGCGGCGCCACGGCGGACGACATGCCCGAGAGCCAGTCGCCGCAGCTGAACCTGTTCAACTAGAGCGTGTTGAAGCGCGAGTATAGGCACCAGAAGCCAACAGCCCTGCCGGAGACCCGTTTGCCCCCTGTCGAGTTGGCGGAGCGCCGACTGTGGGCGGCAGGATGCCGCCCCTCCGGGGAAGGGCGGCATCCTCCCGCCCACGCC
>JANQMB010000365.1 GCA_028280355.1 Verrucomicrobiales bacterium
GCGACGGTCGCCAACCCGACCTTCACGCTGCTCAACCCGGCGCCGATCGAGAACCTGACGAGCCGTGCGGCGGGTACGACGAAGACGGAGCTGACCGACACCACGGGCACCTTAGCTACTGGCGTCACCGTCATCCGTTTCGAGATCCTGCCGATCACCAGCGCCATCAGCGCCAGCGGCACGACCTTCCGCGAGTTCGACGTCGAGGGTTCGCCATCCGGGGACACCGACAACGACGGCCTCCCGGACGCCTTCGAGCTCGCCCACACGGCGCCGCCTTCGGCGACCGCGATGGCGCCGGGCGCCGACCTCGAAAACGGCGGGGCGGGCGACGGCCTGACCAACTTGCAAGAGTTCCAGGGCGGGACCGATCCGAACAACCCGGACAGTGACGGCGATACCCTCGAGGACGGGGCGGAGGTCGCCGGTGCGGGAGCGCGCCCGCCGACTGACCCGACCCGGGCCGACACGGATGCCGATGGCCTCAGCGACCTGACCGAGACCAACACGGGGGTCTTCGTCAGCGCGGGCAATACGGGGACCGACCCGACAATATCCGACAGCGACGGCGACGGCTCCGCCGACGGTGCCGAGGTGGCCGCGGGCTTCGACCCCACCGATCCCGGTTCGACGGTCCCCACACCCCTCCGCATCATGCCGCTGGGCGACTCGATCACCGTCGGCTACACCGACAACCCCTCCTGGGCCAGCCATCCGTTCATGTTCGGTTACCGCAGCGGGCTGTATACACGCCTCACCGAAGCCGGATACCATTTCGAGTTCGTCGGCGGTTCGACCGAGCCGTGGACCGGCATCAGCGGCGACCCGACCCACGGTGGCACCTACACGCCTGCCCTCGACCTGCGGGACTTTGGCCAGGACGGCCACCGCGGATACGGCGGGGCGAGCATCGGCGGGACCAACGGCGGTGTTGCAGGATACATCGCCGCCGACGCGCCCGACGTGATCCTGCTCCTGATCGGGATCAACGGGATCGGCGGCGGCAGTCCCGCCGCCCTGGACGTACTGGTGAACACGATCTTCGCGACGGCGCCCGAGGTGCAGCTGATCGTCGCGCAGATCACGCCCTACGGATCCTACAACCAGGCTCTCTATGACTATAACCTCCACATCCGCGACACCCTCGTGCCGGCGCGCGCGGCCGCCGGGTTCAACATCTCGACCGTCGATCTCTATTCGTTGTTCCTGACCGACCCGGGCGACCCGACCTCGATCGGCGCCGGGTTGCATTCGAACCCCTCGCACTACAACCATCCGACCAACGTCGTCTATGACCAGATGGCCCAGGTTTGGTTCGAAGGGATCGAGGCGCTCGGGCTCCGCCCTCCTTTCGATCTCGATGCGTCGCTTGAGAGGGTCGCCCCCGATGTTCTGAGGCTGCGCTGGAGAAGCCGGCCCGGAAGATCCTATAACGTCCGCAGCGCCACCGTGATGGCGGGTGCGCCGTCGGCCTGGCCGATTTTCGGCGGCATCGAGAACCGCGCCGCGACCCCGCCGGAAAACACCTTCGAGTTCGCGCACCCGGCCGACCTGCGGCGGTTTTTCTTCGTCGAGGAGGTCGGTCCGTGAGATGAGACCGCACGATCGTCAGATACGCGGGACGTTCGACGCTTGTCCTCGCGACCCGGTTTTGGTTGGCTACCGCCCCGGGCTCGGTCGCCCCGTTGTGATTCGCCCGAAGATATCCCCCCTCCTTTTCATCGCCCTGTCGGTCGCCTACCTCGCCCCGGTTCGTCTGGCGCTGGGCGAGCCAGTGGCCTCGAGGGTCAGCGACTCAGACTGCGGCGGGGCTGTGGCGACCGGCGGGAAAGACGCCGGCGCGGCCCCGGCCCCGGCCATGCCGCTGCGCATCATGCCGGTCGGCGATTCGATCACCGTCGGTTACACCGACAACCCGGCGTGGGATGTCCCCTTCGCCTTCGGCTACCGCGGCGGGCTCTACAGCCGCCTCACAGACGCTGGGTGCCGTTTCGAGTTCGTCGGCGGTTCGACCGAACCGTGGACGGGCATCAGCGGCGACCCGACCAGGGGCGGCACGGTGGCCCCGGATCTCGACCTGCGGGATTTCGAACAGGATGGACATCGCGGCTATGGCGGGGCGAGCATCGGTGCGATCACCAGAGGTATCGCCGGTTGGATCGCGGCCGACCGGCCTGACCTGATCCTCCTCCTGATCGGCATCAACGGCATCAGCCCCCACAGCCCGGCGCAGTTGGACGCCCTGGTCGCGGCCATCTTCGCCGCCTCGCCCGAGGTACACCTGGTCGTCGCCCAGATCACACCCTACGGGGCATACAACCAGGCTCTCCGCGATTACAACCTTCACATCCGAGACACGCTGGTGCCGGCGCGGGCGGCCGCCGGGTTCAACATCTCCACGGTCGACCTCTACTCCCTCTTCCTGACCGACCCGGGCGACCCGACCTCGATCGGTGCCGGCCTGCACTCGAACCCCCCGCACCACAACCACCCGACCAACGCCGTCTACGACCGGATGGCGGAGGCCTGGTTCCGGGAGATCGAACGGCTCGATCTCGTCCCGGCGGAGTCGCCCGCCCGACCCGGGCCCTAGATCGGGAGGATGTTCTCCGCGCCCAGCTACCGGCAGATATTGTGCTTATAGAAACTTCGGATTTCTTAATCAAATTCTTGACGGGGCCGGCAGCCTCTGGAGGTTCACCGGTATGAGATATCGGGGGTTCTTTTTGTCGGCCGCGTGCGTCTTTGCGCTGTCCTTCCCACAGCGATCACAGGCGGGTGTCTACTCGCTCGACGACGGCACCGGAGAGAGCGGCCTGGGTGGGTTTAATGCGCATAGCTTGTGGTTGAACAGCTTCACTTCGACGGTCGGGATGGAGCGGATCACCACGGTGAGGGTCAACTTCGGTGACTTTTCGAACGCCAACCAAGATGGCGATGCGGTGACCGCCCGCCTCTACACCGACCCGAACAACGACGGCAACCCCCTGGACGCGGTCTTGGTGTCGAGCGCCATCGGGGTCGTTTCGAGCTCGAACACCGACACCTACATCGACTTCCTCCTGCCCGGCGGGGGCGTGGTCGTCCCGGCCGGGAACACGTTCTTTGTCGGGGTGAGCAAATCCAAGCAGAACGCCACCAACTTCGGGCCGGCACGCGATACGACGAGCAGCCAGAGCCGGAGCTGGGACATCCGCTGGAACTTCGCCAACACCCCTGACTACACCGACCTCAGCACCTCCGACGTCTTCCAGAACTACGACGCCGTGTTCACCCCGGCCGGCAACGCCACCATCCGTGCCGTCGGCGATCGCCGCGCAGGTTTCTGCCGATCTCGAAAAGGCGTAGGCCGCCAGGCCTTGCGGGACGGCATTCGCCCGCCGCACCACATCGTCGAAGT
>JANQMB010000002.1 GCA_028280355.1 Verrucomicrobiales bacterium
GGAGGTCGCCATCGCGTCGAGCCGGTGGCGCAGCTCCGCCCCGTCGGGGACGACGAGCTCGGCGGCGGCGCTCGGGGTCGGCGCCCGCAGGTCGGCGGCGAAGTCGGCGATGGTGAAGTCGATCTCGTGCCCCACGGCGGAGACGGTCGGGATTTCGAGGGCGGCGATGGCGCGGGCGACCTCCTCCTCGTTGAAGGGCCACAGGTCTTCGAGGCTACCGCCGCCCCGGGCGACGACCACCGTGTCGACTTCCGGCAAGCCCCCCCCTCCGCGGGCGAGCTGCCGCAGCGCGGCGGAGATCTCGCCCGCCGCCCCCTTGCCCTGCACGCGCACTGGGTACACGAACACGCGCACCCACGGGGCGCGGCGGCCGAGGATGTTGAGCATGTCCTGCAGGGCGGCGCCGGTCGGCGAGGTGACCAGGCAGAGGGCGAGCGGGAAGGGCGGGAGCGGGCGTTTGAGGGATTCGTCGAACAGCCCCTCCGCATCGAGGCGGCGCTTGAGCGCCTCGAACTTCGCCTGCAGGGCACCCAGCCCTTTGGCCTGGGCGAGGCGGACGATGATCTGGTAGTTGCCGCGCGGTTCGTAGACGGAGACCTCGCCGTGCAGCTGGACGCTCTGGCCGTTCTCGATCGGCGCCGCCAGGTTGCGGGCGTCGCCGCGGAAGAGCACGCACGATATCTGGGCACCCGCGTCCTTGAGCGTGAAGTACTGGTGTCCGGAAGCCTGCTTGCGCAGGTTGCTGACCTCGCCCTCGACCCACACCTCGCCCACCCGCAGCTCGAGCAGGTTGCGGATCTTGCGGGTGAGCTGGGTGACGCTCAGGACCTCGCCGCCTCCCCCTGGCCCGTCGTCCGCCTCCCCCGACCCGACATCGAAATCAAACAGGTCGACCATCGCTATCCCCCTTCGGTCGCCCCGGGGCGGAAGTCGAGGAGAACCTTCCCCGCGCGACCGCCCTCCGCCGCCCTCGTCACCGCGTCGCCCACCTGCGACGGGGGGAAGGTGGCGTCGACCGGCTGTTCGAGCCCGCCCTCCAACACGAGGTCCCCGAGCCTGGCGTAGACCCCCTCGATCTCGTCTCGCGGTGCGGAGGCCAGCCACCGGGAGACCCACAGGCCGCGGATCTCCAGCCCTTTGAAGATCAAGAAACTGTTGGGGATCTTCAGCGGGCGCCGGCCCATCGCCCCATAGGTGATGTGGGTCCCGCCGTCGGCGAGCATGGACATGATGCGCAGCGCGCTGTCCCCGCCCACCGCGTTGAGCGCCAGGTGTACCGGCTCGCCGCCGATCGCCTGCAACATCTCGGCTTTGCCATCGTCGTTGTCGAGCGCGACGACATCGGCGCCGGCGTCGAGCAGGGGCTCGACCAGCTCGGCCCGCCTGACGAAATTGGCGGTGCGCCAGCCCTCGGCCTTGGCGATCGCGATCACCGACCGGCCGACGCCAGAGTTGGCGGCGTTCTGGACGACCCACGAGCCGGCGGGTAGGTCGCCGCGGTGGCGGAGCAGCAGCCAGGCGGTCGCGGGGTTGACCTTGAGCATGCAGGCGGCCCTGGGGTCGATCTCGTCGGGGACGAAGACGAGCTGATCGGGGGTGGCCACCACGTAGTCCTGCCAGCAGTCGTTGCGGCCGAGGTAGAAGACCTGTCGCCCCACCACCGACGGTTCGGCGCCCGGGCCGGCGGCGACCACCTGCCCCGCGCCCTCGTTTCCGACCACGGCGGGGAGTTGTGGGAGGGTGCCGTAACGCCCCTCGAGGACGTTCAGGTCCGCCGGGTTGATCGGGGCGTATTGGGTGCGGACCAACAGCTCGCCCCGCCCGGGGGCGGGGACTGGGGCCTCCGATGGTCGGGCGGCGTCGGGGGGGATACCGAACGCCGAGACGGTGATCTGCCGGTTGATGTCCTGCGACACAGTTTGAGAGTCAATCACCCGGTGCCCCTCGCGGCAAGCGCCCGCAAAATCAAACCTGTCAGGGACGAAGATAAAACTTGACCAAAATAAGAAAATATAATTTAGTCACCACAAATCCGAATTTACCCACTTTTGTTAAATTTATTAATAGAAAGGGGATATGGCGATGACTGCGGCGACCGCTGAGATGTTGGGGTTCGACCCGGTCGAGGAGGCCGGTTGGATCCAGGGGGTTGCGAAAGGCGACCCGATCAGTTTCCGGAAGCTCTACGAGCGTTTTCGCGGGGTGGTCTTCAGCACGGTCTACAAGGTGTTGAACGACCGCGAGGACTCCGAGGACACCGCACAGGAGGTCTTCGCCCAGATATGGAAGAAGGCCCACCTGTTCCGCGCCGACCGCGGGCGGGCGCTGACCTGGATGGCGGCGCTGGCGCGCAACCGCGCGATCGATCAGCTGCGGGTCAAGCAGCGACGCGGGCGGCTCGGGGAGCGGTTCAGGGAGCTCGAGGCCGCGGCCGAGCAGCTGTCGGCGCACGACGCTTCCGACATCGTCGCCGGCGCCGACCGCGCCCGTCTGGTCACCGCGGCGATGGTGCAGCTGACACCGCAACAGCGTGAGGCGATCGACCTCGTCTACTTCCACGGTCTGACCCACTCCCAGGTGGCCGCGCGGCTCGAGCTGCCGCTGGGGACGGTCAAAGCGAGGGTGAGGCGGGGGCTGGCGCGCTTGCGGGAGACGCTCGGCCCCGGCGAGCTGGGGCGATAGGCCGCCGGTTCGCTCCCGTCCGACAGCGGGGGATCTGCGGATCCGCAGTTCGATGCTCGCGCGGTGATGGTCATGCTAGGGGGGTATCAACCGATCGGTACCCGATGGACAGGCGCTGATCGGGGAGGGGTGGGTGACGATGCCAATCTGACTGGGGGCGGGAGCTTCTGCTTCCGCGGCGTTGCAGCCTGGTCGCGGATGGACATCTGTTGTTGCCTTTGCGTCGCTCCAACCTCTGGATAGCTGCCGGTTGGCTATTCGCCGCGCCGCGTTCTCGCCGCGCCCCGCTGGGATCGAAATCCCTTCGCCCCACCGGGCGCATCCCCATTGGAGATGCTCTGGTTCCGGGGGATGTCGATCCGAGAGATGTCCAAACCGCCTCCCGTTTTTCGGGGCTGGCCGGCGGGGCGATGGGGGGGCGGCGATGCCCCGTTTGGCTAGTGCGTTGAGCGCAAATAGGTAGCGAAAACAAGTATTGGCATTCCCCGTCCGCTGGTCTAGTCTACGCGCCCCTACACTTATACCACATCATGGCAAGACCAAAATCCAAGACTGTAAAGATCGCGCTCCGTGTTCCCGCGGGCATCAAAGTTGCCAATTCTGTACTCGCTGAGGCGACCAGGGCGGCACAGGCGATCTTGAACGAACACAACCAGTTCGCCGCGATCTCACAAGAGCTGGCCACCAAGGGCATCACGATCAGCCCCCAGGAGCTCTCCAAGCGCGCTTCCGCGGGCAAGCCGGCCGCCGGTTCGCCGAAGAGGAAGTCCGCCGCCCGGTCGAAGGCGCCCGCCAAGAAGGGTGGGCGCAAGCGCCGCCGGACTGTGCTCACCGACGCGCAGCGGAGCCAGCTGATCGCCAAGTTGAAGGCGGGGGCCACCGTTGCGGCGACCGCGAAAGAGTACAAATGCAGCCCGCAGACCGTAATGACGATCAAGAAGAAGGCGGGGATGGTGAAAGCCAAGAAGACCGCCAAGAAGAAGACGGCTGCCAAGCGCAAATAGACAGACGCAGTAGGCCGTTACCAATTCGGTTTTCAGGCGCGGGGGGCGATGTCCCCCCGCGCTTTTTTTGGGGGTGTCCTACGCCCGCGGATAGAGGGTTCCGGTTTGGAACTGGAAGTGGGGCTTCTGGGGTCAGCTTGAGGAGTCGGCTCCGGCGACGAATCCCCAGCGGCGATCTGGGGGTATGGCTCGCCAGTTCCACCGGCCGACCGGTCGCCATCGCCGACCGGTCGTCCTACGCGGCGACAGACAACAAGTTCTCCGCATGTTGCCGGGCGGACTTGGCGCCACCACCCAGCATGCGGGCGATCTCCCCGATCCGACGTTTGCCGGTGATCTTCGACAGGCGCGACCGGGTGCGACCATCGTCGCCGAACTCTTTGCTCACTACGTAGTGACATTCCGCCAGGGAGGCGACCTGGGGGAGGTGGGTGATCGAAATCACCTGGTGGCTCGTCCCGAGCGCCGCCATTTTGGCGCCGACGGCCTGGGCGATCTCGCCGCCGACGTTCGCGTCGATCTCATCGAAGACCATCAGGGGGATGGAGTCCTGGCGGGCGAGGGCGCATTTGGCGGCCAGCATCACCCGCGAGATCTCCCCGCTGGACGCGATCAGGCGCAGGGGTTTCGCGACTTCGCCCGGGTTCGGAGAGAACATGAAGTCGATCGCCTCGCCCCCACCCGGGGCGGGCGCGTCGAGTGTCTCCAGGGCGATCTCAAAGTGGGCGCGCTCGAAGCCCAGCTCGTGCAGGTGGGCGGCGATCGCTCGCGCCAATCTCGGCGCGGCGCGGCGGCGCTTGGCGGCCAGCTTCCGAGCGCGGGACTCGAGTTCAGTGCGCGCCGCGGCGGCGGAGGCCGCCAGGCGCTCCAGCTCTTCGCCGCGCCCCTCGATGCGGGCGAGTTTGTCCTGTGCCTGCTGGCGGAAGAGGACGACGTCCTCCAGGGTGTTGCCATATTTGCGTTTGAGCGACTCGAGCAGGTCGAGGCGGGTCTCCATCTCGGCCAGCGCACTGGGGTCGAGCTCCAGGCCTTCGCTGTAGTTGCGCAGGGTGTGCCCGAGTTCTTCGAGCTCCACCAGCGCGGTGTCGAAGGCGCCGGTGAACTCGGAGACCCCGGGGTCGTGCTTCTCCAGTTCGCGGATCTGCCGGGCCAGCTCCGAGAGGCTGGCGACGATCGACCCCCCGCCGTCGCCCGAGAGCGCGGCGCTGATGCCGCCGGCCAGCTCCAACAAGAGGCTGCTGTTGTTGGCCAGCTGGTAGCGCCGCTCGAGCTCCCCCTGCTCGTCGGGCTGGATGTCGGCAGAGCCGATCTCGTCGATCTGGTGCACCAGCAGGTCGATCTCCTGCTCGTTCGCCCGTTCGGCGTTCGCCAGCTCGTCGTGTTCCCGCTGTAGGCTCCGCCACTTCTGGAGGGCGAGGTCGTATGCCCCGGCGTCCCCGGCGGCGCCCGCGTAGGCGTCGAGCATGGCCCGCTGCCGCTCGCGTGACAGCAGCGACTGGTGGTCGTGCGCCCCGTGGAGGTCGACGAGGAAACGCCCGAGCTCCTTGAGCACGGTCAGGGTGACGGGCGAGCAGTTGACGAACTGCCGGTTGCCGCACCGCCTGCCGATCACCCGGCGGACGACGAGCTGGCCGCCCTCGCAGGGTTCGAGGCCGGCTCCGGCCAACACGGCGTTGACCTCCGCGGCGTCGGTCAGCTCGAACACCGCCTCGACCGAACAGGTGTCACACCCAGTGCGCAGCAGCCCGCGGTCGGCTCGCTCCCCGAGGACGAGCTTGAGCGCGCCGACGATGACCGATTTTCCAGCGCCGGTCTCCCCGGTGACGCCGACTAGTCCCGAGCCCACCTCCCAGGTGAGGTCTTCGACGAGGGCGAGATTGTTGATCTTGAGCAAGGTGAGCATCGGTCGGGCGGCTCTGGCACGGGTTTTCCTTAGGTTCCGCGAAAATACGTTCTTTTGAACAGTTGTTCAAGAGAACATTTTAATGGGTGAAGATTTATGGTTCGGAGTTCCGGCGCCCAGGATTCTGAATTTGATTCTCGGGGGAGCGCGGTGAATCTGATCGCGAGGTTTGCGGAGCCCGGATTTTGCCGTATGAGCCCGTATTTCCTTGGAAATTAGGGGGTTATGAGGGGGGCTCGGTTTGCGTGGAGGTTTGCGGGATTTCGGCCGAATAAGGCCGATTGATCACTGGTTTGCGGGAATTCTTAGTTGATGCTGCCCATTTGCGACGGTTCAGTTTCCCGGATCGAGACCATGAGCGAGGAAGACGACGACGAACAGGAGCCTCCGCCAAATCCACCGCCAAATCCTCCACCTGATACGATGGACGAGTTGCGGAAAAAGGTGCCCAAGAGAAAAGATGAGCCTCCCCCTTCCTAGGAGGCAGCACCGATCGCGACGACAACAATCGGAACGAAGAGCATTCCGCCGATGACCCGATTGAGGCACTTCCCGATTCCGTTATTGGTCGCTACGTTTCGCTTGATTCTATCGTCGTAGTTCAGCAGCTCTAATCTGATCATTTGTTCGATCGATTGTTTGCAGAATTCGTCAGTTAGAAGATTGCTCGGTTCATTGCCGCAAGGGGCGCAGGGTTGGGGTCTGAGACAAAACCAAATGGTTGCCATCATTAGGAGGAGCACATATGCGATCAGCCCTGTTTCGTACAACATTAGACCGTCGGGGAGATACGATCTAATAAGCAGGGCCAGTAGGGCACCTAGAGCAACTAGGAGGTAATTGATCTTCTTTCCTAACGCTTCTCTTGTTTCAATCGAAGCTACGAGTCGCTTCTCGCAATGTTTGTAGAGGAACTCGGTTTTCTCAGGTGTAAGGAGTGACTCATCCATCTGCTTGCAAGATGATAAATAGGGATTGGCTATCGGCAAACTCGCATCATCCCATCGAGTGGAAATTGCGGCGGATCTGGAGGGCGCGGCCGAGCATCTTTCTGCCCTGTGATTCCAGCCAGTCGGCGGCGTGCTTGATCTCTTCGGGCTTGGCGTTGGCGATGTGGCAGTAGCCGCGGCCGCCGGAGATGACCTTTCCGCCGCAGTGATTCGCCAGTTCACGGAGCTTCCGGCCGCCGCGGTTACTCAGCGGTTTGGAGAGGCAGTGGTTCACCAGTTTTTTGAGAAACTTCTAATGCCCGCAGCGGCCGGCGCGTCTTCTCGGTATGAAACGCATCCAACACCTGCTGCTGGCGGCCGCCCTGGGGGCGCTGCTGACGAGCTCCGCATCGGCGCGCCTGCGGGTGTTGGAGGACACCTACGGCAGGCTGATCAGCGCCGAGCTGCTGTCCCATAAGGGCGCCGACTCGGAGCTGGTGAAGATCCGCCGTGGCGACGGCAAGGTCTTCGATGTCCGCGTCGACCGGTTCTGCGAGCGCGACCAGGCGGAGATCCGCGACTGGATGCGCGCCACCAGCCCGACCCTGGACTACCACTTCCACTTCGGGGAGGCGAAGGCCACCCGCGCCGGGGCGACCGCCTTCGAGCTCGACGTGCGCAACGCCTCGCGCGACGAGATCGGTGACCTGCGGGTGGTGTGCCGGGTGGTCGTGCGGAGGAGGGTCAGGGGTGGCGTGAGCCTCGGCGGGGGGCTGTATGGCATCGAGCGCTCCTACCGGATCGAGGGGCCGCTGAGATTCAACGAGGGCCAGTCCATCTCCACCGGGCGGGTGCGGGGCGCGATCGGGGTGATGGTGCAGATCTACAACGACTACGGGGACGTGGTCGGCGAATACCGTTCGCGCGTCCCGCGGCTGTCCAGCCTGGAGTGGAAAGGTGTGCCAGACGGTGGGCGCCGCGCCCTCGAGGCCGATGGCGGAGCCGGGTTCGGTGTGCTCGCGGCGGTTGACTAGGCTCGGGGAACCCCGATCCTTGGCCAGCCTCCGATGACTGGCCTCACCTTGACCTTCCTCGGCACCGGCACCTCCGTGGGTGTGCCGATGGTCGGCTGCCGGTGCGAGACCTGCACCTCGGACGACCCGCGCGACCAGCGCCTGCGCTGCTCGGTGTTGGTGGAGTCGGAGGGGGGCTCGAGCTGGCTGATCGACGCCGGTCCCGACCTGCGGCAACAGTGCCTGCGCGAGGGGATCACGGCCCTCGACGCGGTCCTGATCACCCATCCCCACGCCGACCACGTGGTCGGCTTCGACGACCTGCGGCGTTTCACCGTCGGCGCCGACGAGACGCTCCCGGTGTACGCCCGGCCCTCCTGCCTGGAGGTGTTGGGGAAGATGTTCTTCTACATCTTCAACGGCGAGAACCGCTACCCCGGCTATTTCAAACCGGAGCCGGTGGCGGTCGACGGGGAGTTCCAGCTCGGCGGGTTCGAGGTGGTGCCGGTCCCGGTCGAGCACGGCAAGGTGGAGTGCGTCGGCTACCTGTTCAGGCGGGGCGGCGAGCCGCTGCTGGCCTACATCCCCGACTGCAAGCGCATCTCGCCCGAGGGCATGGAGGCCCTGGCCGGCGTCGACTGCCTGGTGATCGACGCCCTGCGCCGCAAGCCGCACCCCACCCACCTGAGCATCGACGAGGCGCTGGCGGTCGCCGGGGAGCTGTCGCCCGGGCAGACCTGGCTCACCCACATCGCCCACGAGGTCCTCCATGCCCGCGACGGGGCGGGTTTGCCGGAGGGGGTGCAGATCGCGTATGACGGGCTAAAGTTGCAGCTATGAACATCCGACCCCTCGCCCCGATCCTGCTGGCCGCCGCCCTGCCGGGGGCGCTCGTCGCCGGCGACCCGGTGGCGAATTCCAAATACGCGCCGTTCACGCTGGTGGCCTACAACCAGAACGTCGAGGAGTCGCGCAAGCTGGCGGCGTATTACGCCGAGAAGCGCGGGATCCCGCTCGCCAACCTGGTGGCACTGGACTGCCCGGCGGGGGAGGTGATCAGCCGCGAGGATTTCGAGGCGAAGGTGCAGGCGCCCCTGCAGGAGCTGTTCGACACCAACGGCTGGTGGGACCGGGAGGAGGATGCGGCCGGCACCCTGCGCCCGACGCGCAACAAGATAAAGTTCATCGCGCTGATGTACGGCATGCCGTTGAAGATCTCGCGCCGGCCGCCGCAGCCGACCGGCGCCACCGACCCGGAGACCGGGGAGCCGGTGTTGGAGCAGGCCACCCACCAGAACCACGATGGCGCCAGCCTGGACTCGGAGCTCATGCTGTTGGGCGTCGACCTCGACAACTTGGCCGGGCCGACGAACAACCCCTATTTCCGCGGGGCGGAGGCCTTCGCGCGGCCGGAGGTGCTGCTCACCGCCCGCATCGACGGCCCCGACTACGCCACCGCGCGACGCCTGGTCGACGACGCGCTGGCGGCCGAGGCGTCGGGCCTGTGGGGCACGGCGGCGATCGACATCGCGGACCTCGCGGCCTCGATGGGCCCCGGGTACAAGATCGGCGACACCTGGATGGAGAACTGCGCCACCTTCTACCACAAGGCCGGGATCCCGGTGGTGGTCGACCGTTCGCCAGCGCGCTTCCCGCCGGGATATCCGCTCGGCGGGGATGTGATCCTCTATTTCGGCTGGTATAGCGGCAGCGCCGAGGGGCCGTTCGCCGACCCCGGGTTCAAGTTCAAGCCCGGGGCGATCGCCTGCCACCTGCACTCCTATTCCGCGAGCACGCTGCGGACGAAGACCAGCTGGACGGCGGCGCTCCTCTCGCGGGGGGCCTGTGCGGCGCTCGGCAACGTCTATGAGCCCTTCCTCACCATGTCGACCCACTTCGACATCTTCAACGCCCGCCTGCTCGCGGGGTTCACCCTGGCGGAGGCCGCCTGGATGGCGACGCCCGCCACCTCGTGGATGACGATCGTCGTCGGCGACCCGCTCTACCAGCCGTTCCGGCGCGACGCGCGCTACGGCAAACAGCCCGACGCCGACTTCAAGGCGTACAAAGTCGCCGCGCGGCGTTGGGGCGGGGCGCCGGCCGAGCTTATCCCCAACCTGCGCCGCGCCGCGGAGAGCCTCGACAGCGCCATGCTGATCGAGGCGGGCGGCCTCTACCTGCTCGGCGAAAAGAAGTACGATGAGGCGATGGCGGAGTTCGCCGCCGCCAAGGCGGCCTTCGAGGCGCCCGCGGACAAACTGCGGCAAGACCTCCACCGCGGCCGGGCGCTGCTGGCGAAGGGCGATCGGGTGGCGGCCATCCAACAGCTGCGGGCCGCGGCCGCCGAGTTCAAATCGACCCCCGGCGAGAAGGCCGCCGTGGCGCTCGCCAACCAGCTCGACCCGCCACCGCCGCCGCCGCCGCCTGGGCAGTAGGGGGGACTCGGGCGGGTAGCCACGAGCGTGAGCGAGTGGAGTGGCAGGGCGAGTGGGGATGGCAGCTCCCCTTCGACTTGCTCACGCTCGTCGCTACCGCCCCCCAGATCGGGCTGCTGATCGCCGGTTTGTGTGGTCGACGGTCTTGAATTGGCCGCGTGCCCCGGGACCTACTCGCCGGCGGCCGGCTGCTGGAGGGAGGGGAGCAGGGTCGCCACCTTCTCCTTCATCTCCTTGCCGGGCTTGAACTTCACGATCGCCCGCGGCGGGATGATCACGTCGGTGCCCGGCTTGTTGGGGTTGCGGCCGATCTTCTGCTTGGTCATGCGCACCTGGAAGGAGCCGAAGTTGCGCAGCACCACCTCCTCCCCCGAGGCCAGCGTCGCGGTGACGGTGTCGAGCGTCTTCTGGATCACGTCGAAAACCTGCTGCTGGGTCATTCCGGTCTCGTTGCTGATCTTTACGACGAGGTCGCGCTTGGTAACGGTATTCATCAGGATAAAAACTTTCTGGTTCCTCGGGTCGCCACGGCCTGTCCGAAGGCCGCGGGCTGACACTCATAGCGACCCGCCACCGTTTCGCAAAAGAAAACTTCTAATCCTTGTTACTTGACACGTATCAACGACTTACAGCCATTCCGATGCGGTCTTGAAATGGGTCTTCGCGACCGCCTCAAGCACCCCCACCCCGTGCCTTTCCACCAGCTCCCCCGCGGCGCGGCGGACCGCGCCGGAGGCGCCCTTTGGTATTGTTAGTCCAAACTTTTCAGAGGCGCCCTCGATCCACCAGACGAACTTGTCGCGCGCCAGTATGGAGGCCGCGGCGACGGCGACGTCGGACTCGGCCTTGGTGCGCTGCTGCAGGGTGATGCCCCGGCCGCGTTCGCCGAGCGCGGCGCGCAGCCGGCTCGGGTTGGCGAACTGGTCGCTCAGCGCGCGCCCGCAGTCGGGCCGCTTCTCGCACAGCCGCTCGATCACCGTCGCGTGGCCCCAGGCGAGCAGCTTGTTGAGGTTGCCGATCTTGCCGTAGAGCTCGTTGTATTTCTTCGGGCCGACCATGATCACCTCGTGGTCGAGCCCCGGGGCCCGCCGGATCATCGCCGCCAGCTTCTTGATCTTGCCGTCGGCGATCTTCTTCGAGTCGGCGACCCCGGCGTCGAGCAGCGCGCGCGCCGTCTCGCGGTCGGTGTAGGCGCCGGCGATCACCAGCGGCCCGAAGAAGTCGCCCTTGCCGGACTCGTCGATCCCGAAATGGGGCTCGAACATCTCCGGGTTGAGCTCCTCCTCGTACCCGAGTTTCGCCTCGCCGAGCACCTCGGGCTCGAGGGTGAAGCGCACGAACTCCTCCGTCCTCTTCCCCTGCACGAGCACCTTGGGGCCCTTCTCGTAGACGGCGATGCTCAGCTTCTCCCCGGCGGCCGCGAACAGGGTGTGGGGTTTGTCTTTGAACTCGAAGCCATCGCGTTCTAGTACCTGGCGCAACTGCTCCGCCTGTGCTGCCGTCAGCGGGTGTGTATAGGAGGAGAGCGGGCTGGCCACGCCCGAGACTACCGCAAGCCCGTGATGCCACAACCGCCGAAAGAGAAAACCCCCGGCAGCGGACCGTCGGCCGACCCGGCCGGCCTGCGCGCCGCGCTGTGCCGCTGGTTCGGGGAGGTCGGCGAGGACTACCCGTGGCGTTCGACCCGCGACCCCTACGAGGTGCTGGTCTCGGAGGTGATGTTGCAGCAGACCCAGGTGGCGACCGTGCTGGGGCGCGGGTACTACCGCCGCTGGCTGGAGCGTTTCCCGGACGTCGGGGCGCTTGCGGCGGCCGAAGAGGCGGAGGTGCTGCGGGTCTGGGAGGGGCTGGGATACTACTCGAGGGCGCGCAACCTGCAGCGGGCGGCGCGGGCGGTCGTCGAAGAGCACGGTGGCGAGTTCCCCCGCGATCCCGCGGCGATCGAGGCCCTGCCGGGGGTCGGGCGCTACACGGCCGGGGCGGTGGCGAGCTTTGCGTTCGACGCGCCGGTACCCGCGGTCGATGCCAACATCGCGCGCGTGTTGGCCAGGCTGTTCGACTTCCGGGAGCGGATCGACACCGGCGCCGGCCAGCGGCAGCTGTGGGGCTGGGCGGCCGAGCTGGTCCCGGGCGCCGGCGGGCGGGTCTGGAACTCGGCGCTGATGGAGTTGGGGCAGAGGGTCTGCAAGGCGAGGTCGGCCGCGTGTGAGGGTTGTCCCGCCGCGCGCTGGTGTCTCTGCGCCGACCCGTTGGCCCTCCCGGTGAAGAAGGACCGCCCGGCGGTGACGGAGGTGGACGAGCACGTGTTGGTGGCCCGGCGCCCCGGCGAGATCCTGCTGCAGCAGGAGACCGGCCGGCGCCGGGGTGGGCTGTGGAAGTTGCCCGGGCGCGAGGGCGGGGAGGTGGCGGGGATGCGGCCCTCGGGCAAACAGCGATACGGCATCACCCGCTACCGCGTGACGATGCACCTCTACGAGACGGACTCCGCCGAGGCCCGCGAGGGGGAGCGGTGGTTCCGCCTCGAGGAGGTGGCCGAACTGCCCATGCCCTCACCCTACAGGCGTGCGGTGTCGCGCTACCTGGGCGACTGAGCCTGCAGCGCATTTTTCCTGGGTCGAGCCGACCCTCTATCGCTCGCAAGCGAGCTCCCTACAGGGGGGGGCCTTTCGTCGGAAGCTCGCATGCGAGCGATCCGGGTGTCCTCCGGACGCCCCCAGCGTTCAGCGCCCGCCGAATGGCCAGTCGATCTCGGTCTCGCCGTGCAGGAGCTCGAGGACCAGGGGTGGGTCGAGGATCTGCTCGAGCAGCGTGCGGTTCGAGATGCTCGCCGCGTCGCGCTCGTCGGAGACATGGTTCAGGACGATCCCGGCCAGCTCGAGCCCGCGGGCGCGGACCGCGTTGGCGGTGAGGATCGTGTGGTTGAGCGCGCCGAGCTTGTTGTCGACCACCAGCAGCACCGGCGCCCCGAACCCGACGGCCAGGTCGGACATGTTGCGGCCTGCCGCGACCGGGACCTCCCAGCCGCCGGCGCCCTCGACGATGAGGTGTTGGTAGCTGCTGGCGAGCGTCCGGTATGCGGCCTCGATGGCATCGGTGTCGACCTCGCGCTTCTCGATCAGGGCGGCAGCCATGGGGGCGGCGGGGCTCTTGTAGTGGACCGGGTTGACCAGGTCCAGCGAGCCCGGCTCCGGGCAGGAAGCCGAGAAGAGGATCTCGGCGTCGTCGCGGTCACCGCAGGCGATCGGCTTGAAGCCCGCCGCGGTCTCGCGGCGCGCCGCGGCGGCGTCGAGCAACAGGCGGGTGACGAAGGTCTTCCCGACCCCGGTCCCGGTGCCGGTGATGAAGAGTTTCAAATGTCCGCGTGCGAGTGTTCGGGGAGAACGGGCGGGGGCGCCTGACCCTCCCCGAAAACGGCGAGGGGCGAAACCGAAATCTGCCCGCAGGCCGGCTGGCGGTGTCCCCCTCCCGCTAGTCCTCTGGGTTGAGCTGCAGTTGCAGCGCGCCCTCGAGGAGGTTCAGCGGGTTCTGCGCGTCCGTGGCGGCCTCGTAGATCTCGATCTTCTTGAGCGCCGGCAGCCCGGCTGCGACCGCCTCGGCATCGTCGCCCCCGATCACGGCGAGGGCGGGGCGTAGGCGGTTGGCCAGGGTCTGCTGGGGGCTGCTGTCGGCGCTCTTCTCCAGCCGGCTTTTGACCTTCTCCAGGCCCGTGCGGACGTCGATGGTGAGCGCGTCGCGGTCGGCCAGGATGGCGGCGAGGTGCGGGATGGCCTCGGGGCCGAGTTCGCCGAGGCGGACCTCGGCCTCGGTCCGCTCCTTGAAGTCGTCGGAGCGCAGGCCTTTGGAAAGCTCTGCGATCTTGTCG
>JANQMB010000014.1 GCA_028280355.1 Verrucomicrobiales bacterium
GTCGCGCTCCGGCGGCCACCGCACCGACATGTCGTGGCCCTCGGTCGTGTAGATCGAGCGGGCGAAGCGGTTCTCGACCCTCTTGGTCTTCCCGAAGTAGCCGGCCAGGTCGTAGAAGTCCTCCTGCTTCCAGTCGTCGTACGGGTGGTCGTGGCATTCGGCGCAGGCGAGGCGCACGCCGAGGAAGATCTGTGAGGTGGCGCCCGCCAGCGCCATGGGGTCGACGTCGTCGCCGAGCACGAATCCGACGGCGGGGTTTCTGCCGGCCTTGCCGTTGGCGGAGATCAGCTCGCGGGCCATGACGTCGTAGGGCTTCGCGTCGGCGACCGACCGGTGGACGTAAGCGAGCATCTGGCCCCCGCCGGGAGCGCCGGAGCGGATGCGTAGCATGTCGGCGAAGAAGACGGTCCAGCGTTCGTTGAAGCGGGGGTGGTCGACGAGCCTCTCGACCAGCCTCTGGCGCCGTTCCGCGGCCGGCCAGCCCTGGAAGTCGCGGATCTCGCGATAGGTGGGGATGCGCCCGATCAGGTCGACGGTGACCTTGCGCAGGAAGGAGAGGTCGCCGATCTGTCCGGCGTAGAGCAGGTCTCCTTTCCCGGCGTTTTCCTCCCTGACGATCGGATCGACACGCGCCGCCGCCTCGACGAGGTCGCGCGGCGCCCCCTCCGGTATCGCCGAACTCGCGGTGGCGGCGGCCAGGGTTTTCTCGCCGGGCTCCGACTGTCTGAGGACGACCCCGGCCGGCCACGGGGCGCCGGCCTCCACCCATTCGCGCAGAATGGCGATCTGCGGGCTGCTCAGCGGGTCGGCCTCCTGCGGCATGATGTCGTCGTCGTCGTGGGCCAGCGAGACCCGCGCGATAAGCTCGCTCTGATCCGGCCTGCCCGGGACGATGACCGGTCCGGAGGCGCCCCCTTTGAACGCCGCCTCCCTGGTGTGGAGCTGGAGTTTCCCCTTGGTCTTGTCCGGGTTGTGGCAGCGGACACAGGCCACCTCGAGGATCGGCTGGATCTCGCCGACGAAATCGCCCGCCTCGGAGAGTGTCCCCGTGGCCACGATCAACGCCAGGGCGGCAGAGCTGCGGGCGGTGGCCGACATCGGTTGAAATCTAGGCGAACGGGGGGCGGGCGTCAGCCACTTTCGATCCGGCTCTGCACCCCCAACGCACGAAAAAGGGCGCCGGAGTCGTGGCGCCCTCGCAGGGGGGTCGCAGCTGGGGCGTTGGCGGTTGAGGGTCATCTCGGGCGATCCGTTTGCCCAGAGAACGCCCGCCGTCCCGCCGATCTTTCAGGTGGTGGGTCCAGCCGTCCCGCCGATCCTTCAGGTGGCGGGTCTAGCGCCTCTTGCGGGCGCGTTTTGCCGCCGCGACGCCCTTCTTCCGCGCCGCCAGGGCCATCGTCTTCGCCTCCTCCTCGCCGTACTTGTTCACCGAGAAGTTGCGTTTCTGGCGCTCGCCGTCGGCGTCGGTCCAGGACGCCTCCCAGAAGTAGTGGTAATAGATATAGCTATCGGTCTCGCGGATCGCTTCCCGGCGCCGGACGCCGACCACCCCGGAGGTGTTTCGCGAGGAGGGCACGTCGTGGGCGCCGCTCTCCGCCGGGCCGAGCTTCTTCACCAGCTTGTCTCGGTGGGCGCGGGCGGCGGCGAGCGCCTTGGCTTTTCCCTTGTGGGAGGAGTCCGAGAAAAACTTGCTGACCGCCTTGCCGGCGCGCATGAGGCGCACCTGGTACCCGTGGGTGCCCTTGGTCCCGGGGGCGCCATCGATGTCGATGCGGGAGATGTTGCGGTTGGACGTTTTAGCCATATCGCTAGCATAGCGGTGGGGTGCCCTTTATCAAGGGTTTGATTGGCTTCCGTTAGTTTGTTAAGAGTTCCTAAAGATAGATTCATGATCCCTATTGAATTGCTAGTACCGATAGCTGCGGTGGGTCTGATGCTGGCCGTGGCGGTGTTCGCGAGCGGCGGGATCGAGCGAGCGCGCCGCCGCGGGTACGAGCGCGCGGCGGCGGACCTGCGTTTCACTTTTCACGGCAACGACCAGTCGGCGTTGCCGGAGGGCGCCTCGCGCTTCCACCTGATGCGCCTCGGGCAGGTGCGCGTCGCGGAGCGGATCATGCGGGGGGAGGCGAACGGGGTCGGCGTGACGATCTTCGAGATCAGCAACACCAGCGGCCTGGCGTTCAACACCAGCGTATCGACGCAGACGGTGGTCGCCTTCGACAGCGACCAGCTCTCCCTGCCGTGGTTCTTCCTGCGGCCGTCGGCCGTGTTCGGGCAGCTGCCGCCGCCGCCCGGCCTGGTCGACTACGATCTCGGCGAGCACCCGGAGATCGCCGGGGCGCATGCGCTGGCGGGGGAGGAGGGGGGCGAGGGGCGCGTGCTGGCGCTGTTCGACCGCGAGATGTTGGCCTACCTCGGGAAGTCCCCGGGCCTGTGCATGGAGGGTTGGGGGCGGCTGCTGATCGTCTACTACCCCGAGCGCGCGATCCCGCTCGGCGAGTACCCCGCCTTCCTGCAGGAGGCGTTCCGGCTGTTCGCGCTGTGCAAGCGCCGCTAGGGGGCGGGCGCCGGTCCCCGGATGGTCGAGCAAAGGGGATGAGACGGATTGCGAGGCGGTAGTATTTGGTAGCTGGGCTATCGGCGCTTCGGAAGTCGCATGGCCGGCACCGCCGACCCTACCGATGCACCCGTTGAGATATCTGCTGATCGCCATGCCACTGGCTTCCGCGGCCGGCGCCCCCGAGGCCTTCGAGGTCGACGCTTCGCGTTTCGCCGAGCTACCCGGGGGCAAGGAGGCGGACGGCATCGTCGGCGACTTCGTGTTGCGGAACGATCTGGTCGAGGCGGTGGTCGCAGGCAACCTGCCGTTCCGGAAGGCGAACATGAGCACCTTCTGGGGGGCCGGCGGCACCACCCAGGGCTGCCTCTACGACCTGACGCTGCGCGGGGAGGACAACGACCAGCTGACCATCTTCGCGCCGCTGGGGCTCAAGGGGGGGGTGTCTTACGTGCGGGTGGTGGACGAGCCCGCCGGGGGCGAGGCCGCGGTGGAGACGGTGATCACCGCGGCGAAGGGCGGTGGCCTCTACACCCGCCACCGGTACCGATTGCGCGACGGCTGGCGCGGCCTGCTGGTCAGCACCACCCTGCGCAACGAGACCAAGCTCGAGCGGACGGTGCGCCTGCGGGACTCGTCGGGCAAGTTCCTGTCCGGGGGCAAAGGGCGGGTCGGCGACATCGAGTGGGCGGATGCTGCCGACCCTGCGGACAAATGTGGTTATGCCTACCGGTGGGAGTGGGAGGGGGGGGAGAAACCGGCCGAGGTCGTCCTCGGGCCGGGCGAGGAGGTCCATTTCGATCGCTTCGTCGCGGTGGGGACCTCGCCGCTCGACGCGGTGGGGACCGTCCTGGCGCGCTCCCGCGAGGTGGGTGAGGTCTCGGGGGTGCTGGGCGGGCCGGATGGGGCGGCGGTGGCGACGGCGACGCTGACGGCCTTCATCGACGGCACCCCAGTCAGGGGCTACCCGGACGCCGCCGGGCGGTTCGCGTTCCTGTTGCCCAAAGGCCGCGCCCAGCGGTTCGCCGTGTCCGATATCGGCCGCGGCTGGAGCGACCTGGAGATCGACGTGGGCTCCCCGGGCGCCCGGGGGCTCGAGATCGCCCTGCCCGCCGCCAGCGCGATCGTCTTCGCGATCACCGACGGGGCCGGCGTCTCGATCCCCTGCAAGGCGCAGTTCCACGGGGTCGGGGGGACGAAGTCGCCCGACCTCGGGCCGGAGAACCGCGCCCATGGCTGCGTCGATCAGTACCACTCCGAGAGCGGCTCCTTCCGCGTCCAGGTGCCGCCAGGGAAATACCGGGTGGTGGTGACCCGCGGGATGGAGTACTCGCACCTGGAGGAGGAGGTCGAGGTGCCGCCCGGGGTGGAGGTGCGGGTGGCCGGGGCCCTGGAGAGGCTGGTCGACACGGCGGGGTGGTTGAGCACCGACTACCACAACCATTCGACGCCGAGCGGCGACAACACCTGCGGCACCCCCGACCGGGTGATCAACATGGCCGCCGAGCACCTCGAGTTCGTGCCGACCACCGAGCACAACCGGTTCTACGACTGGGGGCCGACCATCGGGGCGCTCGGGCTGGGCCGGTTCATGGCGACGGTGCCAGGCGTGGAGCTGACCGGCAGCGGCGCCCACTTCAACGCCTTCCCCTTCAAGCCCGACCCGGCCAAGCAGGACGGCGGAGCGCCGCAGTGGTCGAAGGACCCGCGACTCAACGCGATCACCCTGCGCCACTTCCAGAACTCCGACCCGGACCGCTGGGTGCACCTCAACCACCCCGACATGGAGGGGCTCTTCGTCGACTGGGACGGCGACGGCGTCGCCGACGGCGGGTACGCCAACCTGGGGAGCATGCTCGACGGGCTGGAGACCCAGAACTACCGCGGCAACGACATCCTCGCCGGGGTCCCGTACCGGATCGACAAGGACATCAGGCGCCCCGGCGGCCGGGTGCGCTACGTGCGCGAGTTCATCTGGCTGCAGGCGCTCAACCAGGGGCACCGCGTGTGGGGCATCGCGGTCAGCGACGCGCACACCGTCTACGGCAACGGCGCCGGGGCGTGGCGGACGTACGTGCGGAGCTCCACCGACGAGCCGGCGGAGGCGGACTGGCGCGAGCTGTCCAGGAACTCGAAGGCGGGCCAGATGGTGCTGACCAACGGGCCCTACCTCGAGGTCCGGACGGCCGACGGCGCCCTCCCGGGCGCCGACGTCCACGCCCCCGGCGGCAAGGTGGCGCTCCGGGTGAAGGTCCAGTGCACCGACTGGATCGACATCGACCGCGTGCAGGTGCTGGTCGACGGGGCGCAGCCGGCGGGGCTGAACTTCACCCGCGCCGACCACGGCGGGATGTTCGGCGACGGGGTGGTCAAGTTCGAGCAGGAGATCGAGGTCGAGCTGGAGCGCGACGCCCACCTCATCGTGGTGGCGATCGGCGAGGGCCACGGCCTGGAGATGGGGTATGGCACCAGCCCGCAGTCGAAGATGAACCCCTGCGCCTACCACAACCCGATCTTCGTCGATGTCGACGGCGACGGCTTCGAGCCGAGCGGGGACACCATCGGCCACCCGCTGCCGGTGCAGGGGCTGACGGTGGACAGGGTGAAGGAACTGCTGGGGGGGTGAGCGCGCGGGGTGGCCTCCCTAGTCGCCGCCGCCGAGGTCGTTGGACTCGCCATCGACGTGTGCGGCGAGCGGCGTCAGGGTCCGGTCTAGGGACGTTGGAGCCATAGCGGGACGGCCGGGGCGACGAACTTGACGGTCATCGCAACGGGGGGACCGCAGGGTTCTCGCCCGCGTCGATCATCGCCTTCAGGTCTTTCGCCTTCCAGGTCTCCACATGCCAGTCGGCGAACAGGTAGTTGCTGGCGCCGCGGGTGTGGTCGCTGTTCGCCCCCCCGGTCCGGTGCAGGTCCGGCGAGATGTCGTCGAGCACGGCGGTCCAGCTCGTCCACCTGGCCGAGTGGGTGTGGTCGTTCTGGACACCGACCGGCGCGTCCTCGGCGATGGTGAAGGCCACCATGGTCTGCGCGGGCTGCGGGATGAGCGCCGGCATGTTCATCGGTTCGGAGATCGGGTTGCCGAAGGGGTCGAACTCGGGCACGAACAGGAAGCTGTTGAGGACGTAGCTCGTCCCCCCCGCGTCGAGGCGCTCCCGGCGTTTCGGGTCGCCGGGGCTCACCCGGATCGAGTCGAAGTTGCCGTCGAGGTACTCCGTCAACTGGTAGACCCACGCGTCCTCGACCGACGAGCCGGTGGTGTGGCTGGTCATCGGCAGCCGCCCGTGGTTGTCGTTCGCGTAGCTCTGCAGGGCGATCCCGATCTGTCGGAGGTTGGAGCTGCAGTGCGATCGCACCGCCATCGTCTTGATCTGCCCCGTCACCGAGGCGGCGACCAAGCCCAACAGCGCGACGATCACGATCACCACCAGGAGCTCGATCAAGGTGAACGCCACGACGGGACGAGGGGAAGGCAATTTATTGCGATTAATTTGCATAAAGGGCTTGACTCATTTCCCTGCGTGCTGCACCACTAACGCAACTTTCTCGCAATTAATCAATCTGTCCATTCATATTACTCTGTGAAAATGAGCACTTCAAAAATCTTCTCGTTGGCCGCAGGCCTTTCGCTTTTGACCCCCGCACTGCCGCTGGGTGCCGCCAATGTTTTCTCATCCGGGCACGGCGACGTGTTCGCGGTCGGTTATATGGGCGGCCAGCTCGAGCCGCACGTCCATATCGAGAATGGTATCGTGAACGGGGTGAACGTCCCGAACGGCGAATACCCGCCTAACCAGATTACCACCCTCGTGCCACAGAGCACCTTCGACTATATCCAGAGCCAGGGGGGGCGTCCGGCGGGTGCCACCTGGGACCCGATCGGCGTGGCCGCCGGGGCGCCGTTCTACTTCTTGCCCCAGGCGGATAGCGGGCCCGGTGGCGCCAGCGCACTGGGGGCGCCCTTTGCCGGCGTTGGGACTGAGGAGCTCCCCGCCGCCAGCTGGACGACCCCCATCTCTATCCAGCTGATCTCGGTGGCCGGTCCGGGCCACTTCTCCTTCTGGCAGAGCAGCGGCCCGACCACCACCTTCCACATGAGCAGCGCCGACGGCATCAACGGCAGCGATGTGTATACGCAGGCGGCCGGTGCCCACGATCACGCGAGCTGGGGGTTCACCGCCCCTGGCATTTACTCGATCACCGTTCAAGTCTCAGGGACGCATGCGACCGACGGGCCCAAGACGGCCAATGCGACCTACCAGTTCGCTGTCGGGATCCCCGAGCCGTCGACCGGCATCCTGGCCATGCTGGCCGGCGGCCTGTTGCTCGCCCGGCGTTCCCGCCGCCGGTAGGCGCGTGCCCGACCGGGTTTCGCCCGTGAAAAAGACCTGCAAAGCGGGTCAGTCTGGTCTAGGGGGGGAGGCGTGAAACGGTTGCGCCTCCCTCTCGGGTTCCTCCCCATCATCGGGCTGCTCTGCTCCTGCGCGTC
>JANQMB010000041.1 GCA_028280355.1 Verrucomicrobiales bacterium
TCTGAGGGTCGAACGGTGAGGCGGCCGGCGCGGCCTTACCAGCCGGCGCCTTTGGTCTTGGTCCGGATGCGGCAGAGGTACATGTCGGCGGTGATGTAGAGCGTGCCGCCGTCGTCGCCCCAGACGCAGTTCGAGGTGTTCTGGCCGGTGCTGATGCGGCCGAGCCGTTTGCCATCGGGGGAGAAGATCGACACGCCGCCCGGGCCGGTCGCCCAGAGGTTGCCGGCTGCGTCGACCTTCAGGCCGTCGGGGAGCCCGGGCAGCTTGCCGACGTCGGCGGTCGCGTCGTAGAAGATCTCGCCGGCGCCCAAGGTGCCGTCCTCCCCGACCGGAAACTCTTTCCAGATCGCCGCCTTCGGGTCGGACTGTGCGACGTAGAGGGTCCCCTCGTCGGGCGAGAAGGCGATGCCGTTGGGGCGGGTCATCTCCTTGGTGAGCAGGGTCAGCTCCCCGTCCTCCGCCAGCCGGTAGACCCCGCAGAAATCGAGCTCGCGGCGCCGGTCGCGGTGGCCTTCCGGCAGGCCGTATGGCGGGTCGGTGAAATAGATGTCGCCGTTCGACTTGAAGCAGGCGTCGTTGGGGCTGTTGAGGCGCCTGCCCTCGTAGCTGTCGACCAGCGTGCGCTTGCCGCCGCCCCTGGTCATCACCGAGAGGCGGCGGTCGCCGTGTTCGCAGGAGACCAGCTGGCCTTCGGCGTCGATGAGCAGGCCGTTGCTGCCGGGCTCCCTCCCGTAGTCGTCCACGCCGGTGTAGCCCGAGGGCTTGAGGAACAGGCTGACCCCGACGCCCTCCTCCCACCGCATCACCGAGTTGCGCGGGATGTCCGAGAAGAGCAGGTGTCCGCCGCCGTCCGACGGGACCCAGACCGGGCCCTCGGACCAGACGAAACCGTCCGCCAACACTTCGATCTCCGCGCCCGGGGCGATCAGCGCGTCGAGCGCAGGGTCGGTCCGCACGACCTCGCCGATGGTCGGGAAGTTCGTGGTGTCGCCGGTCCCGACCGCTGGGGTGGCGATGTCTTTGGCGGGTCCGCCCGCCGGGAGCAGGGCGATGGCGATGGCGGCGAGGGAGTTCTTCATCGGGACGAGGTTAGTGGAGGGGCCACCGCGGGGGGAAGGGCGGAGATGGTTTACTCCGCCAGGTCTCTAGCGAACGCGTAGATCTGGTCCCCCGCGACCGCGACCAGCCGCAGGACCCCCGGGCCGCGGACCGTGCCCTCCCAAGCCGCCCCGACGGGCTCGAACTTCCAGGCCGCGTTGCGTTCCTCGAACAGGCGCATCGCCCGGTCGCGCCCGATGTCCTCGGGCTTCGAGTGGGGCGGGGTGGACGGGCGGCGGATGGCGACGTGCAGTTCGGCGTCGGCGGCCGGCCTGGCCGCCGACCAGGTCCAGCTGTCGCCCTCGCGCGACAGCTCCACCGACAGCGGCCGGGGGTTGGGGATCCGCGTCGCCGGGTCGCCCAGCAGGGCGTACATCAGGAGCTGGTCGCGCTTGAGCTTGGGGATGTCGATCTTCGCCTCGAGGGCCCCCTCCGCGTTCTTCAGCAGGGTTTCCGCGAGGCGGTGGCGCATCCCGTAGGCGTCGAGCTGGGCCCGGTGCCAGAGGTCGCCGAAACGGTCGGCGCCGGAACCGAGCCCGGCGAGGAGGGCGAGCGAGGAATAGTAGTTGGTGAGCGGGTGGGATTCGGTGGTCGCCGCGACGACGTTCACCGGACCGGCGGGGGCGAACAGGAGGGCTTCGGCCAGGGATTGCTCGGTGTCGTTGAAGCGGCCGCAGTCGCAGGCGAAGATGACCAGCGGCGGGGCGGGGGCGCCGCGGTTCAGGTCGGCGGTGTGGTGGCGGTGGTAGCCGACCCCTTCCTGGGAGTGGAAATGGTCGGTGTCGCCGTGCCCCATCATCGTCGCCAGCAGCGCGCCCTCCCGCAGGCGGTCGTTGAAGATCGACGGCTGTGCCGGGGGGTGGGCGGAGAGCGGGCTCCGCGGGTTGCCGAACATCACCCATGGCTCGGCCCAGGCCGGGGCCCTCTTGCGGACCGTCGACAGCAGCATGGTCGTCGCCCCCTCGTCGAGCAGCTTGCCGTAGGCGGGGGTGCCACCCCAGATGGGGAGGCCGAGGTCGGCCGGCGAGAGCTTGCGGGATTCGTAGGCGATGGTCTTACGGACGGCGACCTCGACCTCCGCTGCGGTGCGCGCCGGGATCCGCCCGACCGGGAACTCGGGGACCCCGTCCGCGTCGGTGTCCGCGAGGAGGCTGTCGGTCGCGAACGCCTCCTTCTGGACCGACCGCCAGCGGTACATCTCGCCCTGGCCAGAGGGCGCGCGCCACCGGGCGTCGCCGCCCTCCCCCGGCGCGGGGTCGTCGCCGACGATGAGAAGGAAGTCGGGCCTGCGGGGACAGGCGCCGATCGCCGCCGCTACGTCCCCCGGCGACACGACGACCTGGTAGCCCCCGGTGCGCCGGTGGTGGGCGAGGGGCTCGGCCACAGGGACCAACGCCTCGGTTCCGGTGAGCAGCCAGAGCGGTGGCTCTTCTCCCGCGGCCCCCGGGGCGCCCGTTAGGCCTCCGATGCCGATGGCCGCGGCGAGCAGCGGGAGAGGTCTCATGGGGTTACCATCCGACGCCTCGCGGGCGGCGCAAGGCGGGGGTAACCCGGGGCGGGGCGCCCCTATTCCGGCTTCTTCTCGTCGCGGGTCGACTTGATGTAGAGCTCGCGCAGCTGCTTGAAGTCGACCTCCGCGGGGCTGGCCGACATCAGGTCGATGCCGCGGTTGTTCTTCGGGAAGGCGATCACCTCGCGGATGCTCTCCTCGCCGGCGATCAGCATCACCAGGCGGTCGAAGCCGAGGGCGAGGCCGCCGTGCGGCGGGGCGCCGAAGCTGAAGGCGTCGAGGATGTGGCCGAACTCCTCCTTCGCCTGGGTCTCGTCGATGCCGAGGGCGGCGAACATCTTCGTTTGCAGTTCGCCCTCGTGGATCCGGATCGAGCCGCCGCCGATCTCGTGCCCGTTGAGCACCACATCGTAGGCCTCGGCGCGGATCTGGCCGAGCTTGTCGCCGGCCTCTAGCAGCGGGAGGTCCTCCTCCTTCGGCCGGGTGAACGGGTGGTGGACGGCGTTCCACTTGCCGGTCTCCTCGTCGAGCGCCAGCAGCGGGAAGTCGGTGACCCAGAGGAACTCCAGCTCCTCGTTGCCAGCCGTTGCGTCGAGGTAGCCGGCGCACTCGAGCCGGATGCGCCCGAGCACCTCGCAGACGGTCGCCCAGTCGCCGGCGCCAAACAGGACCAGGTCGCCCTCCTCGATGTCCATCGCCTCGGTGAGCGCCGCCCTCTCGGCCTCGCTGAAGAATTTCACGATCGGCGACTTCCACTCGCCCCCCTCCACCTTGATGAAGGCGAGGCCCTTGGCGCCATGCAGCTGGGCGGTCTCGGTGAGCCGGTTGATCTGGCCGGTCGTCACGCCGGCGAAACCCTTGGCGTTGATCGCCTTCACCACGCCGCCCGACGCGAGGGCGCCGCTGAACACCTTGAACTCGCTGTTGCGGAACACCTCGGCCAGGTCGGTCAGCTCCATCCCGAAGCGCATGTCGGGCTTGTCGCTGCCGAAGCGGTCCATCGCCTCCCGGTAGGTCAACCTCGGGAAGGGGCCGCCGATATCGGTGCCGAGGGCCTCTTTGAAACAGCGGGCGAGCAGGCCCTCGACCAGCCCCATGACCTGGTCGGAGGAGACGAACGAGGCCTCGATGTCGACCTGGGTGAACTCCGGCTGCCGGTCGGCGCGCAGGTCCTCGTCGCGGAAGCAGCGCGCGATCTGGAAATACTTCTCGACCCCGGCGACCTGCAGCAGCTGTTTGTATTGCTGGGGCGCCTGGGGCAGGGCGTAGAAGCGGCCTGGGTTCAGGCGCGAGGGGACGAGGAAGTCGCGGGCGCCCTCCGGCGTGCTCTTGCTCAGCACCGGGGTCTCGACCTCGATGAACCCCTGCTCGTCGAGGTGGTCGCGGCAGGCCTTGGCGACCTGGTGGCGGATCTTGAGGTTGCGGGCCATCCGCGGCCGGCGCAGGTCGAGGTAGCGGTGCTTGAGGCGGATGTCCTCGTTCGAGAGCTCCTTGTCGAGCTGGAAGGGGAGCACCTCCGAGCGGTTGACGATCTGCAGGTCGTTGGCGACGAGCTCGACCTCGCCGGTGTCGATGTTCGGGTTCACCGTCGATTGGCCGTCGATCTCCGGGCGCCCCGCGACGCTGCCGGTGACCAGGACGACGTCCTCGTGGCGCAGGGTGTGCGAGAGCTCCGCGGCGGCCGCGTTCTCCTCGCTCCGGAACACCGCCTGGGTGACGCCCTCGCGGTCGCGGACGTCGATGAAGATCACCCCGTGGTGGTCGCGTTTGGTGTTGACCCAACCGACCAGTGTGGCGGTCTGGCCGACGTGGGCCTTGCGGAGCTCGTTGCAGTGGTGGGTACGCATTCTGGGTGTTCGGATAGGATCGTCGGTGTCCGGCGGGGTCAGGCGATGTGTGGGCCCTCGGGCGGCGAGTCGAGGACCGCCCGCACGCGGCCGGGCATCTCGGCGACGTCGACTCGGTCCTCGCTGCGTTTGAGGAGGTCTTTGACGCCGACCTCGGGGAACTCGGACCCGACCACCACCGCGGCGCGGGCGCAGAGGTGTTCCGCCTGGCCGAACTGCTTGCCGACCTTGGCCGGCGCGAGCGGGTAGTCGACCCGGTGGCCGGCCTGCCGGAGGCGCTGCACGGTCGCCAGGGCGTCGGGCCTCCGCGACTCGTCGGCGACGACGACGTAGACGTCGGCGGCGCTGGCCGCCTGCAGGTGGGTGAGCAGCTGGGCGTTGGCGCGCTTGGTCTCGCGGATCAGGTCGGTGATGACGACGTCGCCCATCGCGAAGCCGCAGGCGGGCATGTCGGCGGCGCCGTCGCTGACCAGCCCGCAGAGGTTGTCGTATCGCCCGCCGCCGGCCACCGCCCGCATGCCCCTGCCCTTGTCGAACACCTCGAAGACCGTCCCGGTGTAGTATGCCAGGCCGCGGACGACGCCGAGGTCGACCTCCACGAAGTCGGACATGCCGCGCGCGGCCAGGTCCTCCAGCAGGGGCGAGAAGTGACCGCCGGCCCCGGCCCCGGCGACGAAGGCGTCGACCGCCTCCCGCGAGGTGCCAAGTCCCCGGAGGGCGTCCGCGGTGACCTCCGGCCTCTCGCGCTCCATCTTGTCGATGATGTTCAGGAAGGGCGCCGGGTCGCCGGCGCCGATGCCCTCGGCCTCGAGGGACGCCGTCCACGCGTCCCGGTCGCTGAGCCGGATGGAGAAGTCGTCGGCGGTGAACCCCAGGTCGCGCATCAGGTCGATCGCGAAGGCGACGAGTTCGGCGTCCGCGCCCCGCGAGGGCTCGCCGACGATGTCGACGTTGAACTGGTAGAACTCCCGGGTGCGCCCCCTCTGGGGCTTCTCGTAGCGGAAGAACTGGCCGATCCCGAACCAGCGCAGCGGCTTCTTGTAGTCGCGGCCGCGGGCTGCTGCCATGCGCGCGAGGGTGGGCGTCAGCTCGGGGCGCATCGCCACCTCGCGGTCGCCGCGGTCCTCGAAGTGGAACAGCTGGCCGAGGATCTCCCCGCCGCTCTTCTTCTTGTAGAGCTCGGAGGGCTCGAGCACCGGCCCCTCGTATTCGACGAAACCGTAGCGGTGCGCGACCGCGCGCCAGCGGTCGAAGAGGTAGTTCCGCACGGCGCAGTCTTCGGGGTAGAAGTCCCGGAATCCCGGCAGGCTCTGGATTTTTCCGCCCATCGCTGGAAAGAGGGGGGGAAGGTGGAGGTATCTTGCCCAAATTCAACCGATTTGGCCGTTGAGCCCCCACCTGAACTGGGGCAGGGGTTCCCGTCTATGCTGCGCCGGCTCCGATTGCGCGACTTCCGATGTTTCGAGGAGCTCGACTGCCCGCTCGAGGGGGGCGTCAGCCTGTTCGTCGGCGACAACGCGCAGGGCAAGACCTCGATCCTGGAGGCGGTGTGCGTCCTGATGCGCCTGCAGTCGCCGCGGGCCTCCGGGGTGGAGGAACTGGTGCGTTTCGGGTCGGAGGGCTTCGCCGTGGAGGGCGACCTCGGCGACCGGAAGTTGCTCTATTCGGCCGCCGGGGGGCGCCGCCGGATGGCGGTCGACGGGGACCCGTGCCGCCGGCGGGGCGACTACCTCGCGCAGACTGGGCTGGTGGTGTGGATGGGCAACGACGACCTGGCGCTGGTGCGCGGCGGGGGCGAGGGGCGCCGGCGCTACCTCGATTTCGCGGCCGCCCAGATCCACCCGGGCTACCGGTCGGCGCTGCGCGCCTACGGGCGGGCCCTGCGCGCGCGCAACTTCCTGCTCAAGCGCGACGCGAAGCCACGGTGGGACCAGATCGACGCCTACACGAAGCTGCTCGTCGAGTACGGCACGACGGTCGCCGAGGTACGCGCCGACCTGGTCGAGGCGCTCGGCGGACCGGCGGCGGTGGCCCAGCGCGAGGTCGGCGGCGGCGGGGAGCCGCTGGTGCTCACCTACGCCCGCTCGGGCGGCGAGGACCTCGGCGCGGCGTTCGGGCAGAGCGCCGACCAGGACGCCCGCCGCCGGGCGACGCTGGTCGGGCCACACCGCGACGACCTGGGGCTCGAGATCAACGGCCTGCCCGCCGCGAGCTTCGCCTCCGAGGGACAGCAGCGCACCATCACCCTCGCCCTCAAACTCGCCCAGGCGAGGGTGTTGCGCGAGGTGAAGGGCTCCGACCCCCTGCTGCTGATCGACGATGTCTTCGGGGAACTCGACAACGCCCGCCGCAACGCCCTCCTCGCCAACCTGCCGCCGGCCGCCCAGAAACTGATCACCACCACCGGCCTGGGCTGGGCGGAGGAGGGCTTCCTCGACGCCAGCGCGACCTTCGACGTGCGCGGGGCGAAGGTCGTCCCGTCCGGCTAAGGGTGCTCCCCACCGGGCGGTCGCGAGGCGGCTGCCGCGGCGTCGGGGGCATGGGTGCCGTAGCGGAATAGGGGCATCCGGTGGCTGCTGACCACCAGGCGCGGCGGGGGTGCTGGTGCTCCCCCGCGAGGTCCGGCGGGCGGGCGGGCGCGTTACACCGCGGGCGGGAATTTGTAATCGACTTCACCGGCACCCGGGGTTTTTATGGGGTCGTCAGGAAAACCAGCTAGCGACACGATGTTCAAACGAATCGGAAATCTCATCAAGGGCTTCTTCGGCCTGTTCATCAAGAATATCGAACGGAAGAACCCCGAGGCCTTGTTAGAGGTGGAGAAGGAGAACCTGCGCAAGATGATCGCCGAGTACAACAGGGGGCTGGCCAGCCACGCCGGGCTCTGCGAGCGGCTGGTCACCCAGATCCGCAAGCTGGAGAAGGAGGAGGCCGAGCTGAAGGCCAAGGCGGGGGCGAACCTCAAGGCCGGCAACAAGAAGCTCGCCGGCCAGTACGCCCTGCGCCTCCAGTCCGCCCGTGGCGAGCTGGAGGAGAACCGCACCCAGGCGGCGGAGGCGGAGAAGACTTACAAGGAGCTGGTCCACGCCCGCGACGTCAGCGTCAAGGCGGCGCGCGAGAAGATCGACGAGATCGCGCGCGGGATCAGCGACGCCAAGGTGAAGAAGGCGATGGCCGACCTCAACGAGATGGCCTCCGGCATGATCGGTGAGATCGGCGGCTCCGGGGATACGCTCGACCGCCTCAGCGAGATGGTCGAGGAGGACCGCACCGAGGCGGCCGGGCGCCTGCGGGTGGCCAAGGACACGCTCGACACTTCGGAGATCGACTCCATGGCGGTCGAGCAGGAGGCGATGGAGGAGATGGCGCTCGCCGACCTGGCGGCCGAGATGGGGGTGGAGCTCGAGGCGGAGGGCGGCTCCGGGGGCGACGGCGGCAGTGCGGAGACGACCAAGACCATGGGGCCGGGCGAGTCGGAGAGCGCGTAGCTTGACCCTTGACCCGGGCGTAGCGGGGTGTCGGCCACCACAGAGAGGACACCCGATCTCCCCGCATGGGCGGGCGAGGTGATCGAGCGGTACGAGAGCGGCGCGAGCAGCCAGTTCGTCCTGCACGGCAACGTCGACGACCGCCTGCTGCTGCGCGGGAGGGGCGGCGCCCGGCTCGGGGGCGCGGCCGACTTCCTGGAAGAGGTCCTGCTGCCCTCGTTCGACGTGCTGTTGACCTACGATCTCGGCAACGGCATCCGGGTCGAACGTGACGAGGGGGGGATCTTCGGCAGCTGGCCGACCTATAAGGAGAAACCCGCGCTGCCGCGCGACCCCCGGCGTGCCATGGAGATCATCACGCGCTTCCTGCGCTACTGTGGTAACCTACGTTCGCTCAAACCCGGGACCGACCCGCAGGTCGCGGTGGTGATCCGCGCCTCCCACCTGGTGATCCCGGCCCTGCGCGGGGGGCTCAACTACGACCTCAACGCCACCGCCATGCTGATCCGGGACTGGGGGGTCGACTCCGGGCTCGGCGGGCTGCGCCTGGCGACCTTCCTGCTCACCGACAGCCTCAACGACCTCCACCCGCTGGTGGTCGGCAACCCGCGGGCCAGCAAGCTGCCCATCGAGTTGCCTTCGGCCGCCGATCTGCAGCGCGCGATGGAGGCCCTCTGGGACGATTTCCCGACCGCCCTCTCCGAATACGAGGGACGCCTGGAGGTGCCCGCGAGCGGGCTGACCGGGGCGACGCTCAGCGCCAACGAGAGCCTGCTGAAGGCCAAGGAGCACCGCGGCAAGGCGCTGGGCCCCGGCGACCTCGCCGAACTGAAGAAGGAGCTGGTGGAGC
>JANQMB010000045.1 GCA_028280355.1 Verrucomicrobiales bacterium
CCAGCGCCCGTCCCCGGCGAAGGCCGGCTCCCGCGGCAGCTGGCGGGGGAGGGGGGGATCGCCATCGAGGGGGTCGACCCGAAGCGGTTGCCGAGCCGCTCGCTGAGCGCCGAGGCGGAGGTGGTGATCGACGCCGGCCAGGCCTGGGGGGGGATCTACAGTTTCGCGCAAGACAACGGCGACTACGAGCGCGGGTGGCTGCTGGGGTACAACGAGAGCAAGTTCGTGTTCTGGGTATCGACGGGCGGCGCGATGGTCGAGGTGCGCTCGAAGGCGGGGTTCGAGACCGGCCGTGTCTATCATCTCGTTGGAACGTTCGACGGAAAGTCGGTCAGGCTCTACATCGACGGCGTGCTGGAGGGGGAGCGGGCGGCGGTCGGGGAGATCGCCTACCCGGACGCGGCGTACTACGCGATCGGCGGGTATCGGGACGACGACGAGAATTTCCCGATGCGTGGCGAGCTGCGTTCCGTGCACCTCTACGGGGAGGCGCTCACCCCGGCGATGGTGGTGACCCGGGCGCGCGAGAGGGGGGTCGACGTGTCGCCGGACGCCGCGCTGCCCCCCGATCTGGAGTTCGCGGTACGACCCGCCCTGCAGTTTGTCTCGCCGACCTCGGCGCGGGTGACCTGGGAGAGCACCGCGCCCGGCGGGTCGGCGGTGGCGTTCGGCCGGACGCGCCGGCTCGGCGAGGTGGCGCGTTCGGAGAAGGCCGGGGGCGAGCACTCGGTGTTGCTCGAGGACCTGGAGCCGGGGGCGACCTACTATTACAAGGTCGGTTGGACCTCGCGGGGCAGGAAGAAGTTCAGCCCGGTGTTCGAGTTCACCACCGCGACCAACTTCACCCGCCCGCCGGTGCCCGGTGGAGGTGGCGGCGGGCCGGTGGCCGATACCGCGGCGCAGGTTCTGGAGCGCACCGGCGTCTGCAAGGGGTACGCGCTCGTGTTCGGGGCGGCGGAACGGGAGCTCGCGTTGGAGCTGGTGCGGGCGAGCGATTTGAACGTCGTCCTCGCCGAGGCGGATCCGGCGGAGGTGGCGGGGGCGCGGCGATACCTCTACGAGCGGGGGGCGCATGGCGCACGGGCGACCGTGCTCCATACCGGGGGGGTGGCGGGCGTGCTCCCCCTGACGAGCGGCATGGTGAACCTCCTGGTGTCCCGCCGGGAGATCCCGCCGGCCGAGGTCGGGCGGCTGTTGGTGCCGGGGCGCGGCAAGGCGTACTTCCTCGAGGACGGCAGCCTGGTGGAACAGCCGCGCGGTGAGGGGAGCGGCGACTGGACACACCAGTACGGCGACGCTGCAAATAGCGCGGCGAGCGGCGAGCAACTTTCGGGTGCGACGGCCTCTGGGCAGTTCGCCCTGGCTTGGGTCGGGCGGCCTGGGGCGGACTTCGGGATCGACCGGCAGCCGCGCATGCCGGCGCCGCTGAGCGCCGACGGTCGCCTCTTCCACCAGGGGATGAACCGGCTGGTGGCGCTGGACGCGCACAACGGCGCGGTGCTGTGGGGTCTGGAGGTCCCGGACCTCCGGCGGATCAACTTGCCGCGCGACTGTTCGAACTGGTGTGCGGACGGCGAGCGCCTCTTCGTCGCCGTCCGGGACCGCGCCTGGGTCCTGGAGGCGGGGACCGGCCGCCGCCTGCGGACGCTCGCGGTGGTGCCGCGCCCGGGGCAGGGCGGCGGCGACTTCCATTGGGGCTATATCGCCCGCGAGGGGCGCATGTTGATCGGCAGCGGCGTGAGGTCGGAGGCGTTCTACCGCGATTTCTGGACCTCGGCCCAGTGGTTCGACGGCAAGGCCGGGTCGGAGGGGGCGAAGAAAGTGTGTAGCGACTCGCTGTTCGGGTACGCCCTCGACCGCGCCAGTACGGGCCCCGTCTGGACCTACCGCGACGGCCTCATCATCAACCCTACGATCACCGCCTACGAAGGGCGCGTGTACTTCATCGAGACGCGCAACCGGTCGCTCGCCGACTCCCCCGGGCGCCGTCTCTCGGGGGCCGCGCTCTGGCAGGACCAGTTCCTCGTGGCGCTCGACGCCGCCACGGGAGACAAGGTGTGGGAGCGCCCGCTGGACACCGAGGACGGGACGGTGGCGGTCTATCTCCAGGCCGCCGCCGGCCAGCTGCTGGCCAGCGTCTCCAATACCCAATACCATCTCTACTGCTTCGACGCGGCCTCCGGCGACCCCGTTTGGCAGACTTCGGTGGCTTGGCCGGACGACCATCATAGCGGCCACATCCAGCACCCCGTGATCACCGCGGGCGTGGTGTACCTGCAACCCAACGGGATCGATATGGGGACGGGCGAGATCGTCACCACCAAGGTGGGCGCGCGGTCGGGGTGCCATACCTATGTCGGGGCCGGCGGGGCGCTGCTCTACCGGGGGGGCGGCAGGATGGTGTCGCTGTGGGACCGCGAGACGGAGACCGTGACCAACTGGTCGCGGCTGCGCCCGAGCTGTTGGCTGAGCACGATCCCAGCGTCCGGGATGTTGCTGATGCCGGAGGCGGGCGGCGGGTGCTCCTGCGGGTCGTGGATGGAGACCTCGGTCGGCTTCATCCCGCGGGTGAGGTTGGGTGACGTCGTTGGAAGGGGGGAGCAACCGTGAGGGCATCCGAAATGAGAACGACGATGAGAGGGAATTCCAACGGGCGGCCGGTTCTGCTGGCAGTGGCGGTGGCCGCGGCCGCCCCGCTTCCGCTGGCGGCGGAGGACTGGCCGACCTACCGGCACGACAACCGCCGTTCGGGGGTCACCGCGGACCGGCTGTCGGGGCAGCTGGTCGAGAGGTGGGTGTGCCGGTCGCCGGTCGCCCCGATGACCGCCTGGGCCGGCCCCGCGAAGTGGGACGCGTATTCGGGCAACGAAGGGTTGCAGTCGATGCGCAATTTCGACCCGGCGTTCTTCGTCACCGCGGCGGGCGGCAAGGTGTATTTCGGGTCGTCGGTGGACCACGCGGTGCACTGCCTGGACGCGGCGACCGGCGAGGAGCTCTGGGTCGCCTTCGCGGGTGGCGCGGTGCGGCTGCCGCCGACGATCAGCGACGGCCGCGCCTACTTCGGGGCGGACGACGGGTTCGCCTACTGCATCGACGCGGGCTCGGGCGCGGAGTTGTGGAAATACCGTCCAGCGGAGAGCCCTCGCCTGATCCCGAGCGATGGCAAATTGATCTCGCCGTGGCCGGTGCGTACCGGGGTTCTGGTGCAGGGCGGCCTGGCGTATTTCGGGGCTTCGCTCGTCCCCTGGGAGACCTCCTACCTCTGCGGGCTCGACGCCACCTCGGGCGAGCCGAAGTTCGTCGGCAAACCCTCGGGTGTCACCCTCCAGGGGGCCCTGCTCGGTGCGCCGGACAGGCTGTATGTCCCCCAGGGGCGCAGCGTGCCGCTGGTGTACAGCGCGGTGGACGGCAGGTCGATGGGCTCGGTGTCTGGCATGGGCGGGACGTTCTGCCTGCTGACCGAGGACGAGAGACTGGTGGCGATGCCATCGAGCCAGAAATCGCCGGGCGACGTGATCCAGATCGCCGCACCCCCCGGCCGCGGGGCCATGATGCGGTTCGCCGGGGCCGATCGCCTGCTGGTCGCAGGCAGCATGGCGTACTTCCATCAGGGTGGCAGCCTGAAGGCGCTGGACCGCGCCGCGTTCGGGAAGCTCGAGGACGAGATTCTGAAGCTGTCGCAGAGGGTCAAAGCGGCCCGTGGCGAGGCCGGCAAGATCCGCAAACAGATCGCCGCCGGGGGCGGAGGCAGGGGCGAGCTCGAGCGGCGCGCCGCCGAACTGGACGCCGAAGCCAACGCGGCCTCGAAGGCGATCCCCGCAGCGAAGGCGAAGCAGCCTGGGTGCTACCGCTGGTCGGCGGAGTTCCCGGCGCCCTTCGACCTGATCCAGGCCGGCGAGGTCCTGCTTCTGGGCGGCGATGGTGAGGTGCTGGCGGTGGGCGCCGCTGATGGTAAGCGCCTCTGGTCGGCCGAGGTCGATGGCAAGGTCTACGGGCTGGCCGTCGCCGGGGGGAAACTCTTTGCGAGCACGGGGCTCGGGCACATATATTGCTTCGCCGCACCGTAGTCCCCGTGATCCCGACCCCCCTCAGATTGTCTGTGCTGGCGGTCCTGCTGTCGCCGGTTCTCGCCTCCGCCTGCCAGGTCCCCGTCTTCCGCTATGCCCTGGAGCGTTGGCCGGCCGACGTTTACGAGCTCGCGGTCTTCTATAGGGGCGAGCTCGATGCGGAACAGGGGGAGTTGGTCGACGAGGTCGGGGGTCACGCCAACGTGCGGCTGGTGCCGGTCGACCTGTCGGCCGTGCGGCCGGGCGAACTGGGCTTTTACGGCGGGGTGGAGGTGGCCGAGGGACAGGTATTGGCGCGCCTGTTCTTCCCGCCCGAGGCGCGCATCGAGGAGCCGATCTGGGAGGGCGAGTTCACCAGGGAGAACTACCAGCGGCTGGTGGATTCGCCGGTGCGCAGGCAGTTGATCGGGGAGATCCTGGCTGGGGAGTCGGCGGTGTGGGTGATTCTCGAATCGGGCGACGGGGCGAAGGACGATCGCTTCGAGAGGGATCTGCGCGCCCACCTGGAGGCCACGCAGGGGTGGCTCGAGATCCCCGAGGGCGTGGTCGGGCCGGGCTCGGTCGACCGCGTCGCGACGGGCGAGGTGGCGATGGAGGACGTGCTCAGGTCGGAGATCCCGCTGCACATCTCGTTCGAGGTGCTGCGCATACGCAGGGGCGACCCCGCGGAGGAGATCTTCGAGAAGATACTCCTTGGCGGGGGGGCCTTGCCGGAGGGGGCGGCGGGCGAGCCGCTGGCCTTCCCGGTGTTCGGCCGCGCGCGGACGATCGATGGCCTCCCGGCGTCGAGGCTGAGCAAGGACGTCATCGACTTCGCCTGCTCGTATCTCTGTGGCGCCTGTTCCTGTGAGGTGAAGAGGGAGAACCCCGGCTTCGACCTGTTGTGTACCGCCGATTGGGGCGGCGCGCTGGAGGGCAGCGCGGTGGTGGTCGACAAGGCGCTGCCGGCGCTCGACGGCGTCGGCGACCTGGTCGCGGCCCCACCCGATCCGCCGCGGGGTGACGACCCGGCCGCTGCCCCGGGCCCGGGCTCGGCGGGGGGCTCCGGGGGCGGTGAGACCCCGGGGTTCGGCTCGCCCCTCCTGACCAACATGCTGTGGCTGTGTGGCGGTCTCTTCCTCACGTTGATGCTGGTGACCTTCTTCATGAAACGCACGGTGCGCGGATGAGCCTCTGGCGCCTCACCGTACGCGAGATCCTGCACCGGCGGACCGGGTTCCTGCTCGGCGTCGCCGCGGTCGTGCTGTCGGTGCTGTGCTTCACGGGCTCGGTCGCGCTGCTCGGGCGGTTCGACGCCGACACCGAGGAGCAGGTCGGGCGGATGGCGGCGGAGACGGCGAGGTTGCTCAAGGCGCACGAGGACAAAATGCGCCGGACCACCAAGGGGCTCGGGTTCAACATCCACATCTTCCCCGAGTCGCAGGACCTCGCCGAGGTCTACGCCAAGGGGTACGGGTCGGAGACCATGCCGCAGGAGTATGCGACCAAGCTCGCCGACTCCGAGATCGTCACCGTCAACCACCTGCTGCCGCGGTTGACCAAGATGGTCGAGTGGGGGGAGCGCGGTCGCACGGTGCTGCTGTTCGGCGTCAGCGGCCAGGTGCCGATCGCCTTCCGCGGCGCGAACAAGAAGAAGCCCATCATGGGGCCGGTCGCGCCGGGCGAGATCGTACTCGGCCACGAGCTGCACCAGGGCGAAGGCCTGGCCGTCGGCGACAAGGTGATGTTCAACGGGCGCGAGTTCGAGGTGTCGAAGACCCACCGGCAGCGCGGGACGGTGGACGACATCACGGTGTGGATCTCGCTGGAGGCCGCTCAGGAGATGCTCGGCCAGCCGGGTCGCATCAACTCGATCCTCGCCCTCGAGTGCAACTGCGAGTCGGTGGACAGGCTCGGCGAGATCCGCGGCGAGCTGGGGGCGATCCTCCCCGGCGTGAAGATCATCGAGGTTCAGGGCAAGGCGCTCGCCCGCGCCGAGGTGCGCAACGAGGCGAAGGCGCTGCGCGCCCGGGAACAGGCGGAGTTCGAGCGCGGCCGCGAGGCGGTGCGGGCGACCCGGGCGGCGATGATCGGGGTGCTGGTACCGCTGGTCGCACTGTTGAGCATGGCCTGGATCGCCTACCTGACTTTCGTCAACGTCGGCCAACGCGCCAGGGAGATCGGGACCCTGCGCGCGATCGGCGTCGGCTCCGGGAAGGTGTTCGGCACCTTCCTGATGAGGGCGGCTCTGATGGGTTTGGCCGGCGCCTCGGCGGCGCTGCTGATCGCCCTCGCCGCCGGCTTCGGCGACGCCCTCTCCGCGGCGGTCTGGGCCGCCTTGATTGGTGGCGTCATTTTGTTAGCTTCTGCGGCGGCCTGGGTGCCCGCCCTGCTGGCCGCCGGCAAGGACCCGGCAACCGTCCTGCGCCATGACTGAGCCGGTGGTGAGAGCATCGGGTCTGACGAAGCGCTACCGCGGGGGCGGTGGCGAGGTGGGGGCCTTGGACGGGGCGGGACTAGAGGTCGCGGGGGGGGAGTTCGTGGCGGTCTGCGGGCCGAGCGGATGTGGAAAGTCGACCCTGCTCTCCGTGCTCGGCGGCCTCCTGCGGCCCGATGGGGGGGAGCTGGATATCGGCGGCACCGACCCGTACGCGCTCGCCGCCGGCGCGCGCGCCCGCTTCCGGGCCGAGAACGTCGGCTTCGTGTTCCAGGACGCCCACCTGGTCCCCTACCTCGATGTGTTCGACAACGTCATGGCGCCCACCCTGGCGATGCGCGTCCAGGGGGCGGCGGGGCGGGCTCGCGAGTTGCTGGAGACTTTCGGGCTCGGCGACCGGCGCGCCCACGTACCTTCCGCGTTGAGCGCCGGCGAACAGCAGCGCGCCGCCCTGGCGCGCGCCCTGTTGGCCAGCCCGGGGCTGGTGCTGGCCGACGAGCCGACCGGCAACCTCGACCGCGGCAACGCCGAGCGCGTGCTCGGCCACCTGGCCGACTGCGCGGCCGGTGGCGCCGCGGTGGTCATGGTGACCCACGACGAGGGCGCCATGGAGGCGGCCGGCAGGCGGGTGACGATGGACAGCGGCCGCATCACCGATGAACAGTGACGATCCCATGACGGTGCGACTCAACTACCGTGGCCAGCTCGCCGGCGCCGCCGGGAGATCATCCGAGGAGGTGGAGGCCGACCCGGCCGACACGGTGCTCTCGCTGGTCCTCGCCGCCGCGCGCCGCGCCGGCGGGGAGTTCGAGGCGATGGTGTTCGACGGCGATGGCGCACCGCGCCGCACGCTGCTGGTCGCCTCCGACGGCGAACAGGTCGTGGACCTCTCTGTGCCGGTCGGGGAGGACGTCAGAGAGATCACCCTGATGCCGCCGATCGCGGGCGGCTGAGCGAACCGGACGATGCTTAGCGACACCGATCGTGCCACCTACGAGTGGCAGCTGGACGTGCCCGGTTTCGGCGAGGCCGGGCAGGCGAAGCTGCGCTCGTCGACCGCCCTGGTGTCGCGCATCGGCGGCCTCGGCGGCCCGCTGGCGATGAGCCTGGCGGCCGCGGGTTTCGGGAAGATCGTGCTCGTGCACCGCGGCGACCTGCGCGAGGACGACCTCAACCGCCAGACCCTGATGGCGCGGGGCTGGATCGGCAGGTCGAGGGTCGAGTGTGCCGCCGAGACGCTGCGCCGCTTCAAGCCGGAGATCGAGGTCGAGGCGGTGGACGCCAACTTCGCCGAGGAGAACGCCGCCGGCCTCGTCGCCGGTGCCGATATCGTCTTCGACTGCGCGCCGCTCTTCGAGGAGCGCTTCCTGATGAACCGCGAGTGCGTCCGCGCCGCCAAGCCGCTGATCGACTGCTCCATGTATGCGATGGAGGGGCAGGTGATCCCGATCCTCCCCGGCCGGACCCCCTGCCTGGCCTGCATCTACCCCGAGGCGCCGCCTCACTGGCGCCGCCGCTTCCCGGTGATCGGCGCCGTCTCCGCGCTGGTCGCACAGATCGGCGCCCTGGAGGGGATCAAACAGGTCGCCGGCTTCGGCGAGGTCGCGTTCGGGCAGCTCATCGCGGTCGACGCGGCGACCATGCGCTTCGACAAGATCCGGCTCGCCCCGCGCCGCGCCGATTGCGATATATGTGGCGACCCCGCGCCCTAGCGGACGGACCGATGAACCGTGCCAAGCTGATCTTCCTGTTGCTCGTCGCCAGCCTTGTGGTGCCGCTGGGCGTCGCCCTGCTCGTGCCGTCGAAGAGGGGCGGCGACCTGCTCGTCTACTGTGCGGCCGGCATGCGCAAGCCGATGTCGGCGATCGCCGAGCGCTACCGGGAGGAGTACGGGGTGAAGGTCGAGCTCCAGTTCGCCGGGACGGGGACGCTGTTGGGGAACATCGAGGCCTCTGGCAAGGGCGACCTCTTCCTGTCGGCGGACTCCGCGCACATCGAGATCGCGCGCGACAAGGGCCTGGTCGAGGAGGCGCTGCCGGCCGCATACCTCACCGCCGGGCTGCTGGTCCCAGCCGGTAACCCGATGGGCCTGGCCTCGCTCGCCGACCTGCGCGACCGGGAGGGGCTGCGCCTCGTCCTCGCCAACCCGGAGGCGGCCTCGGTCGGCAAGTTCACCAGGAAGGTCTTGTCCGAGGCCGGGCTGTGGGGGGCGATCTCCGGCAGGGCGCTGGCGATGAAGCCGACCGTCAACGAGCTCGCCAACGACCTGAAGATCGGTGCCGCCGACGTCGCGGTGGCCTGGGACGCCATCGCCGAGCAGTATCCCGAGCTCGATTTCGTCCACCTGCCCGAGTTCGACAGGGAGAGGAAGACGGTGACGGTCGGGGTGCTGGCCTCGTCGGAGGCGCCCCCGGAGGCTCTGCGCTTCGCGCGCTACGCGACGGCGCGCGACCGCGGCCTGGAGGTCTTCGCGGCGGACGGTTACGAGATCGTCGAAGGCGACAGGTGGGCCTGGCGGCCAGAGCTGGAGTTCTTCAGCGGCGCCATGCTGGGGCCGGCGATCCGGGGCCGTATGGAGCACTTCGAGGAGCGCGAGGGCGTCGGGCTGAAGTTCGTCCCCAACGGCTGCGGGATCCTGGTGTCGCAGATGAAGGGCGGCGAGCGGCCGGATGCGTATTTCTCCTGCGACGTCTCGTTCATGGACGACGTGCGCGACCTGTTCGCCGAGGCGCGGACGGTCAGCGCCAACGACATCGTCGTCCTGGTCTCCGACCGGGCCGAGGGGAAGGTCGCCGCGGCGGCGGACCTGGCGGTGCCCGGGCCCCGGGTCGGGCTGGCCCATCCGGAGAAGTCCGCCCTCGGCGC
>JANQMB010000083.1 GCA_028280355.1 Verrucomicrobiales bacterium
ACCACCCCCGCCCCCGCCCTCATCAGCGAAGGCAATCCGGCTGCCGGTGACGTAAGCCCCGAACAGGTCGTGGTTGCGCAGGCCGACGATGCCCGCCGCCAGCAGGCCGCTGAACAGGGCGACGCGGAAAGCCTTGACCCCGAACGGCGCCGGAGGCAGGAGCCCGGTCCCGAGCGACTGCAACGCGCCGCGCATCTCGCGCGCGTTCGAGTAGCGCCCCTTCGGCGACGGCGCGCAGGCCTTGCAGATGATCCCGTTGAGGCGCCGCCACTTCTTCCGCTCGACCTCGTCGCCCTGCAGCCGCGGCACGGCGGGGAACTCGAGCCGGTCGTTGCCGGTGCTCATCTCGTACAGCACCATCCCCAGGCTGTAGATGTCCGCCCCCGGCTCGCCCGGCCCCTCCGGGGGCACGAAGCCCTCGGTGCCGACGAAGGTGCGCTGCCCGCTGTCCGCGACCAGGCCGATGTCGGCCAGCTTCGGCACGCCGTCGACAAAGATCACGTTCGACGGCTTGACGTCGCGGTGCGCCAGCCCCCGCTGGTGCATGTGTTCCAGCGCGTCGGCCATCACCGCACCCCAGCTCGCGCAGGCGTCCATCGGCAGCTGCCCCTTCTCCTTGATGTCCGACGACAGCGTGCGCGGCACGTACAGCTCGGGCACGATCTCCCGCCCGCTGAGCCGGTCGTCCGCCAGCTCCATCACGTAGTAGTAGAACCCCTCGGCGAGGTTGCGCCCGACGTGCAGGATGTTGACCAGCCCGGGGTGCTTGCGGGAGATGGGCTCGAACTTCCTGATGCCATCGAACTCGCGCTCGAAGGTGCGGTCGTGTTCGAAGTCCGCGCGGCTGACCACCTTGATGGCGCGCAGCGCGCCGGTGACCCCCCGGCCAAGCCAGACCTCGCCGTAGCTCCCCTTGCCGATCTGCCGGATCATCTCGTGATCCGGGATCGCGGGGGGCAGCGAGGCGAAATCAGAGCAGCTGCTTCTCAAGTTTCTGGATCTCCTTTTTCAAGATTGCGCCCACCCGATGCTTCGCGAGGTAGACCTGGGCGACGCTCACCCCGAGCTCGGTCTTCACCTTGTTCGCCGGCCAGCCCTTGACGACGTAGCAGTCGAATATCTGGAACTGCTTGGGCGACACCCTCCCCTTGACGATCTCCAGCCCGCGGTCGGTCAGGTTCTTGTTCCACTCCGCGTCCCAGACTTTCTCGATCTCCGGCCCCCCCGGGTCCTCGACGCGGTCGAGCGTGGCGGTGCGGCGGGAGTCGTCGTCGCCCGGCGGCGCGGGCATCGCGGTGTCCTTCTTGCGCTTGCGGAACTGGTCGGTGATCCGCCAGCGGGTCATGTTCATCAACCACGCTTTGAACGAACCCTGCCCGGGGTCGTATTTGCCCTCCTTCTGCTGCTTGGCGATGGAGAAGATCGTCTCCTGCACCGCGTCGAAGGCCTCATCGTTGCGCAGGCCCGACTTGATGGCGACGCTGTAGATCAGCCGCCAGTAGGTCTTATAGAACTCGTCCCAGCTCTTCTGATCCTCCCAGTTCTTCAACCTCTCGATCAGGCTCTTGCGGGTGCGCCGGTAGGCATCGCGGAAATCGGGCTCTGTCGGCTCGGCCTGCATCGACACAGCCTATACCACGTCATCCCCGGAACTCAACGGTGGGGCGGCGAGCCCGCCCCACCCCTTTGCGCCCACCAGGTTCCGGGGGGAGACTGTCGCCGATGATACGGAAGATCGCGGCGATCCCGCTGCTCACCACCCTCGCCCACGGATCCCCGCCCGCAGCCGCCCCCCCAGCCGGGGAACCGGGGGACCCCCTGGTGGGGTTCGTCAGCGCCGGCATCGCCGAGTTCCACGCCAGGCGGCTGGAGCGCAAGAACCCTTACCTCCTCAGGGCCAAAGGCCTCGGCTCGGCGGAGGCGATCGTCCGGGAGCTGCTCGACGACCACCTGGCCCTGCAGGAGGCCAGCCTGTTCGGGTTCTTCCTGGAACAGCTCGCCATCCACGTCTGCGCGGAGGCCTACGGAGGCAGGAAGTCGGCGGTGGAGGGGATCGACCTCGAGTTCGAGAAGGGCGGCACGAAGTACCTGGTCTCGATCAAGAGCGGTCCGAACTGGGGCAACAGCAGCTCGATCGCGAAAATGGAGGACCATTTCCGCAGGGCGCGGCGGGTGCTCGGCACCAATACGGCGGCCGGCACCAGGGTGGTTGCCGTGAACGGGTGCTGCTACGGCCGGGTCGCCACGGAGGATCGGGGCGACTACCTCAAGCTCGCCGGGCAGCGCTTCTGGACGCTCATCAGCGGCGACGACTCGCTCTACCTCCGCATCGCGGACCTCGTCGGCGACGGCGTCGGGTCGCCCCCAGCATCTTTCGAAGACCGCTACGAGGCGACGTTGCGGCGCTTCGCCACCGAGTTCGCGGAGGCCTACTGTGACACCGGTGGCGCCGTGCTCTGGCACCGCCTGATCGAGATGAACTCCGGCGCCGACCGCCCAGCCGACCGCCGATGAGGGCCGCGCAGTTCGCAGAGTTCGGCGCCCCGCTCGACCTCGTCGACCTCCCTGACCCCGACCCGCCGCCGGGCGGGGCGGTGATCAAAGTCGAGGCGGCCGGCCTGTGCCGCAGCGACTGGCACGCCTGGCAGGGGCATGACCCGGATGTGCGGTCGCTCCCCCACGTCCCCGGACACGAGTTCGCGGGCACGGTCGCCGGGCTCGGCGATGGGGTGGAGGGATACCGTCTCGGCGACCGCGTCACCGTCCCCTTCGCCTGCGGCTGCGGCCGGTGTGGCCAGTGCGCCACCGGCAACACCCAGGTCTGCCCCGACCAGTTCCAGCCCGGCGTCCACGGCCAGGGGGCCTTCGCGGAACTCGTCGCGGTCCCGCATGCGCAGACCAACCTCGTCCGCCTCCCGGAGGCGATCGCGTTCGAGGCAGCCGCGGCGCTAGGCTGCCGCTTCGCCACCGCCTTCCGCGCCCTCGCCCACCCCGAACAAGCGGCCCTGCGGGAAGGGGAGCGGGTCGCCGTCTTCGGCTGCGGCGGCGTCGGCCTCTCCGCCGTGATGGTCGCGGGGGCGCTCGGCGCCGAGGTCACCGCGATCGATATCCGGCCGGGGGCGCTCGAGCGGGCGGCCGAGCTCGGGGCGCACGAGACGCGGCACCCCGAGGACACCGGAGGGCCCGAATTCCAGGTGACGGTGGACGCGCTCGGGGGAGCGGGCACCTGCGTCGCGGCGATCGAGTCGCTGGCCCCGCGCGGCCGCCACGTCCAGATCGGCCTCCTGCTGGGCGACGATGCCAGCCCCAGTCTCCCGGTCGGCCGGATGATCGCGAACGAGCTGAAGTTCGTCGGGAGCCACGGCATGGGGGTGGCCGGCTACCCGGAGATGTTGGGGATGATCACCGCCGGCAAGCTCGACCCCGCGGCGCTGGTCGCCGGGCGGATCGGGCTCGAGGAGCTGCCCGCGGCGATCGCCGCGATGGGGGATTTCTCCAACCCGGAAGGCCTGACGATCGTCGACCGGTTCCGTTGACCGCCCCCGGACCCCGCCGGATCCTACGAACCTCATGCCCCCCCGGACGGCCCTCCGCATCACGCCCGACGACAACGTGTTCGTCGCCCTGCACGACATCGGGCCGTCGACCGAGGTGGAGGCCGGGCTGCTGGCGGCCGAGGCGATCCCCGCCAAGCACAAACTCGCCGCCGCGGAGATCGCGCCCGGCGAGGACGTCGTCATGTACGGGGTGGTGGTCGGCACCGCGACTACGCCGATCGCCCGGGGCGCCCTGCTGCACACCGACAACGTCGCCCAGAAAGCCTCCCGCTATTCCGGCAAGGCGGGCGAGGTGGCCTGGCCGGCCCCCGACGTCTCCGCCTGGGCCGGGCGCACCTTCGACGGATACCACCGGGACGACGGCCGGGTGGGGACCGCCAACCACTGGATCGTCGTCCCGCTGGTGTTCTGCGAGTCACGCAACCTCGCCGTGCTGCGCAGCGCGCTCACCCGGGCGCTGGGCTTCTCGGAGACCGACCACTACGAAGCCCACGCGGCCGCCCTGGCCGAGACATACCGGGCGGGCGGCGACGCCGCCGAGCTGCGCTCGCTGCAGCTCGGGGAGGCCTCCGGCGGGGAGCGCCTGTTCCCCGGCATCGACGGCATCAAGTTCCTCGACCACCGGCTCGGCTGCGGCGGCACCCCGGACGACGCACGCGCCCTCTGCGGCCTGGTCGCCGGATACATCGACCACCCGAACGTGGCGGGCGCCACCGTGCTCAGCCTCGGCTGCCAGAACGCCCAGGTCGAGCTGCTCGAGGAGGAGCTCGCCAGACGTGCCCCGTCCTTCGACAAACCTCTGCTGGTTTTCGAGCAGCAGAAGTACCCGTCGGAACGGGACATGCTACAGCGCGCCACCACCGAGACCTTCATCGGCATGGCGGCGGCCGACGGGGCCCGCCGCTCCCCCGCCCCCCTGTCCAAACTCTGCGCGGGCGTCGAGTGCGGCGGGTCCGACGGCTTCTCCGGGATCTCCGCCAACCCTACCATAGGCCGGACCTCCGACCTGTTGGTGGCGCTCGGCGGATCGGTCATCCTCTCGGAGTTCCCCGAGCTCTGCGGCGTCGAACAGGACCTCTGCGACCGCTGCACCAGCCCCGAGATCGCGGCGCGCTTCGCCGCCATCATGGAGGAGTACAACGCCCGCGCCGCCTCGCACGGGTCCGGGTTCAAAGACAACCCGTCGCCGGGCAACATCGGCGACGGGCTGATCACCGCATCCATCAAGTCGGCGGGCGCGGCGACCAAGGGCGGCACCTCGCCGGTGGTCGACGTGCTCGACTACCCGGAGGCGGTGTCTGAGGCAGGCCTGTCCCTGCTCTGCACGCCGGGCGGCGACGTCGAATCCACCACCGCCATGGTCGGAGCGGGCGCCAACCTGCTGCTGTTCTCCACCGGGCTCGGCACGCCGACCGGCAACCCCGTCGCGCCGACCATCAAGATATCGACGAACACCGAGCTGGCCGAGCGGCTGCCCGACATGATCGACTTCGACGCCGGCCCGGTGGTGCGCGGCGAGGCCGACGCCACCAGCCTGGGCGAGTCGTTGCTCGAGCTGGTCATCGAGACCGCCAGCGGCCGCTTCGTCCCGAACGCGGTGAGGCTCGGGCAGGACGACTTCCTGCCCTGGAAGCGGGGCGTGTCGCTCTAGGGACCCCGTGCAGACAGACCCGCCGGCCGGGCGTGCGTAATGTTGCGATCATCCATCCCGGGGTATGTTGCCGGCCGCAACCCCTGACCCGAACCATGCGCGTCCTGCTCGTCGAAGACTCCGTCCGCCTGCGCGAGGCCGTCGCCAAGGCGCTGCGCCAGTCCGGCTATGCCGTCGACGCCACCGGCGAGGGCGACGACGGCCTCTGGATGGCGCAGGAGAACACCTACGACGTCGTCCTGCTGGACATCATGCTGCCGGGCCTCGACGGCCTCACCATCCTCGACCGGCTCAGGGACGGCGGCCGGGAGACGCCGGTGCTGTTCCTCACCGCCCGGGACACGGTCGCCGACCGCGTCGAGGGCCTGCGGCGCGGCGCCGACGACTACCTGGTCAAACCGTTCGCCCTCGAGGAGCTGCTGGCGCGGGTCGACGCCCTCTGCCGGCGCTCCTACCAGAAACCCAGCTCGCGCCTGACCGTCGACGACCTCGAGGTCGACACCGCGGCGAAGACCGCGAGGCGCGGCGGCGAGGCGCTGGAGCTGACGGCGCGCGAGTTCGCCATCCTCGAATACCTCATGATGCGCCAGGGCGCGGTGATCTCGAGGACCGAGATCGAGGAACATATCTACGACGAGCTAGTCTCGCCGATGAGCAACGTCGTCGACTCCGCCGTCTGCAACCTGCGGCGCAAGATCGCCACCCGCCCGGACTCGGTGCCCCTCATCCACACCCGGCGCGGCCAGGGTTACGTGCTCGAACCGAAGCCCGCATGAGATCGATCCGCAAGCGCCTCGTCCTCTGGCTCCTGCTCGGGCTCGCGGCGCTCTGGGCCGCGGCGGGCGCGGGCCTGTATTACACGGTGCGCCAGAGCGAGCTCACCCGGCTCGACGTCCAGTTGGACAAGATGGAGAACCCGGCCCGCTTCTACCTCGCGCACTCCATCCGCGAGGCCAACACCCCGCCCCACCTGCGCCGGCAAAACCAGGAACGGGGGGGGAGGACCGATGGGGAGGAGCGCGGCGACCAGCGCCCGCGGAGGTCCTACCGGCGCTGGCTCGACATGTTCGACGAGGACGGGACCTCCTACTTCCAGGCCTGGGACAACAAGCGCACCAGCCGCCACAAGTCCGCCAGCCTGGGCGAACACGACTTCGACTACCCGGCCGACCTCGCCGCCGGGAGCCCCCGGTATTTCGACGTCAAACTCCCCGACGGCACCCGGCTGCGGGCGAAGGCGACGCACTTCAGGTTCCCGGGGCGCGGCCGCCCCGGCCCGGGGGACCGCCGGCCGCCGGCGGGCGACGCCAGCCCGCGCGGGACGGTGATGCTCGCCACCGATAGCGAGGGCATGCGGCAGACCCTGGCCAGCCTGCTGCTCGGCATCGCCGGGGTCGGCGTCGCCGCGGCCGCCGCCTCCGTCACCCTCATCCACCTCGCCCTGCGGGACGGGCTCCGCCCGCTGCGCAAGCTCGGCGAGCGGCTCGCCGAGGTCGACGCCAGCTCGCTCGGAGAACGCTTCGCCAGCGAGGGGCTGCCGGTCGAGATCGCCCCGGTATGCGACCGGCTCAACGAGCTCATGGCCCGCCTGGAGACGAGCTTCGAGCGCGAGCGCCAGTTCAGCGCCGACCTCGCACACGAGCTGAGGACACCGGTGGCCGAGCTCCGCGCGATGGCCGAGGTCGCGCTCCGCTGGCCCGAGGGGGCCGACCGGGAGGGCGCCGAGGCGACCCTCGAGATCGCCGAGCAGATGGGCGGCATCATCGAGAGCCTGCTCACGCTCGGCCGCTACGAGAGCGGGCAGGCGGAGGTCGAACCCCAACGCATCGGGCTGGCGGATTTCGCGACCGCCTCCTGGAAACCCTTTGCCGACAAGGCGGCTGAGAGAGACATCGCCGTCACCTTCGACATCGACCCGGCGCAGACCGTCGAGACGGACCCCGAGATGCTGCGCCTGATCGTCGGCAACCTGTTCTCCAACGCCGCCGAGTACACCCCCGAGGGTGGCGCGATCTCGGTCGGCCACCCGAACGGCGCCGTCCTGCGGGTCGCCAACACCGCCCCGGACCTCGACGGGGCGGCGGTCGACCAGCTCTTCGACCGGTTCTGGCGCGCCGACGGCTCGCGCACCGGGGGGACCCACTGCGGGCTCGGCCTGGCGCTCGCACGCGCCTGTTCGGAGGTGCTCTCCCTCGACCTCAGCGCGAGGCTCGAGCCCCCAGGGACCCTGGTTTTCGACCTCGAGGAAAAAGGGGCAAAAAACGTCTAGCCCATCATCCCGGCGTAATCTTGACCCGCTATCCTGGTTTCGTAACGAGAGAATCTCCGAATAGCTAGCGGCGGTTCCCCGATAGTTGAACAACCGAACCCAATCCCAATCGATGAAAAGCAATATCCTGAAACTGTCCGCGGGGGCGATCGCCGCCGCCTTGCTAGCCCCCGCCGCCATGGCGGAGCCGGGCGACGGCAAGAAACCCGGCAAGCGCCCTGGCAAAGACCGTCCGGACCGGCCGAGCCGCGAGGAGATCCTCGCCAAGTTCGACGCCAACAACGACGGCAAGCTCGATGTCGACGAGCGCGTCGAGATGATCAAGGCCAGGCTGGAGAAGAGCGAGCGGTTCCGCGAGCACTTCACCCGGCGGGCCGATACCGACGGGGACGGCACCCTCTCCGACGCCGAGATCCGCGCCGCCGCCGAGAAGTTCGGCGAGCGCCGTGGCCGCCGCCCGGGCGGCGAAGGCAGGCGCCCCGGTGGCAAGCGGGGGGGCGACAAGCCCGACGCCGCCCCGGAGTCCTAGCCGCCTCCACCAACAACGGATCGCCAGAGTCCCCGGGGGTGCCATGCGCCCCCCGGGGACCTTGTGGTTTCCCAGACCTCGCCACCGACACCGGCCACCAACCGACGCCATGAAAGCTACATTGCTCACCCACGGCACCTGGTCCGCCATCGCCGCCGCCGCCTTCGCGGCCGGGATAGCCGTCCGCGACACCCCCGGAGACGGGGGGGACACGCCGCCCTCGGGCGAGACCAGCGACCCGCCCCGCAGCGGCCTGTCCGCCCTCGGGGGCGGCGAGGGCAAAACCACCGGAAAAGGGGGGGGCGCGGTGGCGGGACCGATATCGTCCGGCACCGCGACCGCCAGGCCGGCGACACAGATCCTCGAAGACTTCCTGGCTTCAGACGACGCCCTCGAGCAGAACTACCTCTTCGCTCAGCTGCTCCTCAACCTGGATGCGGCGAACGCCGCCGGCCTGCACGAGAAGTTGAAGGAGGAGCTCAGCGGCCGCGACGGCATGCGCCAGATGGCGCTGTTCTTCCAAGCGTGGGGCAAGCTGGACGGCGCCGCGGCCATCGCCGCGGCCACCGAGGACCAGGAGGAGGGCGGGCGCCGGCGCGGGGGTGGGCGTGGCGGCTTCCACGTGATGTCGGTCCTCGCGGGATGGGCCACGGCCGATGGCGACGCTGCCACCGAGTGGCTGTCGGGGGTCGAGGACCCAAGGCAGAAGAGCTTCTACGCCATGGGCCTGGTGAACGGCCTCGCCAAAACGGACCCCGACGGGGCGACCGAGCTCGTCCTCGAGATGGCGGCGGACGGCGGTGACGCCGCGGCGGGAGGCAGGAGGGGGTTCGGGGACATCACCTCGCGCTACGTCAGCAGCATCGCCTCCGAACAGGTCAAGCGCGGCATCGACACCGCCGTCTCCTGGGCCGAGGCGCTGCCTGACGGCAACGTCAAGACCTCGGCGTTCGACCAGGTCGCCGAGTCCTACGTCCGCAGCGATCTGGAGGCCGCCAAGGACTGGGTCGCCGGGTACGCCGACCAGGAGTTCGCGCGGCGCGCCATCGACGAGGTCGCGCGCGGCCTCGCCGCGGACGACCCCGAGTCGGCCATCGCGTGGGCGGACTCCCTGCCGGAGGAGACGAGGGGGGACGTGTACTCCGAGACCATGAGGACCTGGACGCGCGACGACGCGCTCGCCGCTAGCGAATACCTGGCGACCATGGAGCCCTCCCCGGCCCGGGACGCCGCGGTCAGCTCCTTCGCGACCTCGCTCGACCGGGAGGACCCCGAGAGCGCCGCCACCTGGGCGGCGACGATCGCCGACGGCCCGACACGCACCGAGACGCTGACGCGGGTGGCCCGGTCGTGGATGAGGTCTGATGCGGAGGCCGCCCGGGCGTGGTTGCCCAGCAGCGGCCTCCCCGCCGAAACCCAGACGCAGATCGCCGAGAACCCCGACCGCGGCGGCGGCCGCTTCGACTTCCGGCGGAGGTAGGGGAAGCGGTAGCCTACCTCCCCGCGATCCGCTTCGCCTTCTCGACCAGCTCGACGAACTCCCCGCGCAGGCCGTGCTCGTCGTCGCCCTTGCCCTCGCTGGCGAGCTCGAGCACCAGGTCGTAGTTCAGCATCCCGCCGAACTCCGACTCGCGTAACAGCATCCCGAAACCGGCCACCGCGGCGCCGAAGCGGAAATCGTCGCTGGCGTCCTCCCAGCCCCCGCCCGGGTCGGTCAGCGGGACCTCGAACTCGGTCGCCACCTCCCCCTCCGGCTCCTTGTAGCGCAGGGACACGTTGAGCAGCTCGTCGCTCTCCACCAGGGTCGCCTCCTTGACCTCGGCGTCCGCCACCTTGCGGTACTTCGAACCGGCGGCGGCGGCCGCGACCAGCCCGTCCCCCGCCGCGGGGGCGACCTGGTAGAAGGCGGTCACCGTATGCCCGGCGCCGATCTCGCCGGCGTCCTTCTTGTCGTCGCGGAAGTCCTTCGCCGCCAGGCGCCGGTTGGCATATCCGATCAGCCGGTAGCCGCCCACTTTCGCCGGGTTGAAGTCGACCTGCACCTTCACGTCCTTGGCGACCGCCACCAGGGTCGAGCCCAGCTTGTCGACCAGCACCCGGCGCCCCTCCTCCTCGCCGTCGATGTAGTGGTAGCTGCCGTCCCCCCGGTTGGCGATCTGCTCCATGCGCCGCTCGTGGAGGTTGCCCTCGCCGAAACCGAGCACGGTGAGGAAGACCTTGTCCCTCTCGGCGCGCGCCTTGACCATCTCCACCAGCGCCTCGTCGTCGGTGACACCGACGTTGAAATCGCCGTCGGTGGCGAGGATGACGCGGTTGGTGCCACCCTCGACGTAGTTCTCCGCAGCCAGCTTGTAGGCGAGCTCGATCCCGCCGGCGCCGTTGGTCGAACCCCCGGCCCTCAGGGCGTCGATCGCGTCGATGACCTTCTCCCTCTGGTCACCGTGCACCGGGTCGAGCGCCACGCTGGCGCTGCCCGCATAGGTCACGATGCCGATGCGGTCGTCTTCGGT
>JANQMB010000119.1 GCA_028280355.1 Verrucomicrobiales bacterium
GCGCGCAGCTCGGGCGGGGCGGGTTGCGCGCCGGAGGCCGATCCGGCGGGCTCCACGCCGCCGGGCGAACCGCCCGGTGCGGGGAGGCCGGCGGCGATCGCGACGACGATCCAGAACGGGGGGCGGGTTGGCATCTCGGGTTCCGGGTGGCGATGTGGGTGGTGGGGGGGCGGGCGGCCGGCTACGCAGACAGCTCGTCGCGGACGGTCTCTAGCAATTTTTTGGTGGCTTTGATGCCGTCGCTCTCGCTGAGCTTCCTGCCCTCGTATTCGACGCCGACGAAACCGCGGTAACCGGCGTCGAGCACGATCTTCATCATCTTGCGGTAGTCGGTGTGAGCCTCGTCGCCATCTTCGTCAAAGTCGTGGGACTTGGCGCTGACGGCCTTGGCGAAAGGCATCAGCTCCGCGACCCCCTTGTAGCGGTCGTACACCTCGCCGCCGCCGATGCGGAAGTTGCCGAAGTCGGGGAGCGTGCCGCAGTTGTCCAGGCCGACTTTCCCCATGACGCCGGCGAGCCAGGAGCCGTTCGAGGAGAGGCCGCCGTGGTTCTCGACGATGACGTTGAGGCCGTGGGGGGCCGCGAACTCGCTCAGCTTGCGCAACCCGTCGGCGGCCAGCCGCTGCTGCTCGTCGAAGCTGCCGCCCGAGGCGGCGTTGACGCGGATCGAGTGGCAGCCGAGGAACTTGGCGGCCTCGACCCAGCGCTTGTGGTTGTCGACGGCCTTGTCGCGCGCCTTGTCGTCGGGGTCGCCGAGTTTGCCCTCGTTGTCGCACATGATCAGGAGGCTCCGAACCCCCTCGGCGTCGCAGCGCGACTTGAGTTCGCCGAGGTAGCCCGCGTCCTCCGCCTTGTCTTTGAAGAACGCGTTCACATACTCGATCGCAGAGATGCCGAACTCCCGCTTCGCCGTCGAGGGGAAGTCGAGGTTGCTCATCTTCTTCGCAAACAGGGCCCGGTGCAGAGACCATTGGGCGAGGGAGATCTCATAGAGCGGTCCGTCCTCGGCCGCGGCGGTCCCGGCGAGCAGCGAACCGGCGGAGGTCGCCGCGGCTGTGCCCAGGAACTGACGTCTGGAAATCTTCGGATTGGTGGGTCTCATACGGGTCGAAAACAATCTGTATCCGCGATGCTATCTGCATCAAGAACTGCCTTTCCGGGGGAAACCTATCGACGAATTGTCCCGGATCACCGCAGGTTGAGGCGGTCGCTTTTTGACAAGACAGTAGTTATGGAAAATATTACGGATCTGATGTCAAAATTCACAGTGCCTAGTAGTTGCAATACGCTGATGCGGTGGGTTCCGGTGCTTCTGATATTCCTGTTGGTGGGTGTCGGGAGGGGATTTGCCGAGCCCGACCGCAGGCCGGATGGGAGGCTTGAGCCCCCGTCCAGCGGGGATCAAGGGGCGCAGCAGGCCGAGGCGGAGAAGCCGGAGGAGGGTGGGGAGGAAAAAGAGCACCGATCGGTCACCACCGGCCGGGTCGAGATCGGCGGCAAAGAGGTCCGTTACCGGGCGACTGCGGGAACCATCAAGCTGGACAAGGTGGGCAAGCGTCCGGCGGCCTCGGTGTTTTATATCGCTTACGAGAGGCAGCCCAAGGCGAAGGGGAAGGCGAAGAACAAAGGCAGGGCGGGTCGGCCGGTGACGTTCTGTTTCAACGGCGGCCCGGGGTCGTCTTCGGTCTGGCTCCACCTGGGGGCGTTCGGACCGAAGCGGGTCAAACTCAACCGGGACGGGACAGGGAGCGCGGCCCCGCCGTTCCGGCTGGTGCCCAACGCCCATTCCCTGCTCGACGTCACCGACCTGGTGTTCATCGACCCGGTGAGCACGGGATACAGCCGGCCGGACAAACCCGAGGAGGCCGGGGCGTTTCACGGTTTCCAGGAGGACATCGATTCGGTGGCGGAGTTCGTGCGGCTCTACGTGACGCGGGAGGGGCGTTGGGCGTCGCCGAAGTTCCTCGCGGGCGAGAGCTATGGCGCGATCCGCGCCTCCGGCCTGGCGCAGGTCTTGCAGGACCGTTTCGGGATGTATCTGAACGGCGTCGTGATCGTGTCGGGGGTCTGGGACTTCCGCACCCTTCTGCCCCACACCTCCAACGACCTCCCCTACATGTTGTTCCTGCCGACGATGGCGGCGACCGCCCACTACCACGGGAAGCTCGACGGGGACCTGGGGGGCCTGATCGCGGAGGCGGAGGAGTTCGCGCTGGGCGACTACGCGCGGGCCCTGCACCAGGGGGGCGCCCTGCCCGATGGCGAGCGCCGGAGGGTGGCCGCGCGCCTGGCCGAGCTGACGGCCTTGGACGCGGGGCGCATCGCCGACGCCAACCTGCGCATCAACCCCAGCTTCTTCCGCAAGGAGCTCCTCCGCGACCGCGGGGAGACGGTGGGCCGTTTCGACGGCCGCGTCCTGGGGCGCGACCCCAAGAAGCTCGGGATGTACCCGAGCTACGACCCTTCGTATTCGGGGATCTACGGCGCTTACTCCTCGACCATGAACGCCTACCTGCGGGACGAGCTCGAGTTCGAGAGCGATCTCCCCTACGAGATCCTGAGCCGCAAGGTGAGGCCTTGGAACTACGGCGACTTCACCAACCGATACGTCAGCGTGGCCGACCACGTGGGGGGGACGCTGCGCGCCAACGAGCATATCCGCTATTTCATCGCCTGCGGGCACTACGACCTCGCGACGCCGCATCTGGCGATCACCTACACGCTCGACCACCTCGAGATCGCCCCCTCCCTACGGGAGAACTTCGAGTTCGGCCACTATGAGGGGGGGCACATGATGTACACCAACCCCGATGCCCTCGAGGCGCTGAAGGGGGACCTGGCCGACTTCATCAGGGAGTCCAAGGGCGGTTGAGGGGGCCGCGGGCGCACCGCCCCCCCCGAGGTCGCCGATTGACCGCGGCCCGCCCATGAGCTAGAGGGTGGCGATGGACCCCTTCACCTACAAGCTGATCCACGTCGTCGGAATCATCGTCCTGTTCGTCAGCCTCGGGGCGATGCTCGGGGCGGGGAAGAGCCTGAAGGTCGCCGCGGCGGGGCACGGCATCGGCCTCGTCCTGATCCTCGTCAGCGGGTTCGGTCTGCAGGCGAAGCTGAACCTCGGGTTCCCGGTCTGGATGATGGGCAAGCTCGCGATCTGGCTGGCGCTGGGCGCGGTGATGGTGCTGATCAAGCGCAAGGTCCTGCCGGTGCCCGCCGTCGCCGCGGTGGTGATCGCGCTCGGTACGGTCGCGGCCTGGATCGTGTTCAAGGGGCGCTTCTAGGGCGTGTTTGAGAACGTTCGCTTTGATCCAGGGGCTGGCTGAGCTTTGTCCTGAAGTCGGAATAGCGACCGGAGGGGCGGCATCTTGCCGCCATGTTGGGAACGCGTCCATCGGACGGCAAGATGCCGCCCCTCCCCGTGGGCTGCCCGAATCGCTCGCAAGCGAGCTTCCTACAGGGGTGGTAGGGGCAGCAGGAAGCTCGCCATGCCCCTTGGGCGTGGGCGCCCTCCCCTAGCGTAGCCGGGCGATCCTTTTCTCCGCCCAGCTGACGCCCTCCGCGGCGCTCTTGTCGTCCGGGTTCGCGGCGGTGAGGTTCAGGTACTGGCGGAGGGATTTCTCGAAGCAGTGCATGGCCTTCTCCTGCTCGCCGAGGCGCTCGGTGTGGTGGCCGAGCTTCCCGTAGAGAGCGGCGAGCGCGCGGCGGTACCGCGGCCGTTTGGAGTCGCCCCGCTCGAGGTCGAGGTCCTCGTTCAGCAGCTCCTGCATCAGCTCCACCGAACGCCGCCCGAGCCCCACCGCCTCCTTGCCCTTGCCCGCCTCCCCGAAGAGGTCGGACTGGATGCCGCTCACGATGGCGAACTCGTAGGCGTAGCGCGCGTTCTCCGGGAACGACTGGTGGAGGTCTTCGAGCAAGATGAGCGCCTTCTCCTGCTCGGCGCGGGCCTTGTCCCCCTTGCCGGCGTCGCGCAGGCGGGCGGCGTCGGCCCGCATGCGGCGGGCCAGCTCGAACCGGTAGGCCGGCTTGTCAGCGTTCGAGTCGGCCAGCGAACGGAGCAGTCCGGCCGCCTCCTCGTTGGCCGTCTGCGCCTCCGAGATCTCGCCGAGGCGCGCGGCGAGGTCGGCCGCTTCGCCGTAGGCGCGAGCCAGCTGGAAGCGGTAGGAGGGCACGTCGGGCCGGGCGTCGAGCAGGCCGAGGAAACGGTCGATGCTCTCGATCTGTGATTTGATGGCGTCCTCCCGGTTGCCGAGCGCGCGTTCGACGCGGCCGCGCTCGAAGCTGGCGCCGGCCAGCAGGAAGAGGTCGTCTTCGTTGATCTGGTTCTCCTCCTCGAGTTTCTCGAGCAGGCGTTCGGCGCGGTCGATGTGGATGCCCGCCTCGCCGTTCTGTCCGGAGTCGGCCATCTTGCGGGCAAGCTGGAGGGAGCTCCTCGCCAGCGCCCGCGAGGCCGTGGCGCTCGAGGGGTCGCGCCCGGCCAGGGTGCTGAAGATCTCGTTCGCCTGTCCTGCCGAGCCGACCGCGGCACGCGGCAACCCGCACGCCGATTCGGCGTCGGAGAGGTTCTGGAAGATGGAGGCGCGCCGGACGAGCACGTCGGCCGCGTCGCCGCCCCCGACCTCGAGCGACCCGGACAGCTCGGCCGCCTCGCGGAACCTGCTGCGCGCCTCCTGGCTGTCGCCCAACATCATGTGTAGCTGGCCGCCGTTGTCCAGGGCGCGGGTCAGCGGCTCCTTCATCTCGGGCTTGTCCCGGTGGCGGGCGACGAGTTCGTCGTAGTAGTTGAGCACCGTGCCGAGGGTGCCCTCCGGCACGTCGTAGAGCGGGTTGCCCTCGCCATCGCGGGCGGCGATCATCGCGAAGATCTGGTCGAGCGCGTCCTGTGAATGGCGCAGGTCGTCCACCGCACCGGCGAGCTCCACTTCCGCGGCCATGCGAGCCTGGCGCTCGGCGATGGTGGCGGGATCCTCCTCCGGCGGATCCGGGGTCTCGGGCGCGGGTGCGGGTGCGGGAGGGGGCGGCGTCTCCTCGGCGGCCCGTGGGTTCACCGAACCGTTATAGAGCGCGAAGGCCGCTACGCCAGCTGCCGCTGCGGCGCCGGCGCCGAACGTCCGGGCGCGTCGCTTGGCGCGCTGGGCCGAGCGCGCCAGGCCGTCGCGTTCCAGCTCGAGCCCGGCGAGCTCGGAGCGGTGCTCGGTCTCCGACACCGCCTCGCGCAAGGCGTCGAGGACCTCGCGCATATCGACGTGGCGCCCGTCCGGCTTTAGGCAGAGGCAGGTCTCGACGATGTGGCGCCGCCGGGTCTCGAGCTCGGAGCTTGCCTCGGTCGGCCAGCGGATCTCTGGCTCCTGTTCCAGGGCGTCGGCGACCTGTTCCGGCGGGACGGTGCGGTGGAGGTCGAGCTGCCGGGCACCCTGTTTGCGGAAGTCGGCGATGGCGCTATTGAGGCGGGGGAAGTCGCCGGTCAGGAGGTGGTAGGCGGTGGCGCCAAAACTGTAGACGTCCCACAGCTCGCCACGCCCCTCGAAGAAGTGGTCGGCGTCGCGGAGCTGCTCTGGCGGCGCGTAGAACAGCGACTCGCCCGGGTCGATCTGCTCGATCCCCCCCAGCATCCCCTGTGCGAAATCGGCGACTTTGACCCGCGGGGAATCCGCCCCGTCGAGGAGGAGGTTCGACGGCTTGACGTTGCAGTGGATGATGCGCTTGCGATGCAGGAAGGCGAGACCGTCGGCGGCCTGCATCAGGAGCTTCCAGGCCTCGTCCGAAGGCAGGGCGCCGCACAGCGATTCGAGGTTGCGCGGCCGCAGGACCCTCCGGCCGTCGGCCAGCCGCACCTCCTCCGCGCAGAGCTCCATGGCGATATAGGCCTGCGGGCTGGCGAGGTCGAAATCGCGGATCGCGATGACCCCCGGGTGGGGGGCGCTGCTGTAGACCCTGACCAGCGCGTCGGACAGCAACTGGCGGTTGATGGCCAAGCCCTTCAGGGCCTTTATGGCGAAGCGGCCCCTGTCCTGGTAGCTCGCCGACCACACGCTGCCTGTGGAGCCCTCGCCGATGGGGGAATGCAGGGAGTATTCGGGGATCTTCGGTGGATTCATCAGCGCCCGTTCTGTCGTAGCCGAAACTCCGTAACGGCCCCCATGTTACGGTCTGCAAGGTGAAACTCAACAGGGGTTCAGACCACAGCCGATGAACTTTTGTTAAGCGTTTCTAGAAATTCGCCACCCCCACCACGGTCGGGACGTGGTTCTTATCGACCATTATTGTGGTCCTATGCGTTCGATTCGTCACATGGATCGCGAGAAACGAGAGGGGCGATGCTGCGGGATCGGTTGGAGGTACGAGGGAGTCGTGAATTTGCCCTATCCCGTCGCGAATTCACACTTTGCTCCCCACCTTTGCCGTGTAACCATTCTGGTTCTAGTCAGTCTCCAGATGAGCATTCAAAAAGTACTTGGAAAACTCGCCGCCGGGTTCGGCGTCGGATGTCTAGCGGCTTGCGGGGGGGGCGGCGACGGTGGGGCGAGCGGCGGCATCACCGCCGGCAAGTTCACCATCCTCGGCACCAAGACCGATGGTGGTGACGGCACCGAGGCGAAGAAGAACGCCGAGAACACCCTGGTGAAGTTCCCGGACGTCGACGCCCTCGTCGGCCTCTGGGCCTACAACGCCCCGGCCTGCCTCGAGGCGGTGAAGGGTGCCGGGAAGGTCGGGGAGGTGAAGATCTTCTCGTTCGACGAGGACGAGGCGACCCTGCAGGGGATCGTCGACGGCACGATCGAGGGCACCATCGTGCAGCAGCCCTACCAGTTCGGCTACCTGTCGGTGAAGTACCTCAAGGACATCGCCGACGGCAAGGAGATCGAGGTGCCGGAGAACAAGGAGATCGAGGTGCCGGCCAAGACGATCACGGACGACAACGTGAAGGCGTTCTGGGACGATCTGAAGGGGCAGCAGGCGATCTACAAGGAGGCACAGGGCGCATCCCTGCCGGCCTCGGGGCCCAAGTTTTCGTTCGTGATCAACGGGCCTGACCCGTTCTGGACATACGCCGAGGCGGGTTGCTATCAGGCGTCCAAGGACTTCGGGGTCCGCTGCGATTTCCAGGCCCCGCCCAACGGCGAGCCGGCCGAGCAGAACCGGATCCTCGAGGACATCCTCACCAAGGGCGGCTACAGCGGGGTGGCAGTCAGCCCACTCGACCCGGCCAACCAGACCGCCGTGCTCAACGAGGTCGCCGCCGCCATGCCGCTGCTGTGTCACGACAGCGACGCGCCCGACAGCGAGCGGCGCTTCTACCTGGGGACGAACAACGTCGAGGCCGGGCGCATGTTGGGCCGCATGATCAAGAAGAGGATGCCGGAGGGCGGAAAGATCATGGTGTTCGTCGGCAACCTGGACGTCCTCAACGCGCAACAGCGCCGGCAGGGGCTGATCGAGGAGCTCGGCAAAGAGTAGCTAGGAGCGCCTCTCTGGCGACCCAGGCGATGCCGGCCAGCCCCCGAGCCCCGATCGTCGAAGCGCGGGGAATCTCGAAGCGTTTCGTCGCCGTCCAGGCGCTGGACGGCGTGGACGCGAAGTTCTACCCCGGCGAGGTGGTGGCGGTGATGGGGGAGAACGGCGCCGGCAAGAGCACGCTGATGAAGTGCCTGGCGGGCGTGCACCGCCCCGACGCGGGCGAGATCCTCTTCGAGGGGAGCCCGGTGGAGATCCCGGACGTCAACCGCGCCGCCGACCTGGGGATCGCCTTCATCCACCAGGAGCTCAACCTGGCGGACAACCTCGACGTGGGCGCGAACATCTTCCTCGGGCGGGAGCCGGGGCGGGGCGGTTTCATCGACAAGGGGGAGATCCGGGCGCGGGCCGGCGAGCTCCTCGGCCAGCTCGGCATGCGCTTCTCCGCGGACACCAAAGTCGAGGCGCTGAGCATCGGCCACCAGCAGATGGTCGAGGTCGCCAAGGCGCTGTCCCAAGAGGCGAGGGTGCTCATCATGGACGAGCCGACTAGCAGCCTCACCCAGCACGAGACGGACACTCTGCTCGAGCTGATGGCGAGGTTGCGCGACGAGGGGATGTGTATCGTGTTCATCTCCCACCGGCTCGCCGAGGTGCAGCGCATCGCCGACCGGGTGATCGTGTTGCGCGACGGCGAGAACAGCGGCGAGCTGTCCAGGTCGGAGATCAACCACGACGCGATGGTCTCGCTGATGGTCGGCAGGGACCTCCAGCTGCACGAGAAGGGCGAGGTCGGGGTGGGCGAGGTGCTGCTCGAGGTGGACGACCTCCACGTCGCCGGCGCGCCGTCCGGCGTGAGTTTCCAGCTCAGGGCCGGCGAGATCCTAGGGATGGCCGGCCTCGTCGGGGCGGGGCGCACCGAGCTGGCGCGGGCCATCTTCGGGATCGACCCCATCCAGGGGGGCAGCGTCCGGGTGGGGGGTGTCGATACGGCGATCTCGAGGCCGCGCGACGCCGTCGCCGCAGGGCTCGCCTTCGTGCCGGAGGATCGCAAGGCGCAGGGGGTGGTCTTGGAGATGCCGATCCGCGACAACGTGGCCATGGCGAACCTGTTCCGCTACCAGACCGCGGGTTTCGTGCGCGACCGGGAGGTCACCGCGGTCGCCGAGGAGGCGAGGGGGCGCCTGAGCATCAAGGCGAACAGCGTCGACGTGGAGGTGGGGATGTTGTCCGGCGGCAACCAGCAAAAGGTGGCGCTGGCCAAGTGGATGGCGCTGAAGCCAAAGGTGTTCCTGCTCGACGAGCCGACGCGCGGGGTGGACGTGATGTCGAAGAGCGAGATCTACGCGGTCATCGAGGAGATGGCCAAGGGCGGCGCCGCCATCCTCCTGATCTCCAGCGAGCTCGAGGAGATCCTCCGTATCTCCGACCGGGTGCTGGTGATGCACGAACGGCGGATCGCCGGTGAGCTGGGGCGCGACGAGCTTTGCGAAGAGGCGATCATGCAACTCGCCACCGATACGAGATAGATGAACGAGAGACCGAACCGATTGCAGGGATTCCTCCGGGAGAACCAGAAGAGCCTGGGGATATTCGCCCTGCTGGCGCTGATCTTTCTCGTCACCGGCCTCGTGGAGCCGGCCTACTGGGGGGGCGCGAACCTGACCAACATGCTGCGCTACGTGGGGCTGTACGGGATCATCGCGATCGGGGTGGCGTTCGTGATCATCACGGGGGGGATCGACCTGTCCATCGGCGCGGTGATCGGGCTCTCGGGTGTCAGCTTCGCGATGTTGCTGCGCGACGGCTGGCTGTTCTTCGCCGATCCGGTGAGCGTGCCGGTCGCCTTCCTGGTCGTCCTGTTGATGTCCTCCCTGGTCGGCCTCGCCAACGGCCTGCTCATCACCAAGCTCCGCCTGCAGCCTTTCCTGGTCACCCTGTGTGGCCTGTTCATCTACCGCGGGCTGGCGCGCGGCGTCGGCCGCGACAAGACCCGGGGGTTCGCGAACGAGTTCGAGGACCTGAAGCAGGGCATGGTGAAGGGCGAACTGTTCGGGTTCGTCCCCATGTCGTTCGTCGTGCTCATCCTCATCGGGGTCGTCGCCGCGGTCGTCCTGAACAAGATGACCTTCGGGCGCTATCTCCAGGCGATGGGGAGGAACAAGGAGGCGGCGCGGTTCAGCGGCATCAAGAACGACCGGATGGAGATCGGCGCCTACGTGATCTGTTCGCTGCTCGCCGGCTTCGGCGGCATCATGTTCGTGCTCGACGGCAACAGCGCCGTGCCCTCGAAGTTCGGCAATTTCTTCGAGCTCTACGCCATCGCCGGCGCTGTCCTCGGCGGCTGTAGCCTGCGCGGGGGCGAGGGCAAGATCGCCGGGGTCAT
>JANQMB010000120.1 GCA_028280355.1 Verrucomicrobiales bacterium
GCTGGCGACCCTCGCCGCCACCATGGGTGAGGGGGAGTTCGCCCAGCTGGCGGCGACCCCGCCCGAACCCGTCTACCTGCGCCCGCCCTTCATCACCCAGCCGAAGAAACCGGGGAAAGCGGTGCCGGGCACGGGGGGGGGCGGGCGTTAAAATCCCCTCATCGGATCCGCGCCGCTTTAAAATCTGGCGGATCTCGCTAAAGCTAGGGTGTGTTCGAAAACGATCGCGAGTGCCACAGCGAGAGCTTTCCCGCAGCCGTTAGGCGCGGCGAGGGAGAGGATAAGCATCCTCGCCCGAGCCGCAACAACGCGGCTGGGGGAAAGATCCGCTGCCAGAAACGACCACACCGGCGTAGCCGGCTTTTTGCCACACCTCTAGCGTCGATGGCGCCGCGAGGGTTTTCGAACGCACCCTAGGCCTTTCCGGGGGTGGTATTCAGCTCACACATCTTCGTCTTCTACTTCCTGGCGCTGGTGCTCGGCGCCTATTACCTCGCGCCCGCGTCGTGGCGCCACCTCGTCCTCACCCTCGCCAGCTACGCCTTCTACGCCTGGTGGAACCCCTGGTTCGTGTTCCTCATGCTGGGCTCGACGTGGATCGACTACCGCTGCGGGAAGATGGTCGGCGCCGAGGGCGCGTCCGGGGCGCGGCGCAAGACGGGCGTCTGGATCTCCGTGTCCGTGAACCTCGGCGTGCTCGCCTTCTTCAAATACGCCGGGTTCTTCGCCAAGAACGTCTCCGGCCTGGCCGTCGCGCTGGGCCTCGGCGAGGTGGCGCTGCCGCCCTTCTTCTACCAGATCATCCTGCCGGTGGGGATCTCCTTCTACACCTTCCAGTCGATGTCCTACACCATCGACATCTACCGCGGCCACGCGCGGCCGGCGCCGGACTTCCTCGGCTTCGCCTGTTACGTGTCGATGTTCCCCCAGCTGGTGGCGGGGCCCATCGTCCGGTACGGCAGCGTCGCCGAACAGATCCGGCGGCGGGTCCACACGGTCGGCGGTTTCACCTACGGCCTGACCCGCTTCAACTTCGGCTTCGCCAAGAAGATCCTGCTCGCCAACCCCGCCGGCGAGCTGGCCGACATCTGTTTCGGGGCCGGCGCCGGCTCGCTCTCGGCGCCGGCGGCCTGGATCGGCGTCTGCGCCTACGCCTTCCAGATCTATTTCGACTTCTCCGCCTACTCGGACATGGCGATCGGCCTCGGGCGCATGTTCGGGTTCCGCTTCCCGGAGAACTTCGACTCCCCCTACAAGTCGAAATCCATCACCGAGTTCTGGCGCCGCTGGCACATCTCGCTTTCCAGCTTCCTGCGCGACTACCTGTACATCCCGCTCGGCGGCAACCGCAGGGGCCCGGCGCGCAACTACATCAACCTCATGCTGGTGATGCTCATCGGCGGCCTGTGGCACGGCGCGCAGTGGACCTTCATCGCCTGGGGCGGGATCCACGGCGCCATGCTGGCCCTCGAACGCATGGTCGGCGGCAGCTCGCGGTACGCCGGCGTCCCCGCGCCGGTCAAAGTCGCCGTCACCTTCGTGGTCGTGCTGATCACCTGGGTGTTCTTCCGCGCTGAGAACTTCGAGGTCGCCGGCCGATACCTCGGGGCGATGTTCGGGGTGGCGCCGGTCGAGCCCTCGGCCGCCTTGACGCTCGCCCAGGTCACCCGGCCCGCGGCGCTGTTCTTCATGGCGGTCTGTTTCTTCGCCGCCTTCGCGATGCCGCGCACCGCCGAGATCCTCAGGACGCTCACCGCCGGCAAGGCGGCGCTCGGCCTGCTGCTGCTCGCCCTCGGGCTCTCCCTGATGTTCAGCCAGGGCTTCAACCCCTTCCTCTACTTCCAGTTCTAGCAGATGAAGAACCCTTACGCCAACGAGCACGACGACGTCGAGGTGCGCCTCGGCCGCGGCGCGGCGTGGGCCTTCGTGTTCGCCTTCCTGCTGATCATCACCCTGCCGCCGCTATACCGGAACCTGTACGAGGCCGCCAAGCCCGCCGGCGCCGAGCGCTGGATCCCGGCGGCCGAGTTCTTCAAGCCCCAGAACAACCGGGGCCTGCTCGCCCACCTCAAAGCCTTCGAGGGCACCCTCGAAGACGCCGACTTCACCCGCCCGCCGCGTCGCGCCGTGCAGAGCGCGCTCACCCGAGGTCCGCTGCGCGAGGGGAACCGCAAGGCGCGTATCGGCGATGACGGCTGGCTGTATTTCCAGACCGCCCTCGACGCGATCACCGGGTACGGCCCGCTGGCGCCCGAACCCGACTCGGTCGCCAAGGACCCCCGCCGCGCCCCGTGGCGCTCGCCGCTCGCCGCCATCACGGCCTTCGCCCGCCAGCTCGAAGATTTCGGGGTCGAACTGGTGCTCGTCCCGATCCCGGTGAAGCCCACCATCTATCCCGAACACCTCGGCCGCCCTGCCGAGGGCCCGGTGGCCCACCCCGACGCCGCGGCCTTCTACGGGCAGCTGGACACCCTGCCCAACGTCGAGGTGCTCGACATGACGGCGTCGTTCTGGGAGCTCAAGGACGACACCCGGCTGTTCCTCAAGCAGGACACCCACTGGACCCCCGCCGGCATGGAGTTCGCCGCCGGCCAGATCGCCGCCCACCTCATGGCGAAACCCTGGTTCGAACCCGGCGACGCCCAGCTGGAGGCCGCGCCACGCGAGCGGCGGGCGTCGCTCGGCGACCTGGTCGAGAAGCTCGACATCGGCCCGGCCGGGTTCGCCGAAGAGGAGGTGAGCGTCGAGCCGGTGCGCGGCGCGACCCGCGACGCGGGCTCCCCCATCGTCCTGCTCGGCGACAGCTTCACCAACATCTACTCCGCCGCCACCCTCGACTGGGGCGAGGGCGCGGGCTTCGCCGAACACCTCGCCCTCAAGCTCGACACCCCGCTCGACGTGGTCGCCATCAACGGTGGCGGCGCCACCGAGGTGCGGGCGACCCTCGCCAGGCGCAAGGGCAGCGCGACCCTGATGAGGGGCAAGAAGGCGGTCGTTTGGGCGATCGCCGCCCGCGACCTGTTCCTCTCCGAGACCGCCGCCCGCGACGCCGAGGTCGAGTGGGAGGACGTGGCCTTCGACGGCGGGGAACCTGCGGCCACGGCGGAGGGGCGGGCGCGGATCCTCGCCACCATGCTGGACAAACCGCCGTTGCCGAACCCCCAATCGACCTCGTACACCGCCCTGCTCTACGCCGCCGAATACCGCATCGACGCCGTCCTCGCGGGCGAGATCGAACCCGAGGAGGACGGCAAGATCGCCGTGCTCCACTACGCCTTCGAAGACCGCCAGCTGCTCGACAGCTCCACCCTCCGGGTCGGCGAGCAGCGCGAGTTCGAGGTCGTCCCCTTCGACGGCATGGACAAGCTACAATCCCTCGAGGTGCGCAACGACAGCGACCTCTTCGACCTCTACTGGGACACCACCGAGGCGATGCCCCTCGCCGCCCCCGCCGGCGCGACCCCCCACCTCGTCGCCTCCACCGGCTGCGCCCTCTTCGCCCTGCTGCTCGGGCTAGGGCTCCGCCGCGCCACGCGAAGGGGGGCGTAGTCAAGGTAAGCACTCTCCGGTACACCTCCGGACGGCTAGTCCACTAACAGAGCCGATAGCCACAACGCAGGGCGCCTACGCTAACCAGCGCAAAGCGAGCAAGTGACACTATCCTCCGCCACTATCGCCACATCACTAGACCACGACGCCGGATCTGGTGCCCATGTACCCTCGCCCAAGAAATCCATCACCAGATCGCCGAGGCTTAGACCGAAATTCGTACGGCATGCGGCCTCACCCGCATCCTCAAAATGGGCATCCAGAATGAACCGGAGCATCTCGGCATGCGGCACCGCTAGATCCACCTCGACCTTTCGCCACAGAACCTGAGCCATGTTATAACTGAGTTCGAAACTGTCGCCAGGAAGCCCCCAGGATTCGCCCGACCAAAACTGCTGGATGGTCCCTTCGTCCCAATGCCGTTGGTGCTTCTCGTAGATCTCTTGATCGATCTGGAAAATGTCGGAGCCACAGATCACTTGCTCCATTCTCATCGCCAGCGCCTCGTTGAGCCATGTTGGAACCGGAAGATGCCCGAGACAACCATGGGTCAGTTCGTGAACCAGAACAGTTCGATATGAGGAGTAGTCAGTGGTCGGGAAAGCGAAGTGAACATATCCCTCACCACTAAGGCAAACGCCACCCGACATCGGATGCTCTCCCTCGGGATAGAAGTAGGTGATATAGCGATAGTAGTCGTCGATGTCAGCGAACATCATGACGACGTGCTTTCCGTATCCCTCGTCCGATGCGACACCCTCAAGGCTGACAAAAATACGCTTCAAAGAGTCTTCGTACGACTTGCACGCGTCCTTGATGACGCGCGTCGGAGCCTCGGAGAGAATCATGAAATTGGCCGTTTCATAGACCTGATAGTCGCCCCCGAGCGTGTCTCGAATCCGGTCAACCCAGCGTCGTGAAGCAGCTCCCCATGCGGAACTCCACTCCGGCTCAGGAAGGTGGTTCTCGATCGTCTCCGAGATAGCAGCCCAGTCCGGATGACAAAAGCCCTGCTTGATGGGAAAATGTTCGGCTATATCGGGCAATGTCTCCATTTCTTTAGCTCAACGTCCAAGATCAACCACCCGCCGGCGGGCGGGCTACGGGTTTGTGGCATCCGATCGTCCAATCTTCACGTCGAGATGTTGCAATACCCAAGAGGGATCCCGCCTGAGGTCGATCACCGCCCAGACATCGGCAACATCGGATGCGTAGGTGCAAGACACACCGAAAGGGAACGTCTTCCCAATCAACCGATAGAAGTCTCGGTAGACGATCCGGTGAACACCTGCCGTAACCTTGAGCCCCTCAATATCGGCACGGATGGCCGCGATGAAGTAGTCGCCTAATCCCGCTTCCTGGGACTCGTAGAAGAGGAATCCCTCATTGAGATCTGCTACGGCATCTTCAGAAATCCTGACTTTCGTCATCCCCGACCCAGCATGCCCTTTGCTTCGTCCCAATCGAGCAAACGCGCGTCCCCCTCCTTCACACGGCGCCGGCGTTCGTCAAGCAGATCGCGGTGAGATTCGGGAAGCTCGCTCTCCTCGAATACCGTTCGCAAATCCTCCCAAATCGCCTCCATGAGCTGGAGTTTCTGCCTCACTGGGAGGTCTTTGACCTCGCTGACAGTCACGAGTACCTACGGTAGTTGGGAAAGGCGTAGGTTCCAATGAGTTTTTGGTCGAATGGCCACGTCGCACCCCCCGGCCCGCGAAACCCGTTGCCCTACCCGCCCCTCCCGAGTATGGCTCCCCCCATGTTCATCAGAATCCCCACCGCCATCCTGCTCGCCGCCAGCTTCGCTCTCGCCGACCATCACGAGGGGACCAAGTTACACCCCGACACCTCGGCCGAGGGCTGGAAGCCGCTCTTCGCGAAGGACCTGGGCGACGCCAAGTACCCCGAGGGCGTCTGGACCCGCGACGGCGAGGGCGTCCTCACCGCCTCGCAGGACCAGGCGATCTGGTCGGCGAAAAAATACAACGACTTCGTCCTCGACCTCGAGTTCAAGAACGCCGAGGCCACCAACAGCGGCGTCATCGTCCACTGCAGCGACATCGGCAACTGGATCCCCAACTCGGTCGAGATCCAGATCGCCGACGACCACTCCGAGAAGTGGGCGAAAGCCGACAAGACCTGGCAGTGCGCCGCGATCTTCGGCCGCCTCGGCGCCAAGAAGAGCGTCGTGAAGAAGCCCGGCGAGTGGAACCGCTTCACCATCACCTGCAAGGGCAAGATGATCACCGTCGTGCTCAACGGCGAGCTGGTCACCGAGATGGACATGTCCAAGTGGACCGACCCGAAGAAGAACCCCGACGGCAGCGACATCCCCGGCTGGCTCAGCAAGCCCGCGGCGGAGCTCCCGCTCGAGGGGCACATCGGCTTCCAGGGGAAACACGCTGGCGCGCCGATCTACTTCCGCAACATCCGGATCAAAGAGCTGCCGGCCGGGGAGTAGGGCCACCCGGGCCAACAGGGGGGAGCCAGCCCCCCCACCCCCGGGGAAACGTCCCCGCTAGGGGGGCATCCGCGCCGGGGTCCCGGCGGTGGCACCGCCGCCACCGGGGGCCCCATTAGCATTTGGCCGCCCCGCCGT
>JANQMB010000026.1 GCA_028280355.1 Verrucomicrobiales bacterium
AGATCTTCCCGAGGCCAAAGAGCCTCGCCAAGCTCGACGTCATCTTCACCGCATCCATCCATTTCACCCCCCACAGTCGAGACATGGCGACAAACTTGCATGAACACACCCTAGAGCATCGGCCGCCCATCGCTGTGAGGGACGAAACCCTATTGCGCCTCCGGGAACTACATCAACAGGATGTCGAACTACTGCAAAGCTTGCCGCTACGACCCGAGGCGGTCGAGCGGTGGCGACGCGTGCCCGGTGACCACCTTCTACTGGGATTTCTTTGACCGCAATTACGACAAGATCAAAGACAACCACCGGATGCTCTTCCAGGTGAGAAACTACGAGAGGAAGAGCAGCGCCGAACGGGCCGCCATCTCGAAGCGCGCCGACGAACTCCGGAGGTCTCTCCGCTGAACCGCGACCGGGCGCATACCTCACCGGATAGCCAGCCGGCCGGACGAAGCCTGCGACCGGATCTTGCTTCCCACCCCACAACAGCGCAGGGTTGGGAGACGGTCGATCTCATCATATGAAGCGGATGTACTACGTCAGCAGATTTTCCCGCGCGCTCTCGGGGCAGGATATCGACCGTATCGGGGAGTCCGCCCAACGTTATAACCGCCAACGGGAGATCACAGGGTTCCTCGTCTGTCTCGGCGACGCGTTTTTCCAGGTTCTGGAGGGCGCAGGGGACGAAGTCGACCGGCTCTACCACGAGCGGATCGCCCCCGACGAGCGGCATAAGGACCTGCTGCGCCTCAAGACGGAACCCGAGGTCGAGGAGCGGCTGTTCCCCGACTGGTCCATGAAGGTGTTCAATCTGAACAACGCCGCGGAATCTCTGCCCTTCGCGTTCCGCGAGATGCTGTCCTCCTTGCTCGAGTCCCACCGGATCATCGCGGAGTACACACAACCCAGCCTGCTGGAGATGCTCGAACAGGGCATCCGGCCGACCTCGGTGGCCCCCCGCCGCGAACGCGTGACCGTCCTCTACAGCGACATCATCGGCTTCTCCCGCTTCGCGGAACACGTCGCCGCAGAGGAGCTGATCGGGTTGGTCAACAGCCATGCGGAGATTTGCTCAGCGGCCGTCATCGGCGAGGGCGGGCAGGTCAACAAACTGACCGGCGATGGGGTCCTGGCGTATTTTCCCGGGCGCAGCCCGGATTCCGCCATCGAGGCGGCGCTATCCATCCTGGGGGAGATGGCGCGCCAGCGGGCGGCCTCCGATGCGACGAGTGCGCATCGCCACCTCTACGGTGGGGTGGGCCTGGTCCACGGCATGGTCCACGAGGGGAACGTGGGGTCCCCGCTAAAGCGGGATTTCACCATTCTCGGCAACACCGTCAATCTCGCCTCCCGCATCGAGTCGATGACCCGAGACCTCGACGTGCGGCTCACTATCGATGGATCAGTCATTCGCAGCGCGACGCGGGAGTACCCGTTCGAGTCACTCGGCAAGCACCTGCTGAAGGGGCAGTCGAAGGAACTGGAGCTTTTCACCCTCCGCACGCTCAGCCGGCTGGACATCAAGGACGTCTACCGGGACATCGAAGCGTTCGTCACACAGGGTCCTTAGGGACCACCCGCGCCCCCACCTCGCCCGGGTGGCGGGGGGGATCAGCTCCCACCAGCGGCCAGGCGCCGGGCCATGCGCGGGAAGAGGATCCAGTGGACGGGGAGCACGGCGAACCAGTAGAGGCGGCCGAGCAACCCCTGGGGACGGAAGGTGGCGGTCTGGAACAGCTCGGTCTCGGTGACACAGAAGTCGAGCCAGGCCTCCCCGGGGAGTTTCATCTCCGCATAGAGGATGAGGCGGCCCGTCGCCTCGTCCGACAGCAGGACGCGCCAGAAGTCGAGGGCATCGCCGGCCCTTAGCTCGCGCGCGTGGCGGCGGCCGCGGCGGGTACCGATCCCGCCGCTGATGCGGCTGATCCATCCGCGCAAGCTCCAGGCCCAGTTCATCGACGGCCAGCCCCTCTCCCCCCCGAGCGACCAGACGGCATCGATCACCTCGTCGCGCCGGGCGCCGAGCGGGACACTCTGGCGGTCCGCGTAGACCCCGTGCTCGGGAACCTTGATGGCATCGATGAACCGGGGGTCGAGCGAGCCGCCGACCAGCGAGTCGATCCAGCTCGACGGCACCCGGTTCTGAGCGATGCGGGAGAGGGCCCGCCCGATCGACTGCTTGTAGTCGAGGAGTTCGAGGGGGACCAGCTCGCGGATCTCGAAACCGGTGCAGATCGTCTCGTTCTTCATCGAGTCGACCAGCGACTGGGCCAGCGAGAAGCGGGTGGAGGTCACCAGATAGAGCCACCACGAAGAGAGCCGGGGGCTCAGGAAGGGCACGGGGATAAAGCGCCGCTTCAACCCCCTGACCTCCGCGTAACCCCGCAGCAGGTCGCGGTATCTCAACACCTCTGGCCCACCGATGTCGAACGTCCGACCCTCCGTCTCGGGGAGCTCGAGCACGGCGGTCAGGTAATCGATCACATCGCGGATCGCGATGGGCTGGCAGCGGGTATCGACCCACCTGGGACACACCATGACCGGGAGTTTCTCGACGAGGTCGCGGACGATCTCGAAGGAGGCCGACCCCGAACCGACGATGATCGATGCCCGCAAGATGGTGAGCGACGCCCCGGCCCCACCGAGCACCTCGCCGACCGCATGACGGGACCGGAGGTGCTCGGACAACCCGCCCGTGCCCTCACCCAGCCCGCCGAGATAGATCACCCGGCGACAGGAACCGCGATCCAACCAGGAAGTGAAATTCCGTGCGATGGCGAGTTCGGTGTCGCCAAAGTCGGCACCGGCACCGATCGAGTGGACGAGGTAGTAGGCGGCATCCAGGTCGGCGGGGGCGGGTGGTAGGGACGCGGGGTGGAGAAGGTCGCCCTCGATGACCTGCAGCTGGTCTCCCGCGCTGGCGAACTCGTCTTCGGGGAAGCGGCGCCGGTCCCTGACCAGGGCGATCACCGTGTGGCCACGCTCTAGCAGCGATGGCAGCAGACGCAGGCCGATGTAACCGCTCGCGCCGGTGAGCAAGACCTTCACGCTGCATCGTTGAACAGATCCGCCCTTTGTCGAGGGAGAGATACGCCAAGGGGAAGCATGCCCTACCCATCGGGTGGGACCGGTCACCCCACTCCCCAATAGGATCCCATCTCCTATATCCTATATCCCATATCCGCCGCCGCAGGCGGCTCCCCCCCTTTTCTCAGCTCACGGCATACCCCACCCCAGGCTCTTCACCGGGATCGCTCTCTGGGGCGGCCTCTTTCTCGCCGGGCTTCACCATCTTGGTCGCGGCGTCCTTGCCGGCATCGGCGCCGGCGGCGAAGCCTTCCTTCACCTTCTCGGGCACCAGCTCTTTGACCAACGTAACACCGAACACCCCGGCGTATGAGGTGCCGTAGCCGAGACCGTAGCCGATTTTGCCGAAGGCGGACTTGATAGCCGGCACGACTTCCTTGGCGGCGCGCTTCGCCTCTTCGGCGCCGTCGCGCAGGGCATCGGCGAAGGAGGAGGCCGGCACGCCGTCGTCGGTCGCCGCCTCGGGGACGGGATCCGGTTTCCGTTCTGCGTCCGGGACGTCCTCGGCGGGATCGGGGATAGGGGCGGGATCGGTGTTCATGGTCTTCGGAGGTTCAGGTTCGATGGGCTGTCGTTTGTGATGCGTTGAAGTCGTTCACCGGGAAGAACCCGACAGTCCCCATCCTACCCGCTTTTCGCCATCCCGCCGTTATAAGGATCCCCCCTGTTTGTAACCGCCCTTCACCTCTCACCTGCCTTTCAGCTCCGAGATCAAGGTCCGCAGCCACCTCTCTCGAACCGCTACCTCGCCACCGAAGACCTGGGGCGCATGGTGATGGGAAACCCCAAGCCGAAAACGACTTCGCCCGCGGTCCCCCTATAGATCTCCCTCGATCACCACCACGTAGTAGGCGAGGTCGAACGTCGCCCTTACCGCGGCGTCACGCACTTCGACCACCTCCCCGTCGCCGGTGATCCCGGTGGCGACGTCGGTGAAGTTGACGAAGTCGCTCGTCCGGCGCAGGGCCAGCGATTTGCCAGCGAGGGTCTGCACCAGGATCAGCGCGTCGTCGCCCTCGAGCCGGAAGGTCTCGGCGGGGCGGCTGGTCTCGACCAAGAACAGGCCTAGGGACGCGGGGAAAGTCGACTGGAGGGCGAGGACGACCTGCCCCCGATCGTTGAATACCTCCCGCTCGTCGACGGAACCCGACGGCATCGCGAACGCGGAGAGCGTTTTCTGCTCGCCGTTCTGGTCGTAGACGTCCCCCGGCCGCACGACGGCACGCGGTTCCTCGACGCCGGACTCGAACAGATAGAGCACCGTGCCGCCCACGCTCAAACCGCCCGGCACCAATACGTCCCCACGCCGGTTCATGCGGAAGATGCTCACCGTGTTGACCGTCCGGCCATCGAACCCCGGTGCCGCCTGCCCCTCGATGAGGAGGACCGCCAGGGAGCCCGCCTTCCAGCGGAAGATCCCGTCGCGCCCCTGATCTGTGCGAGCCTGGAACACCACTCCGCCGTCACGGCCGATGCCGTAGTCCGCGGTGCCCCAGCTGGCGATCCGCTCGCCAGCCCGGGCGCCGACAAAGGAGCTGTGCCCCGGGAGGAAGACCAACTGCTGGTCGGTGGGCGAAGCGAACCAGAGGCCATCGATCCCACCGCCGTCCACCAGAACCCTCCCCTGGATGGCGATGCGGCGATCCGTGGTGGCCTTGTGGCTCTGGAACGCAAGCCAGGGAAGCCCCCCGAGACCCGGCGGCCCCGGCGCCGGGTCGCCGGTGAAGGCGAGAACCTCATCATTGGCCCAGCTGCTCCCGGCGACGATCGCCCGCTCGGACCGATCGCTGCCGTTCTCATCCTCCAGGGTCACCAGGACGAAGGCCTCGCCCGCCCCGTTGATCTGCAATCCGCTGATCCGGTCGGCAAGCATCTCCTCATCGCCACCCGAGTTGACATCGACCCCCGAATTGACCACCCAATCGCTACCACCCGCATTGGGGGAGGAGAACACGCGCAACTCCTCGCGCAAGACGTTGCCCTCGAAGTAACGCCCGACCGCAGCGACTTTACCGGCACCGTTGATCGCCAGGCGACCCGATCCGGTCGCTGGCAGGGCCCAATCGGGATGCACATAGTTCAGGTAGCCGGTGGATGGCCCGACGAGGTTGACCCAAAGCGTACAGTTGCCGGCATTGCTGCCGTCGGGGCAGGAGAGCAACGACTGGGCCGCCAGGAACCCCTTGTCATCGATCCCCGCGAGCGAAAAAGAGAACGCCTTTCGTGTCGAACTCTGGCCGGCCGGCAGCGGCTCGTCGTCTCGCCACAGGTTCGCCAACGCGCCCTCGTGCCAGAGGAACAAGCCCCCGGGGGCTCCGGCGAAGGCCGAGAGGAAGGCGACGTGTCCCTGCGAGCCGAGATGCGCCGTCGCGCTGTGTAGCCCATAGAGAAATGTCGAACCGGTCGCCTCATAACCAGGCGCGACATCCCCGTTGAGCACGATCACCCGGGCATCGAGCACGGCCGGATCTTGGGCAGACACCGATGGGGTAGAGGCGACGCAGACGATGCCGAAGATCACCCCCAACCAATGGCGCCCCCCCCACGTTGAGGGTGTCGTCGGGATCCCGCATCGGGGAGTTCGGGAAGTTGGGAGAGCCTGGATGCACATCGGATCTCTGGGGATCAAATCGGGGTGAGCCGGACGACTATAGACAGGCGGAACGCCCACACTCCAATCCCAATCCGAAAACCTCCCCCCATGTA
>JANQMB010000225.1 GCA_028280355.1 Verrucomicrobiales bacterium
CTGTCATCGCGTGGTTGTGTCGTGAGTTAAGCTTTAGCAACTCAACTCTAACGACTTACAGCAACCACGCGATTCTTTTGGTGCAATATCCGGGCTAGCCCGCGACGTGGACCGTGTTGTTGATCTGGGTGATGATCTCCTCGCCGTCCTCGGTCTCGAGGTCGAGCTTGATCTCCATCATGTGCGCCGGCTTTAGCCCCTCGACCTCGACGAAGACCGAGCGGCCGCCCGGCAGCAGCCGCGCCGACTTCGCCCGCATTTCGCCAGCCGGGTTCACCTTGCTGCCGTAGTTCTGCGACCACTCGATGTCCGAGGCTTTGATGGCGTAGCTCTCGGGGTCCTCGGCGAGCTCGCGGTCGAGTTTCTGGGTGAAACCGATCTCGATCCCCCCGTCGCGCACCTTCAGGGACGAGGGCATGGCGACCGGCTGGCCGGTGTAGCGCACGCGGTCGAGTCCGCCCTCCCGGCCGGCGTTGGTCTGCCAGCCTTTCAGGCCGGCGATGTAGAGCTGGCCGTCGCGCTTGTTGAAGCGGCCGCGCATGGCGCTGGAGGTCGGGCGCACCGGGATCTTGACCACGCCGCCTTGCATCAAGTCGCCCTTGTTCTCTTTCAGGACCACGTAGAGCGCGCTCTGCCCGTAGCTGAGGTGCAGCATCTCGCCTTCGAAGGGTCCCCATTTGTCGCTGGTGACCCAGACCTGGCCGCCGTTGGAGTTGTCGACCGCCTTCGGCAGCCAGGCCAGCGGCCTGGGGGCTTCGGCCGGGTCGAGGTGCGCGGGGCGGCCGTCCTGGCGCTGGCGCACCGTCGCGGTGGTCTTCATCGTTTTCCAGCCGGCGGCCGCGTCGACGACGCCGTAGAACCCGCCCTCCTCGATCCAGTGGATCGGGCAGCGTGGCACGAAGGTGCCCTCGTTGTCGCCGCAGGTGATCTGGCCGGTGGGGCTGACGCCGATGCCGTTGGGGGCGCGCAGGCCGGTGGCGTAGCGCTCCATCTTCGAGCCGTCCTTCGATACCCGGATGATCGAGCCGTGGTGGCGGCTCATGCGCTCGAAGCTGCGGCCGCCACCGCGCACCGGGCAGCCGAAGGCGAAGTAGAAGTCGCCGGCCGGACCGGTCTGCAGGTCGAAACAGAAGGCGTGGAAGCCGCTGGTGAGCTCCCAGTCGTTGTTGAAGTTCTCGTAGAAGTCCGCCTCGCCGTCGCCGTCGAGGTCGTGGTAGCGGGTGATCTGGTCGTCGGCCACGGTGTAGATGACGTCATCGACGATGCGCAGCCCCAGGGTCTCGTGGCCGCCGGAGGCGAAGCGTTTCCAGACCAGTTCCTCCAGCGTGTCGTCGATGCCGGAGACGATCCAGACGTCGCCGTCCCAGGTGCAGACCGCCGCTTTGCCCGGGTCTGAGGTGAAGAAGTCGAAGCCGCCGACCCGCATCTGGACCCCGTAGGGGTTCTGGTAGGGGAGGGTGAGCCGGTCGAGCACGTAGGCGGCATCGCTCTCTTTGGCGAGTTCGCCTCTGGTGGTCACCGTCTTGGGGAAGCGCGCCGGGCCGCCCCGGGTGAGGGCGGTGAGGTCCTCCAGGGCCTCCGAGGGGAGGGCTGCGGCGTAGGCGATCTTGAGGTGCTGTTTGCCGGCGGGGATGGCGAGGACGGTGCGGCCGTCGGCGTTGCGCGAGATTTTCCCGGAGGTCGCCGCGACCGCGATCTCGCCGGTCCCCAGCGAGACGACCGCGGGCTTCGAGAAGTCGCCCTGGATGGTGCGGGTGATGACGCCCGCCTCGAGCGCGGGCATCTCCAGCACCTCGCTGCCGCCGACGGTGTATCTCAGCACGACCTTGTCGCCGTGCACGTAGAGGCCCTTGTAGTGGGCGTGCGATTTCGGCAGGGGGCCGAGGGGCGGGTAGGCGCCGTCCTCGGGCTGGCGGGGTTCGTCGAAGGTGCCAGAGGCGTCCGCCCAGCCGGGGCTGGCGGGGTTGGTGAAGACCTTCGGGCCGCCGGCGGAGGGGAACTGGCCGTGGGCGCCGGTGAAGGGCAGGCCCACCAGCTTGAGCCCGCCCCCGGTCCAGCCCGCGGCCATGCGCAGGGTGTCGGCGTCGAAGGCGACGCAGGCGGTGCCCTCGGGGTTGAGGCGGATGATCCGGGTGCGGAAGGCGTCGTTGTCGCCCTTCGGGTCCTTGCCGACGCGCAGGGCGGTGCTGACGAAGCTGCCGAACTTGGGCGGCAGGCCGCCGGCCACCGCCTGGGCGGACGCCTTCGCCGGTCGGTTGACGGCGGCGGCCACGAAGGCCTCCTCGTCCCAGCGGATGTTCTTCAGCCTCGCCGGGTCATGGAACAGGAACCCGGCGGGGATCGGGGCCTCGCTGCCGCCAGGTGGCGTCCAGCCGACGATGCAGCCGGCGCCGCCGCCGCCCTGGGTGTAGATGACCTTGATGGTGTGTGTGCCCGCGCCGAGCGAGATCTTGCCGGCCTTCTTGGTCATCGAGTGTGGCCCCCAGTTGTCGACCACGAGCTTGTCGTCGATGTAGAGCCGCGAGCCGTCGTCGCTGTGGGTGTAGAATCCGTATTCCCCGGCCGCCTTGACCTGTAGCGCGCCCGACCAGCGCACCATGAAGCTCTGGCCCAGCTTGCTGCCGTAGAAGTTGCCGCTGACCTCGGGGAAATCGATCTTCCCGTCGACCCTTACCAGCCAGGGCTGCAGGTTGACCGGGATCTCGTATTCGTCGCCGAGCTTCTCCTCGAGTTTGAAATATTCGCCGATCAGGCCAGGGGCGGCGGGGGAGTCGGGGGTGAGGAGGAGGGCGGCTATGAGCAGGGGGAGGGATAGGCGCATGGGTGGGAACCGGGTGAAGGGTTGGAACTGGAGATTTTGAGGCTCGTCGTTACTCGGCGAGCGAGCGCAGGTAGCCGTGGATGGCGTCGAACTGCTGGGTGGCGTCGCCGTCGTAATGTTGTGTTAGTGGCGTTTTGCCATCGGTGGCGTATTTGGGCATGATGGTCCCCGGCCACAGGCGTGCGGGGTCGTTCATCCAGAGGTGGAAATACTCGCCGCGCAGGCGGGCGCCGGCGTCGCGGAAGTTCGGGCCCTCGCCTTCGAACACGGCGAAGGCGGGCTTGTCGCCGATGCCGTGGCAGGTGCCGCAGGAGAAGCCGGTGATCCCGGCCAACGCGGAGCCGGCTTCGACCTCAGCCGGTTCCGGCGCCGGGGTCGCCGGGGTCTTGTCGGGCAGCCCGGCGAGGTGGCTGAAGCCGGTGTTCAGGCCGGCCGCCCTGCCGGGGAAGGCGGGCATCCGCGCCGGCAGCCAGTGGCGGACCTTGGGGTCGATCTCCCCCCCGAACAGGCGCGCCCGCCACTCCGGCAACAGCTTGAAGCCGAGGTGGTCGAGGTGGGGGATCTCGGCCTCCTTGGCGGCCTTACCCTCTTCGACGGGCGGTGGCGGCGGGGCGAGGTGGGCGACCTCGCCGGCGAAGGTCTCGCGGTAGGCGGGGGCGCCGTCCCGCCCGTGGCAGGCGGAGCAACGCAGCGCGGTGTACTGGTGCGAGGCGTATTCGGCGGGGACGTGCCGCGGCGCCTGGGATCGGAGGGCGGCGGCGATCGCCTCCAGCTCCCCTTCGCCGAAAGCGAAATCGGCCGCCTCGCAGGCGCCGGAGGCGAGCTCGCCGAGCGCCTTCGGCGCGGGCAGGGCCGACTTTGCGGTGCCGGTTGGGTGGCAGTTGATGCAGCCGCTCTGCTCGAACAGCAGCTCGCCGCGTTTCGGGTCGCCGTCTGGGGTGGGGGGCTTCTCGGCTTTGGCCAGCGAGCGCAGGAAGGCGGCCAGGGCCGCGCCTTCTGCCTCGTCTAGGCCGAAGCTCGGCATGCGGGTGGCGGGGTGGTGTTGTGTGGGGTCGCGCAGGAAGGCGGCCAGGGCGCCCGGGCGGAACTTGTGGCCGACGCCGGCGAGGGCGATGCGGTCGGCGTCGCCTTTGTCACCCAGGGTGTGGCAGCCGATGCAGCCCTGGTCGTGGAACAGGTGGCCGCCGGCCTTGACCGCCTCCGGGTCGGCCGCCGCGGGTGTGACCGCCTCGCGCGGCGGCGACAGGAAGTGGGCGATGTCGGCCGCCTTCTGGGCGCCGTCGTCGCCGCCGAACAGCTTCGGCATACGGGCGCTGGCGCGATGCGCCTTGGGGTCGGCGATCCAGGCCGCCAGCCAGGCCGTCTCGAGCCGATCGCCGACGCCGTCCAGATGGGGGCCGTCGGCCGCGGCCTCGCCGCCGTGGCAGGCGGCGCAGCGGCGTTCGGAGATCAGGTGGTGCCCGTGCCGGAGCTGGCCCTGTTTCGTGAGGAGGGGGTCGGCTGTGTCGTGGGTGAAGGCGCCCGCCGGGACCGGCTCCTTACCGAAGTCGCGCCCCTCCCAGAACAGCCGCAGCTGCGCGGCGCCCTCGGCCGGCCCGGTGTATTCGATCTTGATGTCGTGCTCGCCGCTCCTCAGACGTTTGCGCTCAGAGGGGGTACCGATCGAATCGCACAGGGTCTCGCCATCGACGCTGAGCTTGGCCTGGCCGGTTCCCTCGAGGGTGAAGATCAGCCGCGAGCGCGCCGCGAGGTTGAGCTTGCCCTCCCAGACGGCCGCCACCTGGCCGGGATCGGTGAAAGCCGATGCCGCTTGGCCGGCGGGGACATACAGCGCAACCTGCCGGGCGACGCGGGCGTCGCCCTCGCCGAGGCGCAAGATCAGGCCCGGTTCGGCTGCGGCGGCGATGCCCGCGGCTAGCTGAACGGCAGCGAATAGTGGGATTGTGCGCGTCATGCGTGCCCCAGAAACGGGGCGAAGTTCGCCGATCTAACACCGCAGGGCGATATTTTCTCGCTCCCATCGGTATTCGATCGGCGCGACATCATAGGTGATCTCGGGGGTCGCGTTCCTGCCTTTGAGGAAGGCGAAATCGGTGGTGGCGGACACCAGCTTGCTCTTCCAGGCCCCCTCGTCGCGGCGTACGCGAAGGATGCGGACGCCGCCCCCCGCGTTCGGGGCGAGGGCGTAGGGTTTGTAGCGCAGGGCGGCCTTGGCCTCGAAGAGCGAGCCGAACGGGGACCCGGCATCGAGTTGGGGCGGGGTGTGATGGTCGACCGACACCGTCGCAGGTGCCCCGGGCGAGGTGATCCCGATGCGGGTGGCGTCGCGGGTGGTGTCGATGTCGATGCGCGCGTGGTGGAAGTGGAAATCGGTCAACAGGCGGCCGGCGGCGGTGATCAGGTGGCTGTCGGCGTCGCTGCGTAAGAAGTGGAGCCCCTCGACCGGCGGCGCGCCATCCGGTTTGAAGCGAGCGTAGATGCGATAGGCCACGTGGCGGTAGCGTAGGCCGAGCGCGCTGGGTGCGAAGGCGGGGCGCATGGCGGCGATCTCGCATGCCACGACGTTCCAGAACGCGAAGCCGTCCCGGGTCACCGGCTCGAGTGGCGCCGGCAGGAGCGGGCCGAGCGTGGCGGCGGGTTCGCGGAAAGTGAACAGCCAGCAGCGCTCGATCTTGCCGCACATCGGGAACGGGTATTTTAACGACATCGGGTGGGTGGTGGTCAGAGGGGCAGCAGGTCGGGGCGGAGCAGCCGTAGGACGGCGAGGGCGGCGGGGTTGAGGATGCCGAACCAGAGGGCGAGGGCGAGCGCCGGCCGCACCCGCATCGCGCCTAGCTGGGCGGCGAGCGCGGCGGCCATCGCCAGGTTGGCGAGCCCGAGGGCGGCGATGTTGAAACCCAGCGCGACGCCCGCCGCGTCCGGGGCGAGGAGCCAGAGAGCGAGGTTGCCGGCCAGCCCGAATTCGAGGATCGCCTCGCCGACCCACATCGTCACCAGGCAGGCGTGGGCGAGATGGCTGGCCGGGCGGCCGGTGAGGGCGACGAGGACAGCGCCGAACAGCAGCCAACCCGCCCCGGTCGCCAGCACCAGCACCAGGCCGACGCCGGCGGGTCCGCCGAGGGGCAACACGAGCGCGGCCGTCGCCCCGTAGCACAGCGTGCCGACGACGGCGATCGCCGCCAGCGCCGCCCACAGTGGCCAGGGCGCGTCGCGCCAGCAGGCGCCGCGCGCGAGCTGGCGCCGCATCCCCCGCACCGGGTGGAACAGGTGGTCGAGCAGTTCGGCGACGAGGTCGGTTGGCGGGTCGGGTTCCATCGGCGTGCGCGGTTGCAGGAGGCCGTCCCAGAGCCGGGTGCGGCCCGGGCGGCGTCCGGCGTCGGGGACGGTAGCCCATTCAAACATGGCAGGTCCCCCCTTTGCATTCGGCGTCGGCCCCGGCGGCGAGCTCGCCCAGCTCCCGGTCGCTCTTCAGGTGCAACAGCCTCGACAGCTGCAGGCGGTTGCCCGAGATCGCGGCGCAGATCTTCTCGGCGAGCGGCATCAGCAGGGGGCTGCCCAGCCGCATCGCCAGCGGCCGGTGCCTGCGGGTGGCGTAGAGGCACATCACCCAGGCGGCCCCGCCCCGGTAGAGGTCGCCGTTATCCGCCATGGCCAGGATCTGCCTGGCGGGGTCGAGCTTGCCGATCTCCGGGCACAGCGCCCGCGCCGTCAGCGAATCGTAGGGGATGAACTCGAGCTCGAAGTAGGCGGGCTGCCCGAGCAACCAGCGGCGGCAGGTCCGGCACAGCCCGCAGTTGTGGTCGTAGAATACGGTGAGTCTCTTCATTGGAAGTTTGCTAGTGTGCAGTGTTCAGTTTTCAGAAAGAGGGGTGGATGGCTTCTGGCGCCCGGCGGCCGCCCCTCCCCGCGGACCGCCGGGCGCCGTTCTGGTCCTCCGTTCTAGACGTCGGTCGCCACCCTCACCCGGCGCTCCGGGGTCACCGGTGGCGGGGCGGTCTCGAGCAGCGTGCGCTTCCGCATCCTGTTGAACACGTAGATGTTGAAGAAGTGCATGCCGCCGAGCACCAGCAGGGCGGTGCCCACCTTGGTGCTCAGCGCCTCGAACACGCCGGGCACGTCGGCGATGGCGTTCGCCAGTTTCAGGTAGAGCGTGATGAAGCCGATGTTCACCAGGTAGAAACCGACCACCAGCAGGCGGTTGACGCTCTCGGCGAGCTTGGTGTCGCCGCCGAAGCAGTCGAGCAGGAACACCCCGCCGTGCTTGAACAGGGTGCGCGCCACCCAGACGGTGACCGGCAGCGAGATGGCGAGGTAGAGGACGTAGGTGATGACGGTGAGATTCATGATGTTTCTTTAGTTTTAGAATTTTCAGTAAATAATGAAAGTTAGGCCGCAAAAAAAAGGCGGTGAGGTGGCGGGGCGCTCGCCCGCGCGATGTGCGTTTCGGGATCGTTGTCGTTTCATTGTTGGTATCGTGGTTTCGGGTTCTGGTTCGGGGTGGATTGGTTCAGGCGGGCTGCCAGATGGCGCGCCTCCAGATCAGGTAGACCACGAAGGCCGTCCCCAGGCCCACCGGCACCGTCCAGGGTGAGGCACAGAGGAGAAAGATGAGGACTGAAGGTAGGTAGGCCAAGGTCTCGGGCATCGTGAAGAGGATGGCTGCGAATCCGCCGACGAAGGGCGAGGCGATGCCGTAGAGGATCCACGCGGTGCTCGAACGTCCCTTCAGCAACCGGGGGGCAGCGACCCAAATGGTGCAAGAGGCGGCGACCATGACGAAGATGATGGGGGGAAAGGTGGTGCTTTCCGATCTCACGTAGTCGGCGCCAAAGAGGATCCACCAACCGAGCGCTGCCATGCCGATCGCCGCCAGGGTGGTGAGGAGCCATCTCATCTCTGTTGTTGGAAGTTCGATGTTGGAAGTTGGGCGTTCGACGTTCACTAGGAGATCAGGCGCCCCGCCCACTTGACGAAGCGGGCGTGCTTCGAGGCGGCGATGCGGTCGAGCAGGTTGTCGAACAGCTTCATGTAGTCGCCGATCTCGTTCATCATGGCGTTGAACTCTTTGGCCTCGGCGCCGGCCAGCCTCTTGGTGCGCTCGCCGCAGTCCGCCAGCGCCTCGACGGCGGGGGCGATCTCGCGCCGCTTCCTCTCGCAGGCGATGATGCAGAACATCTTCCAGACGTCCTTCTCGGCCTCGAAGAACTCCTTGCGCTCGCCCTTGCGGACGACGCTGCGGACGAGCCCCCAGCCGACCAGGTCGCGCAGGTTGGTGTTGGCGTTGCCGCGGCTGATGCGCAGGTCCTCCATGACCTCGTCGGTGCTCAGCGCCCGGGTGCTGACGAGCAGCAGGGCGTGGATCTGCGCCATGGTGCGGTTGATCCCCCAGGCGCCCCCGATCGCCCCCCAGTGGGCGACAAAAGCGTCGCGCGCCTCCACCAGCTCCGTCCTGCGATGTCCAGTGTCTTTCATTTGTTTCAGTATTTACTGAAAATTTCGGTAGAGCAAGAAAAAAAAGAAGATACCTGAGGTCGGGGCATCTCGAGCCCATGGGCGGAGCGGGCTGGCGTGCGCGGCGCATGTGGCGTAGTTTCCGCGTCCCATGTTGCGCCGTCCCGCCCTCGCCGCCCTGTTGGCCGCCCTCTGTGGCTGTGTGGCCGTGCAGCCCCCGGAGTCGGGTGCTGTGGGCTACGCGCCGGCGAAGGTGAAGGCGCCGGAGGTGCCGCAGGAGTTCCGTGCCGCCTGGGTGGCGACGGTGCACAACATCGACTGGCCGTCGAAACGCGGCCTCTCGGCGGCTCGCCAGAAGGCCGAGCTGATCGCCATTCTGAACAAGGCGAAATCGCTGAACATGAACGCGATCGTGCTGCAGGTGCGGCCGTCGTGCGACGCGCTGTACCGGTCGTCGATCGAGCCCTGGTCGCCGTGGCTGAGCGGGGCCATGGGCAAGTCGCCGGGCTATGACCCGCTGGAGTTCGCGGTGGCCGAGGCGCACGCGCGCGGGCTCGAGCTGCACGCCTGGTTCAACCCCTTCCGGGCCCAGGCGTCGGCGAGCCTGCCGGTGTCCCGGTCGCACGTGACCCGGCGCCACCCGGGGTGGGTGCGCCGTTTCGACGGCAACGTCTGGCTGGACCCCGGCCTGCCGGAGGTGCGCTCCTACTCGCTCAAGGTGATCGCCGACGTGGTCGCCCGCTACGACATCGACGGGGTGCACATCGACGACTACTTCTACCCCTACCCGAAGGCCGGGGGGACGCGTTCGTTCCCGGACGCGGCGTCCTACAAGCGCTACGGGAAGGGCAAGGACCGCGCCAGCTGGCGGCGGTCGAACATCGACAGTTTCGTCTCGGGCATGTATGCGACGGTGAAGAGGAAGAAGCCCTGGGTGAAGGTCGGCATCAGCCCCTTCGGCATCTGGCGGCCCGGCGTGCCGCGCGGGGTGAAGGCGGACCTCGACGCCTACAACACCCTCTTCGCCGACTCCCGCTCCTGGCTGCGGAACGGCTGGGTGGACTACCTGTCGCCGCAGCTCTATTGGCCGATCCGCGGCGACCAGAGCTTCTCCGCCCTGCTCGCCTGGTGGGACTCGCAGAACACCCGCCGCCGCCACGTCTGGCCGGGGATCGCCTCCGAGCGGATCGGGGGCAAACGCCCAGCTAGCGAGACCGGGAAGCAGATCGCCCTGGCCCGCTCGTCGCGCCGGGGCTCCAGCGCCGGCCACATCCACTGGAGCATGAAGTCGCTGATGCAGAACAAGCGAGGGGTCGCCAACATGTTGGCGAAGAGCTATTACACCGGCGCCGCGACGGTGCCGCCGATCCGCTGGGTGTCGGGCAGCGCGCCCGGGAAGCCGAAGCTGAACGCCCGCAGTGACGGGAAATCGCTGTTCGTGGACTGGGAGCGGGGTTCCGGGACGAGCCCCGCCCGCTACCTCGTGCAGACCCGGCAGGGCGGGCGCTGGCGGCCGGCCACCCTGGTGGCGGGGGGGCGCAGGGGCATGAAGTGGGATCTCGGCGGCGGTGCCCCAGAAGCCATCGCGGTCACCCCCGTCGACCGCTATGGCAACCGCGGTCCGACGGCCGGGCTCGCCCGGAAATGACCGCCGTCGCCCCCTAGGGGCGATCCGGAAGGAATACGTAACCCTATGGTAATCTCACAGAGGCGAACTCTTTGACATGATGAAGACTCCCCTACTTGTCCATGTGATGGCGTCGCTCGTAGTTGCGGCGATCGTGTTTCCTGCTGGCGCCCTCGCGGCCCCCGATGATGAGCGGGCTGCTACCGCGCCCGACCAGGAGCGCGTCGAGCGGGCGCTGATGGAGATGCACAAGCGCGCCATCATGCTCAAGAAACAGGGCAAGGAGGAGGCGGCCAAAGAGCTCTGGGATCGCATCACAAAGGTCAAAGCGCTGCGCAAACGGGCGGCCGGGGCGGCCAAGGCCTGCCCCGACTGCGAGGATAAGGGGTGTACCGCCTGCAAAAAAGACGGCGGCGGGTGCCCAGGGTGTGCCAAGGCCGGCGGGACTTGCCCGAAATGTACGGCCGCGAAAAATCGTCCAGAGGATGGGGACGGGCGGCGTCGCGCCGAACGCGACCGCCGCCACCATGCCCGCGGGCACGATGGCGACAGGGCACGGGGTCACCATCGGGGGGAGATGCTCCGGCGGCTCGGGGCCGCCCGCGAGCGCATGCGGGGGGCTCGCGGCCACGATCATCGTGGGCACCGGCCGGGGGCAGACTGGCACCATGGTCGCGGGGCGCACCGGGACATCGGCCGGGCCGGCCACCTGCGGATGGCCCTCATGCACTTGCGCGCCGCCGGCCTGGGGGAAGTGGCCGAGCGCCTCGAAAGGCATTTGAAGCAACACCATGGTCGCGGGTCCGGTGGGCAGCCGCCCCATCGTGGGGGTCCCCGAGGGGAGCGGGCTGGCGGGCCATCACATACCGATGCCAGGCTCGGGCACGCCGTCCGCGAACTGCGTGGGGAGGTAGAGCAGCTCAAGCGCCAGCTCGAACGCCTGCGGGCCGACATCGGGCGCGGCCACGGCGGGCATCCCGGAGGCGAGAAGCGCGAGGCCGGGGCGAAGAAGAAGGCAGCTGCCGAGAAGAAGGAGAAGGCGGAGAAGCGCGAAACCGAGGGGAAGCGCGGGAAGAGGGGCGGCGGCCGCCGGGGTGGCAAGGGGGAGCCGACGGTGATTTTCGTCTGAGGCCCGATCACCGACCAGACAATCTCATAGGGGGCACGCGGCGGGGGTCGCGTGCCCTCTTCTCTTTTGGCGCGCCCCCCTGGCCCCGTCTCTGTATGGACGTGGTGTCGTCTACAGCCGCACCCAGTCTTTGAGGTGCGCGTGTTCGAAGATCATCTCGTTCTGGATCTTGAGGTCCTGGCCCATCCCCGCCTCGCGCGCCCTCCGGTACATCGCGTGGGCGATGCCGACGTCCGCATAGGCCAGCCCGACCGCGTTGAAGTAGGTGCGCTCCTCCGGGTCCTGGCGGCCGGGCTTGTCCCCCGAGATGAGATCGACCAGGTTGCAATGGATGTCGTCGTCGTGGAGTTCGCCGTCTCTGTACATCCGCGACAGGGTCTGGGTGCGGTGTTTGACCGTGTCCCAGTCGTCGCAGACGATCTTGTCCGACTGCCTAGCGACGCCGTAGTCGTCCTCCCAGCCGCCGATGTGGCTGTAGAGGGCGCCGGGCTTCACCCACTCCGGCTTCAACAGCGGCGCCTGGGCGCTCGTGGCGGTGACGACGATGTCCGCCCCGGTGGCGGCGGCGGCGAGGTCGGTCCCGGTCCCGGCGATCTCCATGTCCGGCAGGATCGGCGCCATCTCCCGCACGAAACCCTCCTCCTCCCCAGCCGTCTTGGCGGCGACCCTGCATCGGCGCAGCGAGGGCCGCGCCGTCTTCATGGCGATCAGGTGCATCTTCGCCTGCTCCCCCGCACCGATGAAGCCGATCACCTCGGCGTCCTCGCGCGCGAGGTGCTTGGCCGCGATGCCCCCCATCGCCCCGACGCGCAGGTTCGAGCAGAGCGTGCCCTCCATGAAGGCGACCGGGAAACCGTGTTCGATCTCGGAGAGGATGATCACGGCGGAGAGGTTCTGTATCCCGTGGCGGGTGGGGTTTGGCGGGAACACCGACACCCATTTCACGCCGCAGATCTTCTCGTCGACGAAGGTCGCCGGCAGGCAGTTGATGCGCTCCTGGGTGTCGTCGTTGAAGATCTGCACGATCTTCTCCGGGAACAGGACGCGGCCGTCCCGGTAGGCGAGCATGGCGGACTCGGCGGCCTCCATCGCCATGGTCATGTCGAGGCAGCCGGCTCCCAGGAGGTCCTCCTGGGAGAAATACTGGCAGTGGATCTGGTGGTTCATCACACCTCACGATAGCCCCTGCCGCCGATGCATCTCCGCCTCTGGTGCGAAGTTTCGCGCAGTTGGTGCGCGGTGGGGCCGCAGGAAAAGGTGCTCGCGCGCGGGGGCTGTCGTGTCACCGTCGCCCCAATATCCCGGACCGCCGGCGGCCTGTTGTGTGCCGGCAGACCGCCAGTGCCTGTTGCGCCTAAGGCGCCTTTGCGCCCCCGGCGCCCGCTGCCGCCTTACGCTTTTTGAACTCCTCCCCGGTGATGCGGTCGAGGGCGATTTTCTTTTCCCCGCCCGGTGCGCTCAGCACCATTTTGTCTTTGCCGACGATGGCCTCGCCCTCTTCGGTGGAGCCGTCCTCCTTGGTGATCAAGACGGAGAGTTTGCCGGTCTTCGCGTCTTCGGACACGGCTTTCCATTTTGCGGATTCGACCCCGCCAGCGCTGACCATCTCGGTCTCGCCTTCCGCGAACCGGAACGCCATCTTCTCGATCACCGTCGCTGCCATGGCCTTCATCTTGGCGAGGGCGGCCGCGTCGTTTCTCGCCCCGTTGGGCAGCCCCTCCATCATCATCTCGAGGGCAGATTCTTTGTTGGGAGCCCAGTAGCCCCGGATGGCTTTCGACGGCGCTTCGCCGCTCGGTTCGATCTCGGGGGTGGCGGCGTCCTGCGCGCCGAGGGGCAGGGTCAGCGTGGCGATGGCGAAAATGGGAAGGCTGTTCTTCAAGGTCATCGGTCGTTCGGGTCTGCTGGCTCCAGATGCAGGGAGTCTATATCGCCGTGGGGGGAAACTCTAGGGGGTGTTCGAAGATGGTTCGCGAGCGGCCTTCTGGCGCACTTCCCGATAGTACCGCCGCAGGCCCTCGGCGACGCCGTCGGCGTACTCGCGCACCAGGCTTTTGCGCATCTCGCCGGCCACCTCGCGCCGGCCCTCGTAGTCGCCGGCCGCCACGCGGGCATAGACCTCGCGGTTGTTCATGATATAGGGCTCGAGGAACAGCACCGGGCAGTGGTAGATGCGGTTGGCCAGCAGGTTGCGGGCCCAGACGTAGTCGCCGTCCGAGGCGCGCTGGGCGTTGGGCGTGGTGTAGATATACGGCGGTAGCCCGGTCTCCTCGGCCATCGCCCCCGCCACCGCGAGGGCCAGCGGCAGCTCCTCGTCGTGGGTGCGTTGGAGCAGGCGTGTGAAGAGGTGGAAGCGGTTGTCCTCGAGGCGGAACTCGCCGGCGCTGTAGGTGCCGTTGATCAGCAGGTGGAGGTCGTTGCGGGACCCCAGCCGGGGGTTCTCCGGATCGCCCCAGGAGCTGGCGTTGTAGTGCAGGCAGAGCACCAGGTCTGGGCGGAGCCGCTCGTTCACCAGCCAGGCGCGGCGCCGGATCTCGTGCCTCCGGTAGAACAGGATCTCCATCTCCTTGCGCAGGGCCTCGCCCCCGGGCGCCTCCCCACGCCGTTTCAGGATCTCCGTCGCCAGCGCCTCGAAGTCCGGCGGCCGCAGCCGGGTGACGGGCTCGAGCCCGCCCCGCACCAGCGACACCTCGGCGCCGAGCTCTGCGAGCTTCCCCTCCAGCACCCGTGCGGTCGCCAGCGTCAGCTCGCCCTCTTTCACCTCCACCCCTCCCTCCTCGATCTGGTACCACCGCTCCTCCATCTTCGCCCACCGCCCGCCGATGTGGCCGGGGTCGATGGCGACGTGGAGCCCCTCCAGGGGGCGGGCGGCGAGGTCGTCCGCCGCCGGCAGCTCGGCGGCGCCGCGCCAGTATCGGTCGGGCGTCCGGGTCGCGCCGGGTCCGGCGAACCGCAACCGCCAACGCGTGTCGCCGCCGGCGTGGATCTCGGCGTGTTCGCCGTACACCTCCACCGACGTCCGCCAGGCGTCGCCCTCGGAGTAGACGCGCCGGAGCTGGTCGAGGAACACCGCGCGCGGGATCGTCCCCTGGTAGCGTTCGAGCGCCGCCCAGTCCGGCGCCGGCGCCAGCGCGCTCAGCCCGGGCCGGAGGGTGAGCTGGCTGGCGTCGAGCTCCGGCGGCCCCGGGTCGCCGCGCCGCAGCCATATGATCAACAACGCCAGCACCGCCGCCGCGGCGAGCAGCGGGAGGGCGGGGCGGAGGTGCGGTCTCGGCATCGGTGGGCGGTGGGCTAACGATACCATACCCGCCCGGCGCCGCCCGCCTATCGACGGAGTGGTGATTTCGACGTTGTATCGACGTCCCCCCCCGCTAGCGTGGTGCCCTCAACCCCGTGCCAGCGCTCCCCAAAGAACCTGCCCCCGAGCAGCTCCGCCTCCTCTTTCTCGGCGATGTGGTCGGGGAGCCCGGGCGCAAGGCGGTCGCCGCCTTCCTGCCGAGGATCAAGGCGGAGCGCGCCGTGGACTTCATCGTCGTCAACGGCGAGAACGCCGCCGGCGGACGCGGGATCACCCCCAAGATCGCCATCGGGCTGCTGCGCGCCGGCGCGGCGGTGATCACCACCGGGGACCATATCTGGGACCAGAAAGAGATCGTCGAATACCTGCCCACCGAGCCCCGCCTGCTGCGTCCGGTCAACTACCCCCCGGGCACCCCCGGGCAGGGGAGCGTCGTCCTGGAGACGGAGAAGGGCAGGGTGGGGGTGATCAACGCCCAGGGCCGCACCTTCATGAACCCGCCGCTCGACAACCCCTTCCACAGCATCGACGCCGAGCTCGACCGGATGGGGGCGGCTGGGAAACCCGATGCGGTCTTTGTCGATTTCCACGCCGAGACCACCAGCGAGACCATCGCCATGGGGCGCTATCTGGACGGGCGGGCATCGGCCGTCATCGGCACCCACACCCACGTGCAGACGGCCGACGAGCAGGTCTTCCCGGGTGGCACCGCCTTCCTCTGCGACGCCGGCATGTGCGGCCCGGTGGACTCGGTGCTCGGCCGCCGCGTCGAGCCGATCATCGAGCGCATGCTCACCTCCACACCCCGGGTGATGCCGGTCGCCAGGGGGCCGGTCGGGCTACACGGGGTGCTGGTCGATATCGACCCCGCCAGCGGCCGTGCGGCGGGCATCGAGCGGGTCGCCGAGACGGTGGATCTGGGGGGCGTGGAGTGATCGCCGCCCGACCGCGGGTCGAACCCCCAAAAACCGACCCCCCACATTCCTGCAACCCGTTGGTTTTCAACGATCGAAGATGTGTGTTTCGAGATTTGGTCAAAAATCCTAAAATTTTCTTTACAGGTAGAGGCGATTTGATAGGTTTCGCCTCACTTTTCGCGAGGCTGGCCGGCATTTTCGTTCTCGTTTCCCCCCTAACCATGGGGGTTTGCGCGTCCGGGAGGCGGCTCGTTTCGCGGACTGCGTGAGTGTGTTTCCCCGCTGTCCTAACGAACCAACAAATCCGATAGTACGCGCGGGGGTGAAATCCGCTCATGTAGCTCAGGGGTAGAGCACTTCCTTGGTAAGGAAGAGGTCACGGGTTCAAATCCCGTCATGAGCTCCACGCACAGAACCACAAACCGAACAGCGAAGAAACCTAAACGCCGGACACCGGCACAACAACAAAGCGACATCGCTCAAGCGACCTCCCGGCGACACCCCACATATGGGGCCGGCGGGGAGGGGAGCCGGGGCAGACTTAGCAACACCGATACCCGGTCGCCGGGGGAGACCCGCGACCAATCAGCATATCGCCATGGCCAAAGAAGCATTCGAACGGAACAAGCCCCACGTGAACGTCGGCACCATCGGTCACGTCGATCACGGCAAGACCACACTCACCGCCGCGATCACCAGCACGCTCGCAGACAAAGGTTTCGCTGAGAAGAAGGCGTACGACGAGATCGACGGCGCGCCCGAGGAGAAGGAGCGGGGTATCACCATCTCCACCGCCCACGTCGAGTACGAGACCGACAGCCGCCACTACGCGCACGTCGACTGCCCGGGGCACGCGGACTACGTCAAGAACATGATCACCGGCGCCGCCCAGATGGACGGCGCGATCCTGGTCGTCTCCGCCGCCGACGGCCCGATGCCGCAGACCCGCGAGCACATCCTGCTCGCCCGCCAGGTCGGCGTCCCCGCCATCGTGGTGTTCCTCAACAAGACCGACCAGGTCGACGACGAGGAGCTGCTCGACCTCGTCGAGATGGAGGTGCGCGAGCTGCTGAGCCAGTACGAGTTCCCGGTCGACGACATCCCGATCGTCAAGGGTTCCGCCCTCAAGGCCCTCGAGGGCGACGGCGACCACAAGGAGGCCATCCTCAAGCTCATGGCCGCGGTCGACGACTACATCCCGCAGCCGGAGCGCCCGGTCGACCAGGACTTCCTGATGCCGATCGAGGACGTGTTCTCGATCGAGGGCCGCGGCACCGTCGCCACCGGCCGTATCGAGCGCGGCGTCATCAACAAGATGGAGGAGGTCGAGATCGTCGGTATCCGCGACACCACCAAGACGACCGTCACCGACATCGAGATGTTCCGCAAGCTGCTCGACCGCGGCGAGGCCGGCGACAACGTCGGCCTGCTGTTGCGCGGCACCAAGAAGGAGGACATCGAGCGCGGCCAGGTCATCGCCAAGCCCGGCTCGATCACCCCGCACAAGAAGTTCTCCTCGGAGGTCTACGTGCTCAGCAAGGACGAGGGCGGCCGCCACACCCCGTTCTTCAGCAACTACCGCCCGCAGTTCTACTTCCGGACCACGGACGTGACCGGCACCATCAAGCTGCCCGACGGCGTCGAGATGGTCATGCCCGGTGACAACGTCACCATGGAGGTCGAGCTCATCACGCCGATCGCCATGGAGAAGACCATCCGCTTCGCGATCCGCGAGGGTGGCCGCACCGTCGGCGCCGGCCGCGTCGCCGACATCCTCGACTAGCACCCGCATCAGATACGACTCCAGGCAGGCCGGATCCGGCCGGGCGGACGAGAGCCCGGTGCGGATCCGGCCCCGCCGTCAAAAGAAGCCAAGGCCGCCAGACACGAAATCCGGGCGAAGAGGGGGTGGGTAGGCCGCCCCGGCGACCCGCCAGAAAAAAACGACCATTCCTCACTGAGAAGGGCAGTAGCTCAGCCTGGTTAGAGCACCGGTCTCCAAAACCGGGTGTCGTGGGTTCGAATCCCTCCTGCCCTGCCACCCCGACCGGCACCGCCCCCCCAAGGGGGCGCCCGCCCGCCCCCCGAACCCCAACAGCGATCGATGAAAGTCACCAAATATCTCGGCGAAGTGCGCACCGAGCTGCACAAGGCCACCTGGCCGTGGGTCCCCAAAGACAAGGGCGAGAAGGGTTTCAAGCGGTTCAAGGAGCTCACCGACTCCACCGTGGTCGTCTTCATCGCGATGATGCTGCTCGGCGGCTTCGTCACCCTGTGGGACTTCATCCTCTTCAACATCATCGAACTGCTCACCAAGATCGGCGGTTGACCCGCACCCGCCGGCAGCCCGCGCGCCGGCGGCCCGACACCCGCGACACGAGCCCACCCATCCAATGGCCCTCATCCCAGAACCGCACGACCAGTGGTACGTCGTCCACGTGCTCTCCGGCCAGGAGAACAAGGTGCGCGACAACATCGCGCGCCGCATCGACTCCGAGGAGATGGGGGATGTCGTGTTCGAGGTCCTCGTCCCCACCGAGCGGGTCTCCGAGGTCAAGAAGGGCAAGAAGTCGGAGACCAAGCGCAAGTTCTTCCCGGGCTACATCATCGCCAACATGCATCTCCTCGACGAGGAGGGCGGCCTCGTCGACCGCACCTGGTACTTCATCCAGGAGACCCACGGGGTGATCGGTTTCGCGGGCACCAAGGACAAGCCGATCCCGATGCGCCCGCGCGAGGTGGAGAGCATGCTGGTGCAGATCAAGGAGCGCGAGGAGAGCGTCAAACCGAAGATCGCCTACGATGTCGGGGAGACCATCAAAGTCTCCGACGGCCCGTTCCAGAACCAGCCGGGCGTCATCGAGGAGATCGACACCGAGAAGGGCAAGCTGCTGGTCTCCGTCACCGTCTTCGGCCGCCCGACCCCGGTCGAGCTCGAGTATTGGCAGGTCGAGAAAGAGGCCTGAACCGCACCAAGTCGCCCCCTGCCCCGTATCCCAACTTCCATCTCCTAGATCCCACCTCCCATGGCTAAAGAAATCACAGGCACCCTGAAACTCCAGATCCCCGCCGGCCAGGCCAACCCCTCGCCGCCGGTCGGCCCGGCCCTGGGCCAGGCCGGGCTCAACATCATGGAGTTCTGCAAGGAGTTCAACGCCAAGACCCAGGGGCAGGCCGGCGACGTCCTGCCGGTCGTCATCACGGTCTACAAGGACAAGAGCTTCAGCTTCATCTGCAAGCAGCCGCCGGCCTCGGCGCTGCTCAAGAAGGCCGCCAACATCGCCTCCGGCTCCGGGGAGCCGCACAAGACCAAGGTGGCCACGATCACCAAGGCCCAGCTGATGGAGATCGTGAAGATCAAGAAGCCCGACCTCAACGCCAACGACGACGAGGCGGCGGCGCGCATCATCGCCGGCAGCGCCCGCCAGATGGGCATCGAGATCGAGGGCATGTAGCCGCGCGTCGCGCGGAGTTTTAAGTCTGAAGTATTAAGTTTTAAGCGAGAAAAGGGGCGCCCCTGGCGCCCGATCCCAAACGATCACCCGAAACAGATAGAACCGCAGGAGGGCCGAGATCGGTCCGCTCGCACTGCAACCAACCGAATGGCAAAACAGAGAAGCAAACGCTACCGCCAGGCCGCGGAGCTCGTCGAGGAGGGCAAGAGCTACTCCCTCGCCGAGGCGGTCGACGTGTTGAAGAAGTTCCCCGCCGCCAAGTTCGACGAGACCGTCACCGTCTCGCTCCGGCTCGGCGTCGACCACAAACAGTCCGACCAGATGGTGCGCGGGACATGCCCGCTGCCCCACGGGTCCGGCAAGGAGGTCAGGGTCCTGGTCTTCGCCCAGGGCGAGGCCGCCACGGCCGCCAAGAACGCCGGTGCGGAGCACGTCGGCTACGAGGACGTCCTGAAGAAGGTCCAGGAGGGCTTCCAGGACTTCGACGTCGCCGTCGCCACCCCCGAGGCCATGGCCGAGGTGCGCAAGCTCGGCCGTTTCCTCGGGCCGCGCGGCCTGATGCCCAACCCGAAGACCGGCACCGTCACCGACGACACCGCCGCCGCCGTCAAGGCGGTCAAGGCCGGCCGCATCGACTTCAAGCTCGACCGCAGCGGCAACATCGCCGCCCCCATCGGCAAGGCCTCGTTCAGCCCCGACCAGCTGGTCGACAACGGCCGCGCCGTCATCGAGGCGGTGGTGCGCGCCAAGCCCGCCTCCGCCAAGGGCGTCTACCTCCGTGGCCTGACGCTCTCCTCCACCGTTTCGCCTGGCCTCCCGCTCGACGCCGGCGCCTTCGAGAAGTGAGCCCGAAAGCAGCGACGCCAACAGAGCAACACCAAGCGAAACGATGAAAGCGATCAAAGAAGAAATCATCAACGACCTGATCGGGCGGCTGAACGCCTCCCCGTTCATGATCGTCGCCGACTACAACGGCATCACGGTCTCCCAGTTCGAGGAGCTGCGCGGCCGGCTCGCCGCGGCGGGCGCCGGCGCCCACGTCACCAAGAACTCCTACGCCAAGCGCGCCTCCGCCGCTGCCGAGTACCCGGAGGAGATCGCCGAGTACCTCACCGGGCAGACGGTCATCGTCACCGGCGAGCAGGACGTGTGCGCGGCCGCCAAAGTCCTCAAGGACTTCCACAAGGAGACGGAGAAGCCCGAGATGCGGGCCGGCGTCCTCGACGGGAAACTCCTCAACCCCGACGAGCTCAACGCCCTCGCCGCGCTGCCGCCGATGGACGTGCTGCGCGCCCAGCTGCTGGGCACCCTGCAGTCGCCGGCGAGCACCTTCGTCCGCCTGCTCAACGAGCCGGCCTCCGGCCTCGCCCGCGTCCTCAAGGCGAAGGGGGAGCAGGGCTGAGCGCGGCGCGGCGACGACCGATCACCCCCCGCCGGCGACGGCGGGGAGCTGAACAAAACAAAACAACAAAAGACCAGATAAACCAAACCAAGGTCCCTTGTCGGGGCGGCGGCCGCCGCACTGAAATGCCCCGGGGCTCCGGGGCGCGACGACACCGAAAAGTACATGGCTGATATCGAAAAACTGACCGAAGACCTCAGCGGGCTCACCGTCCTCGAAGTCGCCGATCTTGTGAAATCCCTCGAGGAGAAGTGGGGCGTCAGCGCCGCCGCTCCCGTCGCAGCAGTCGCAGCGCCCGCGGGCGGTGACGGCGGTGGCGACGCCGCCGAGGAGAAGACCGAGTTCGACGTCGTCCTCGCGGACGCCGGCGGCAACAAGATCGCCGTCATTAAGGAGGTCCGCGGTGCCGTCAGCGGCCTCGGCCTCGCCGATGCCAAGAAGCTCGTCGAGAGCGCGCCCACCCCGATCAAAGAAGGCTGCTCCAAGGAGGAGGCCGAGGAGATCAAGGGCAAGCTCGAGGGCGCCGGCGCCAAGGTCGAGATCAAGTAACACGACCGATCACGCGGCGGAGACGCCGCACCCCATCCGATACCCGGCGTGGCGCGCCGCGCGCCACGCCGGGTCCCCCAGCACCAGAGCCGAGGCCAGAGAAACCCCCACACCCAGACCGCCGACCATATCCCGCCAACAGGAGCTCGAACGAGAGAAACCCATTGCCGCTATTCCCTTCCGCTAAGGGCGCCCGCGCCCCCCAGCACCAGACCACTGCCCACAGAGCCGGAGATCCCGTTCCGCGGACCGGCCGTTTTTCACGTACACGCGACACGCGCTGAACACGCCACCAGTCCCGCCGCCGCCACCAACCGCAGCCCGATTACCTAGAAACGCACGCCAGCCGAGCGATTACCCAAAACGAAAGCTATGTCCCAACGTCTATATTTCGGAAAAATTGATGAGGTCGTCGATGCCCCCAACCTCATCGAGGTCCAGCTCGAATCGTACGCGGACTTCCTCCAGCAGGACACCCCCCCCAGCAAGCGGAAGCTGGTCGGCCTGCAGGCCGTCTTCAAGGAGGTGTTCCCGATCGATTCCTACGACGACAAGGTCAACCTCGACTTCGTCAACTACGAGGTCGGCAAGCCGAAGCTGACGGCGCTGGAGGCGATCCGCGACAGCGAGACCTACAGCGCCCCGCTGTACGTCACCTTCCGCCTCAAGGACGAGGCCGGCACCAAGGAGGAGCGCGTCTACATGGGCGAGCTGCCGCTGATGACCGCCCGCGGCACCTTCGTCATCAACGGCGCCGAGCGCGTCGTCGTCTCCCAGCTGCACCGCTCGCCGGGCGTCTGCTTCGAGACCAGCCTGCACCTCAACGGCAAGACCCTGCACAGCTTCCGCATCATCCCCGACCGCGGCTCCTGGCTTGAGGTGCAGTTCGACACCAACGACCTGCTCTACGTCTACCTCGACCGCCGCCGCCGCCGCCGGAAGTTCCTCGCCACCACCTTCCTGCGCACCCTCGGCTTCGAGAAGGACGCCGACATCTGCAAGCTCTTCTACAAGGTCGAGAAGCTGAAGCTCGCCGCCAAGATGGACGAGGAGGAGCTCAGCACCAAGGTCCCCTACGAGGACATCGTCGACGACGAGGTCATCATCGCCAAGGCCTACGAGCCGCTCACCATCGGCGTCGTGCACCAGCTCATGGAGCTCGGCCACAAGACGCTCGAGGTCATCGACACCAAGGAGGACGACATCCTCGTCAAGTCCCTGCGCAAGGATCCGGCGCACGACGAGGAGGAGGCGCTCAAGGACATCTACCGCCGCCTGCGCCCCGGCGACCCGCCGACCACGGCCAACTCGCGCGCCCTGCTCAAGCGCCTCTTCTTCGACCCGAAGAAATACGACCTCACCCGCGTCGGCCGCTACAAGATCAACCAGAAGCTCAAGCTCGACGTCAAGGACGACGAGCGCATCCTGACGCCGGACGACTTCATCGCGGCGATGAAGTACCTGCTCAACCTCAAGAAGGGCGAGGGCATCACCGACGACATCGACCACCTGGGCTCGCGCCGCGTGCGCGCCGTGGGCGAGCTGCTCGCCAACCAGTGCCGGGTCGGCCTCGCCCGCACCGAGCGCCTGGTCAAGGAGCGCATGACGCTGTTCGACGTCAACCTCGACGGAATGACGCCGCAGAAGCTCATCAACCCGAAGGCGCTGTCCGCCGTGGTGCGCGACTTCTTCGGCCGCTCGCAGCTCAGCCAGTTCATGGACCAGACCAACCCGCTGGCCGAGCTGACCCACAAGCGCCGCCTCTCCGCCCTCGGGCCCGGCGGCCTCAACCGGGACCGCGCCGGCTTCGAGGTGCGCGACGTGCACCCCTCGCACTACGGCCGCATCTGCCCCATCGAGACCCCTGAGGGCCCGAACATCGGCCTCATCAACTCGATGAGCACCTACGCCCGCATCAACGGCTTCGGCTTCATCGAGACCCCCTACCGCAAGATCAAGAACGGCAAGGTCACCAAGGAGATCGACTACCTCACCGCCGACCAGGAGGAGAACGAGGTCATCGCCCAGGCCAACAACCCGCTCGACAAGACCGGCAAGTTCACCACCGAGCGCGTCACCGCGCGCTACCGCGGCGAGTTCCTCGAGGTCGACCCGAAGGAGGCGACCCTGATGGACGTGTCGCCGAAGCAGCTGGTGTCGATCGCCGCCTCGCTGATCCCCTTCCTCGAGCACGACGACGCCAACCGCGCGCTGATGGGCTCGAACATGCAGCGCCAGGGCGTGCCGCTGCTCACCGCCGACTCGCCGCTGGTCGGCACCGGCATGGAGGGCAAGGCCGCGCGCGACTCGCGCGCTGTGGTCGTCGCCGAGGCGGACGGGACCGTCGCCGCCGCCACCGCCGAGCTGATCGTGGTCACCAAGGACGGCGAGCTGCACGTCTCCGAGCAGAAGTTCCTCTCCGAGCCGCGCAAGCTGAAGAGCGAGCCCGGCAAGGGCACCTACGTCTACCCGCTGCGCAAGTTCATGCGCTCCAACTCGGGCACCTGCATCAACCAGCGCCCGATCGTCAAGAAGGGCGACAAGGTGAAGGCCGGCATGGTCCTGGCCGACGGCCCCTGCACCCAGGACGGCGAGCTCGCCCTCGGCAAAAACGTGCTGGTCGCCTTCATGCCCTGGAACGGATACAACTTCGAGGACGCCATCACCATCTCCGAGCGCGTCGTGAAGGAGGACATCTACACCTCCATCCACATCGCCAACTTCGACGTCGGCGCCCGCGACACCAAGCTCGGCCCGGAGGAGATCACCCGCGACATCCCGAACGTCGGCGAGGAGGCCCTGGCCGACCTCGGGCCGGACGGCGTCATCCGCGTCGGCGCCGAGGTCAAGCCGGGCGATATCCTGGTCGGCAAGATCACGCCGAAGTCGGAGACCGAGCTCGCCCCGGAGGAGCGCCTGCTGCGCGCCATCTTCGGCGAGAAGGCGGCCGACGTGAAGGACACCTCGCTGCGCGTGCCCTCGGGCTGCACCGGCATCGTCATGGACGTGCGCGTCTCCTCCCGCAACCAGCAGGAGAAGGAGCAGATGTCCGATGCCGAGATGAAGAAGCAGCTGAAGAGCATCGACGCCGAGCACAAGAAGAAGCGCGACGAGCTCGCCGACCAGCTCACCGAGAAGCTCTCCGACATCCTGCTCGGCGAGAAGATCCCGCTCGACGTGGTCAACGGCAAGTCCGGGGAGCTGATCATCCCGGCCAACCGCAAGATCACCAAGACCCTGCTTCGCAAGCTGGCCTCCGCCCACGACTCGATCGAGATCGACCCCTCGCCGATCCGCAACAAGATCCGCGAGATCATCGACAGCTTCGCCTCCAAGTTCAGCGAGGTGGACGCCGAGCGCGAGCGCAACCTCGACCGCATCGAGAGCGGCGACGAGGTCGACCCCGGCGTCATCAAGTCGGTGAAGGTCTTCGTCGCCAGCAAGCGCAAGCTCTCGGTCGGCGACAAGATGGCCGGCCGCCACGGCAACAAGGGTGTGGTCGCCAAGATCGTGCCGGAGGAGGACATGCCCTTCCTCGACGACGGCACCCCGGTCGACATCTGCCTCAACCCGCTCGGCGTGCCCTCGCGGATGAACGTCGGGCAGGTCCTCGAGACCCACCTCGGCGTCGCCGCCAAGGCGCTCGGCTTCAAGGTCGCCACGCCGATCTTCGACGGCATCCCGGAGGAGAAGGTGATGGAGTACCTCAAGGAGGCCAACGCCAAGGAGGGCTACAGCTGGATCGGCCTGAACGGCAAATCGCAGCTCTACGACGGGCTCACCGGCGACCCCTTCCACCAGGAGGTCGTGGTCGGCTACATCTACATGCTGAAGCTCGGCCACCTGGTGGCCGACAAGATCCACGCCCGCGCCGTCGGCCCCTACTCGCTGGTCACCCAGCAGCCGCTGGGCGGCAAGGCGCAGTACGGCGGGCAGCGCTTCGGGGAGATGGAGGTCTGGGCGCTCGAGGCATACGGCGCCGCCTACACCCTGCAGGAGCTGCTGACGGTGAAGTCGGACGACGTGCAGGGGCGGACGCGGATCTACGAGTCCATCGTCAAGGGCGACAACAGCCTGGAGGCCGGCACGCCGGAGTCCTTCAACGTCCTCATCAAGGAGATGCAGAGCCTCTGCCTCGACGTCAAGGTCGGGCCGAGCTCGCGGCCGGCGATCTCGGACGGCCTCGAGAACCGCGAGACCCGGATCGGCTAGAACCCCCCACCCAACGAACAACTACCGAATACCATGAGCGTTGAGTCCAACATCCGCGAACTCTTCGGAGCCGACACCAAGGAGCCCGGTTTCGACCAGGTGAACATCACCGTCGCCGCCGCCGACACCATCCGCAGCTGGTCGAAGGGGGAGGTCAAGAACCCGGAGACCATCAACTACCGGACCTTCAAGCCCGAGAAGGGCGGCCTGTTCTGCGAGCGCATCTTCGGCCCCACCAAGGACTGGGAGTGCGCCTGCGGCAAATACAAGCGCATCAAGCACAAGGGCGTCATCTGCGACCGCTGCGGCGTCGAGGTCACCCTCTCCCGCGTGCGCCGCGAGCGCATGGGCCACATCGAGCTGGCCGTGCCGGTGAGCCACATCTGGTTCTACAAGTGCATGCCCTCGCGCATCGGCCTCATGCTCGACATGAGCGCCCGCATGCTGGAGCGCGTCATCTACTACGAGGACTACATCGTCACCGACCCCGGCAAGACCCCGCTCGAGCTCTCCCAGCTGCTCACCGAGCAGGAGCTGCGCGAGGCGGAGGAGGAGTTCGGCGAGGACAGCTTCCGCGCCGGCATGGGCGCCGAGGCGATCCGCGACCTGCTGTCCGGCATCGACCTGATCGCGCTGGTCAAGGAGCTCGAGGAGGCGATGACCAAGACCCGCTCCAAGCAGGTGCGCAAGAAGCTGGCCAAGCGCCTCAAGCTCGCCCAGGGCTTCGCGCAGAGCCACACCCGCCCGGAGTGGATGATCCTGGAGGTGCTGCCGGTGATCCCGCCGGACCTGCGCCCGCTGGTGCCCCTGGAGGGCGGCCGCTTCGCGACCTCCGACCTCAACGACCTCTACCGCCGCGTCATCAACCGCAACAACCGCCTCAAGAACCTGCTGCAGCTGAAGACCCCCGAGGTCATCATCCGCAACGAGAAGCGCATGCTGCAGGAGGCGGTCGACGCCCTGTTCGACAACGGCCGCCACGGCCGCGCCGTCACCGGCGCCGGCAACCGCGCGCTCAAGTCGCTGTCTGACATGCTCAAGGGCAAGGGCGGCCGCTTCCGCCAGAACCTTCTGGGCAAGCGCGTCGACTACTCCGGCCGCTCGGTCATCGTGGTCGGCCCGGAGCTGAAGCTGCACGAGTGCGGCCTGCCCAAGAAGATGGCGCTGGAGCTGTTCAAGCCGTTCATCTACAACTGGCTGGAGGAGAAGGAGCTGGTCGGCACCATCAAGGCCGCCAAGGAGATGGTGGAGCGGGAAGAAGAGGTGGTCTGGGACGCCCTCGAGGAGGTCATCCAGGACCATCCGGTGCTGCTCAACTGCGCCCCGACCCTCCACCGGTTGGGCATCCAGGGCTTCGAGCCGGTGCTCATCGAGGGCAAGGCGATCAAGATCCATCCGTTGGTCTGCGCCGCCTT
>JANQMB010000034.1 GCA_028280355.1 Verrucomicrobiales bacterium
CGCAGAACCGTGGGACGGCCCCGCGGCGGTGGCGTTCACCGACGGCCGGCGGGTGGGCGCCTGCCTCGACCGCAACGGCCTGCGGCCGGCGCGCTACAAGTTGACCAAGGACGGCGTCTTTACGCTGGGGTCCGAGGTGGGCGTGGTCCACATCGACGACTCGGAGGTCGTCGAGAAGGGGCGCCTGGCGCCCGGGGAGATGATCTGCGTCGACACCGCCGCCGGCCGCCTGCTGAAGAACGACGAGATCAAGGACGGCCTGGCCGCCCGGCAGCCCTACGGGAAGTGGCTGAAGGAGAACCGCGTCGAGCTCTCCGAGGTGCGCGACTGCGAGCCGACGCCACCGAAGCAGGAACTCGACATCCTCACGGTGTCGCAGCGGCAGGTCGCCGCCGGCTTCTCGAAGGAGGAGCTGGACATGTCGCTGGCCAACCTGGTCGAGAAGGGCATGGAGGCCACCTACTCGATGGGCGACGACATCCCGCTCGCCGTCCTCTCCCGGCGCCCGCGGCTGCTCCCACACTACTTCAAGCAGCTCTTCGCGCAGGTCACCAACCCGCCGATCGACCCGATCCGCGAGCGCCTGGTGATGACCCTCGGCGCCGGTTTCGGGGCGGAGCGCAACATCCTGGAGGAGTCGCCGGAGCACGCCCGGGTGCTCAACGTCGATAGCCCCGTCCTGTTCCGCGACGAGCTCGACGCGATCCAGACCTTCGACGAGTTTCCGTCCCGCCGCATCGACACTACCTGGGCGGTCGCCGACGGCGCGGCCGGGCTGGCGCCGGCGGTCGACCGCATCTGCTCGGAGGCCGAGGCGGCCGTCGATGCTGGAAAACAGATCCTCATCTTGAGCGACCGGGGGGTCGACCACGAGCACGTCGCTGTCCCCGCCCTGATGGCGGTGGGTGCCGTCCACCATCACCTCAACCGCACCCGCAAGCGGATGAAGTGTAGCATTGTCTGCGACACTGCCGAGGCGCGGGACCCGCACAGCCTGGCGGTGCTCTTCGGCTACGGGGCGACCGCGGTCTGCCCCTACCTGGGATACCAGTCGATCGTCGAGCTGCTGGAGAGCGACAAGAAGGGGCGCTTCGAGGGCATCGACTACCTCGGGGCGGCGAGGAACTTCCGCGCCGGGCTGGAGAAGGGGCTGTTGAAGATCATGTCGAAGATGGGCATCTCCGTGCTCAACAGCTACCAGGGCGCGCAGATCTTCGAAGCCGTCGGCGTCGGCCAGGCGGTGATCGACAAATGCTTCACCGGCACGCATTCGAAGATCGGCGGCGTCGGTTTCTGGGAGATCGCCGACGAGAGCCTCGCCCGCCACAGGGAGGCCTTCGGGGGGGCGGTGCCCGAGGAGGGCGGGCTGAAGCTCGACGACCCCGGTTACAACCGATACCGCGCCAAGGGCGAGCGGCACGCCATCGCCGGGCCGGCGGTGCTCAAACCCTTCCACTCCTTCGTCAAGAGCGGCAAGGCCGACGAGTACGAGGAGTACGCCAAGGCGGTGCTGGAGACCGCGCCGGTCGCCCTGCACGACCTGTTCGACCTGGTGCCGGCCGCCTCCGGACCGGTGCCGATCGAGGAGGTGGAGCCGATCGAGGACATCCGCGTGCGCTTCACCACCGCGGCCATGTCGCTGGGCGCCATCAGCCCGGAGGCGCACGAGGCGCTCGCCGAGGCGATGAACGAGATCGGCGGCAAGTCGGACTCCGGCGAGGGCGGCGAGGACAAGGGGCGTTTCCACTCGCCGAAGAACTCGAAGATCAAGCAGATCGCCTCCGGGCGCTTCGGCGTCAGCGCCGAATACCTCGCCAGCGCGGAGGAGCTGGAGATCAAGATGGCGCAGGGCGCCAAGCCCGGCGAGGGGGGGCAGCTCCCCGGCTTCAAGGTCAACAGCCTGATCGCCCGCCTGCGCCACACCCAGCCGGGCGTGCAGCTCATCAGCCCGCCGCCACACCACGACATCTACTCCATCGAGGACCTGGCGCAGCTCATCCACGACCTCAAGGAGGTCAACCCGCGCGCCCGGGTCTGCGTGAAGCTGGTCGCCGAGACCGGCGTCGGCACCATCGCCGCCGGCGTCGCCAAGGCGAACGCGGACATCATCCTGGTATCCGGCCACGAGGGCGGCACCGGCGCCTCGCCGCTGTCGTCGATCAAGCACGCCGGGCTGCCCTGGGAGATCGGCCTGGCCGAGACCCAGCAGGTGCTCATGCTCAACGGCCTGCGCGACCGCGTCACGCTGCGCACCGACGGCGGCCTGCGCACCGGGCTCGACATCGTCCACGCCGCCTGCCTCGGCGCCGAGGAGTTCAACTTCGGCACCATCGCCCTCATCGCGCTCGGTTGTGTCTATGTCAGGAAATGTCACCTGAACACCTGCCCGGTCGGCATCGCCACCCAGGACCCGAAATACCGCGCCAAGTACAAGGGCGACAAGCAGAACGTCATCAACTTCTTCAACGCCGTCGCCTCCGAGGTGCGGGCGATCATGGCCTCGCTGGGCGTCCGGAAGATGGACGACCTGATCGGCCGCCCCGAGTTCCTCAGGCAGCGCGAGGTGCCCGAGCACCCCAAGGCGAACCTGGTCGACCTCTCGCCGGTCCTCAAGGATGTCGCCGAGGCGGCCGGCGAGGACCTGCCGCGGGTCTGCCGCCACAACCGCAACGACGGCGACCACGAGCACCCGCTCGACGACAAGATCATCCAGCAGGCGCACGACGCCCTGCGCGACAAGACGCCGGTCGAGCTCTCCTACAAGGTCAAGAACACCAACCGCAACGTCGGCACCAAGCTGTCCGGGCAGATCGCCTACCAGCACGGGGACCACGGCCTCCCGGAGGGGACGGTGTCGGTGAAGTTGCGCGGCAGCGCCGGGCAGAGCTTCGCGACCTTCCTCTGCGGCGGGGTGAAGCTCGACCTGGTCGGCGAGGCCAACGATTACGTCGGCAAGGGGATGTGCGGCGGCGAGGTCATCATCCGGCCGCCCGAGGATGCCAGCTTCGTCGCGCACGCCAACAGCATCATCGGCAACACCTGCCTGTACGGCGCCACCGGCGGCCACCTGTTCGCCAGCGGCCGCGCCGGCGAGCGCTTCTGCGTCCGCAACTCGGGCGCCACCGGCGTCGTGGAGGGCTGCGGTGACCACGGTTGTGAGTATATGACCAACGGCGTCGCGCTGATCCTCGGTTCGACGGGCAAGAACTTCGGCGCCGGCATGAGCGGCGGGGTCGCCTACGTCTACGACGAGGCGGGGACCTTCGAGCAGCTCTACAACCCGGAGATGATCAAGGTCGAGCCGCTCTCCGAGGAGGGCGACATCGCCCTGGTGCAGAAGCTCGCCCACGACCACCTCGAGCGGACCGACTCGGAGCGCGCCAGCGAGATCCTCAAGGACTGGGCGGCGCACGCACCGAAGTTCTTCAAGGTCAGCCCGAAGGACGCCCCGAACCCGCCTGCATACGACCAGCCGGAGGGCGAGACGGAGGCCGCGGCGGCGGAGGCGAAGTAGGGGCTACCGGCGCTAGGTATTGAACGTCCGTGCCCGGCGCGGGTCTCAGAGGCATGCTACATCTGAGGCTCGCCACCGCCTGTCTCTGTGGGTTGACCTTCGCGGCTCTGTGTGGGCTCGGGGGGGCGCTGTTCTGGGCTTTCGACCTGTTCACCCACGGGACGCCGTACGGTTTTCTGGTGGCTACGGCGTTGCTGATCTCATTTCTGTTACTCAAGGCGAGACGGCGTGCCCTGGCCGCCGCGGCGCTGGTGGTCTATTTCGGACTTGGGCTGCAGCCATACTACCTCGCGAGCCCCGCTGCTGGTGACGGGGGGGAGCGGGAGGTTCGGGTGGTGCTGTTCAACCTGCTGAACGGCAACAGGGCGCACGCCCCCGTCCGTGATTTCCTGCGGTCGCAGGAGGCGGATATCATGGTCCTGCAAGAGTTTGACCCCAGGTGGAGAACTGCGCTGCGCCCGTTTGTAGATGCCTTTCCACACCGGGAACTGCAGGTGCGCCGTGGTGCTTTTGGAATGGCGATTCTGAGCCGCCATCCGATATCGGAGATCCGCTGGCACAGTGACCCGGAACGTGATCTCCCCTATGCTGAAGGTGTCATCGATGTCGATGGGGCTCCGTTGCAGTTCGTCGCGGTGCACCCATACCCACCCGTCGGTCAGAGCAAGGCGCGTTTGCGCAACGACTATCTAAGAAAGGTCACGGATCTCATCGCTGGTGAGGGGGCTCGAGTCGTCGTTGGCGACCTCAATTGTTCACCGTGGTCCCCACACTTTCGCAAGCTCTGCCGGGGGGCGGACTTGCGTGATTCGGCGCAGGGACGGGGGGTGAGCCCGACATGGTTCAGGGGCGGGATTCCCATCGGCATCCCGATCGATCATGTCCTCGTCTCAGACGAGGTGCGGGTGATCGGGCGCGAGGTGGGGCCAGACCTGGGCTCCGACCACCGGCCGGTGACCGTCGATCTCGCCTTTTAATCACCCGGGTTCGCGTCCAGGTTGGGCGCCCGATGACCAACCCGCCCTGTCCGCTGTTGCCGGCGATCGAACGGCCGGTGACCGCCGCCGACTCGAGGGCCCTGGGGGACGAGCGCGGCGAACCCTTCTACCGGCTCTGCCTGGCATACGCGCAGACCAAGTGGGTCGCGGGCTTGCCCGCCCAGGCGCTGCTGCAGTTGAACCGCGCCATGTCGGCGGACCTCGACGGATCGGAACCGGCGCTGGCCGAATACCCGATCCCCTACCGGCAGGTCGCCTGGATCTTGCGGGAGCGGCCCGATCGGCGCGGGCAGTTCTTGGCCAACCCGCGCCGCCATTGGCAGCACTACGCCACGCGCATGTCGGGGCCGCGCCCCGAACTGCGCACCTGGCGCGCCTGGGCCTGCCACGCGATCGGTTCGCGGATCCTTCCGGTCGAGGACTTCCCGGACGACGCGGAGCAGATCACCGCGGAGGGTGTCGCGATCCCCGGGGAGGGGGAGATCAGCGGGCGTCTGGCCGAGTTGGGTTTGCCCGGCGAGGTCGATGTATGGCGGGCCGCCCTCTAGTCCGCCGGGAGACGCCAGTAACCGCGGACGTGCCGCTCGATCTCGCCCAGCGGGGTATCATAGAGGTCGGCGATCATTACTGTCGTCCCCTCGAGCTGCAGGGCGAGCACCCTATGGGCGCCCCGCGAGCTCAGCCGGAGGTGCTGTTGGCCAGCGCGGCGCACGGCGCGGATCTCCTCCCATTTGAGCACGCCGGTCAGCGGCCCCTGGACCATGGCGAAGGCCGCCGGGCTGATGACGATGCCGCCGCCGGACGCCTTGGAGGCCGCCACCGCCTTCTGGCTGCGGGCGACACCAAGCAACCAGATCAGGAAACCGAACATCAGGCCCATGGCGCCGAGGCCGATGAGGACCCCAGACTCGCCGGAGAAGGTGAGCCCGAGCAGGCCGAGGGTGCCCCATAGCATCAAGGCGATCCCGATGCAGCGCCGCCGCCGCCCGGCGACGCGAGGTTTCGCGCTGGGGCGGGAGCGGAAGGCGAACACCCGGTCGGCGCCGAAGGCCTCCACCTCGGACTCGTAGTGGCGCTGTATCTCCTCCGGTAGCGGCGCCTCGCCTGTCGGGCACCGGTCGAGCAGGTGGCGGTAGACCTCGATGAGCCCGGCGCCCGCGGTCCTCGCCGGGACGAACAGCTCGCCCCCGGTGTGGCGGACGGCCACCGGCACGGGCGGGTCGGGGTAGTCCTCGGGGCGGACGAGCCGGCCGTCGGCCGTGACCGTCTCGATCTCCGAGTAGGCGATCTGCTCGAAGCGGTCGAGGCGCTCGATGCCGGTCTCGGCGAGCCTGAGGTGGACGGGGGGCAGGCGCTTGGCGGTGCGGACCAGGATATATAGGAGCGGCAGGGTCGCGACGAGCGCCCAGCCCACGGCATCCTCCCGGTGTCCGCCCGAGCCGGCGACGGTGACGGCGAGGACCGCCGCCGCCGCGGACAGGAAGATGCAGACGGGGACGCCGGCGCCGAGGGGGTCTCTTGCCTTGATCTCGGCGCCGATCATAGGGCGTCGTACATACCCACCAACACGATGGTCAAGTTGTGGAGAAAGTGGATAAGGATCGGGACGAGCAGGGTGCCGCTCGCCACCCTCGCATAGCCCAGCACGATCCCGATGAAGATCAGCGCCGGCAGGCTGAGGAGGGCGCCGAGGTGAGCCATCCCGAACAGGATCGAGGAGACGAAGATCGCCGCGCCCGTGCCCATCAGCGGGCGCATCGCCCCGAGGCAGAGGTAGCGGAAGAACAGCTCCTCGACGATGGCCGGCTGGACACAATACACCAGGACCACCCAGGGGAGCAGACCCGGGTGGGCGTAGACGCCCTCCGCCACCGGCTCGACCCCGGTCAGCTCGCGGACGCCCCAGTGATAGAGGAAGTTGGCGCCCAGGCCGACGACGAGCAGCGGTCCGAGCATCGTCCAGCCGCGCGCGGCGGAGCCCCCGGCGGGGCGGAACGGGATGACCTTGTGGAGTTTGAGCAGGGCGATGGCGACGATGGCGGTATCGATCACCTCGAAGATGGTGAGGCCGCGGAGCAGCGAGGCCGCGACCTCGGGGTCGGCGGCGACCTCCTCCTCGTCCACGCTGCGCCCGGCCAACGCGAATCCGATCGAGGTCGCCAGCAAGAGGCCGCAGGCGACCATCAGCTTCGAGACCGCCTGCCCCTCGACCCCCGGGCCGGTGCTGGCGGCCAGGGGGACGGAGAGCTCGGCCGGCGCGCCGCAGTGGGGGCACGCCTGGACCAGCGCGGTGCTGTAGAACTTGCGGCAGCGCCAGCAGCAGCGGGTCGCCCCCGCCGTGGCCGGGTCGGGCGGGGGCGGTGCCTCGTCCTCCATAGAGCTTACGCCTCCAGGGATGGCCCGCCCTCGCCGAGGGCGGCCGCCTCCCTGTGGTAGGCGATCGCTGCCTGTACCGCTTTGACCAGGGCGACGATGACCAGGACTTTAATGATGATCCCCTTGTAGAGGTTCGAGGCGTCGAAGTAGACGAAGGCCGCGACCATCCCGACATAGATGATGAGACCTGTCATGGTGGCGGGCACCGGCGCCTTGTAGACCAGGAGGCCGCAGATCACCATGCCTACGGCGAGGGCGACGACAACCGCGTAGATCAGCCTGACGGTCTTCACCGCCTTCGCCTTCTCAGAGTCGAACAGTGCCTGGTCGGTCACCACCAGCCCCTCGGCGCGCATCTGCTGCTTGAAGACGGTCTCCACCTCCTCCTCCGCATTGCTGTACATGAAGCCGTAGAACAGAACGTGTAGGATCCCGACAACTATCAGTATCCAGCGCGCCACCTTGAGCTGTCTGGTACGCGAGGCCTGGGCGAGGCTACCAAGAGGTGCTGTGGTGGTGTCCATAGAACCAGGCTGCGGGGCGGGCCAGGTCTGGTCAAGCCCCAAAGCCGCCCCGCCCCTAATGCCTTGACGTGGCGGCGGCGGCGGCCAAAGGTCTCCGCTCCATGGCCGAAGAAGCATTTCCCGACATTCAGAAGATCCAATACGAAGGGGCGGGCTCGAAAAACCCCCTCGCCTTCAAACACTACAACGCGGATGAGGTGGTCGGCGACAAGCCGATGAAGGACCACCTGCGTTTCTCGGTGGCCTACTGGCACGCGATGCGCAACCCGCTGGCTGACCCGTTCGGCGGCGGCACCGCACAGC
>JANQMB010000286.1 GCA_028280355.1 Verrucomicrobiales bacterium
GCAACCCCTCGCCCGACGCCGCCCACCAGGCTTGGTGGTACAGCGACGGCCACCGGCGGATTATGTATGCGGACAACCCGAGCACCCTCGGCCTCGGCCTGTCGGGCCGATACTGGACGCTGAACACCGGCCGGAAGAACTGGTGAACCTCCGGCCGCCGGGGCCAGGAATATCCGGACGGGGACGCGCTTCTTACCGGGTAGCGAGATCGGGAACCGGCCAGGCCCCAGACGGATCCCCCCCATTGACTTCGCCTACCCGCACACGGATATTCGCCGCAAACATCCCCCCGACATGCTCCGCACCACCAGCAAAATCATCGCCGCCGCGCTCGCCACCGCCGCCTTCGTCGTCGCCGGGCCAGCCATCATCGGAGGAAAGAAAGTGAAACCTGTCGCCCCCGTCACCCCGGAAGAGATCTCTAAAGAAGACGCCGCCAAGCTCGATACCGTCGACCTCGGCGCCGGCTGTTTCTGGTGCATCGAGGCCGTGCTCGAGCGCATCAAAGGCGTGAAGTCCGTCGAGTCCGGTTACATGGGGGGGCACGTCAAGAACCCCACCTACAAACAGATCAGCGGTGGGGACACCGGGCATGCAGAGATCGTGCGGGTGAAGTTCGACCCCGCCGAGCTGTCCTTCGAAAACCTCCTCGAGGTGTTCTGGGAGCTCCACGACCCGACCACCCTCAACCGCCAGGGGGCCGACGTCGGCACCCAGTACCGGTCGGCGATCTTCTACCACAGCGACGCGCAGAAGAAGGCCGCCGAGGCCTCGAAGGCGAAGAAGGACAAGTCCGGCAAGTTCAAGAACCCGATCGTCACAGAGATCACGGAGGCCAGCGAGTATTACCCCGCCGAGGACTACCACCAGGACTTCTTCGAGGGCAACCAGAACTACCCCTACTGCCGCGCCGTCATCTGGCCGAAGCTCGAGAAGCTCGGGCTGTTGAAGGAGGACGAGTAGGCCGACCCTGATCGACGGCGGTTTTGCAAGCCGGCCCCTCGCCGCAGCCAACCCGCGGCTGAAACCTCCGTGGACTGGCTCGCCCTTTCCAGGAGCGTCCCGACGCTTCTCCTCTACTTCACCTCGATCACCCTGCCGCGGACCGGCTTCGGCTCGCCCTTCGGTGGGGCGGACCCGCCGTGAACCTCGAAGGCCTGGCGCAGGATCTCCTCGAAGGGGTTGCCCCTGGGGGCGTGGCGTTCGCGCACCGCCTGCAGCTCCGCCTGGCCGGCCACGAACACGAAGATCGCGGTCAGGAACAGGAAGGGGGTCCAGAAGAAGCCGCCGAACACCATCAGCACCGCCATGACCTTGCCGATGGAGGCGGCGGTCTCGGTGGCGGCGAGCGTCCCCCCGCGGATGGCGAGCAGCGCGCGCAGGACCCGGCCGCCGTCCATGGGGAAGGCGGGGAGCATGTTGAACAGCACCAGCACGATGTTGGTATAGATGAGGCCGTAGAGGATCGCCGCGTCCGACATCATCACCAGCCCGGTGGGCGGTGCCGCCACCCCCAGGACCACGGCCGCGAGCGAGAGCGCCGCGGCGATCACCACGTTTACCGCAGGGCCGGCGAGCGCGATCCACAGCTCCTGTCTCGGCTCCTCCGGGATGCGCTCCAGCCGTGCCACCCCACCGATCGGCAGCAGGGTGATGTCGTGGGTGCCGATGCCGTAGCGCCGCGCCACCAGGCAGTGGCCGAACTCGTGCAACAACACGCAGGCGAACACAGCCAGTACGAACACCACGGAGTTGAACGCGATCACCCAGCCGCCACCCCCCGCCAGGGTCGTCATCACCACGTATCCCAACAGCAGCGCGAAGCTCCAGTGCACGAACACCCCGATGCCGAAGGCCTGGCCGAGTCGATAGGATCCTCTCATGTCTCTACAGGGATATACGTCGCCGAAGGTGCGCCTTTGTTCAAAGGGCACCGTTACAAAAAAGGGGCGTTTTTGCACCCCCCTATTCCCGGCGGACAGCTCCCCCCTAGGGCGAGACCCTCCCCCCCACCCGGACGAAGATCCTTTCAGACGCGGCCACCGGACCTGCGCTGCGGTAGGTGACGAGGCTCCTGCCGCCATCGATATGAACCTCCGACACCAATACGGCGAACGCCGCCCCGGACTGCCACGACACCAGGTCGACCGACACTTCGACGAACAGCTCGACATCCTCCGCCAGCAGGTTGCGCTGGAAGCTGACCGTCAGGTAGTCGCCGATCTGGCCGCCGACATCAAATGGCGCCCGGGCCACCTGGATCAGCCCCGTTCCAGAGGAGGCGCTGGCATCGGAACTCCCGATGCCGTGCTCGACCAGCGCCGGCAGCGTGTCGCCATCATCATCTGCCGTGGGGACGCCGGTGAAAACCTGCGTATCGGTCGCCGCCGGGTTGCCGCCAGAAGCCGCGCTGGCCCGCCAGTTGGCGGGCAGGCTGTGGTCTGGGTTCGGCACGCGGCGCATCAACACCAGGCTAGGGCCGCCCCCGTCCGGGCCCTCCGGCCAGGGCGACCTGTCGTCATAGGCGAAGTTCCTGATCCCCGCCCCGTCGTGGGCGAGCAGCGTGATCGTCTCCCCGCCGTTGGCCAACTGGGTGTTGTTGCCGAACTCGCCGGCGATGTCCGCGGCCGACACCCCTGGATAACGCATGGCGAAGGCCGCCTGGTTGCGTACTACGAGGATCCTGCCACCGGGCGACAGCACGGTGTTGTCCGCAAACGCAAAGTCGATGCCGGCGCCAAACCTCACCCCGGTGAGGTCGATGGTGCCGGCGCTGATGTTCTGCAGCTCGACGAACTCGAAATCGCCATCGTCCAGAAACCCGGCGGCCTGTTCGGCCGGCGTCGGGTTCGCCGGGTGGTAGTGGATCTCGGAGACGGCCAGGTTCGCCGAGGAGGCGGCGGTGCCGACGATGTACGTCCGGGAGACCGGCCCGCTCCACTCGCCGGCGAGCAAGGAACGCGCGACCACCGTCGTGGTGGCGTTGATCGTCGCCGTCGGTGCCGTGAGGGCGCCCGACCTCACGGCGCCCCCCGGGAGCCGCGGGTCGCTGCCGTCGGTCATGTAATACACCGTCCCCGCGCCCCCGCCGACCGTCACGGTCGTCCCCCCTGCGACCACGCCGCCGGCCGGGGTCACCGTCGGTGGCGCCGTGAACTGCGAGTCGATCCAGGCCATCCGCTGTGAAGCCCAGTTCTTGATAAAGGTGATCTGCCCCTCCCAGGTCGCCGTCACCGGCGATGGGAACCCCGGGTTGGCATTGCCCAGGATGTTCCACTCGGCGAAGTTGCGCACCGCCGGGGCGGGCAGCCCGACGACGTGCGCGTCGATGCGGGCGTGGAGGCCGGCGTCCGAGAGCGTATCGCGGCGCAGTTCCTGCCAACGATCAATAAAGGCCTGCCAGAAGTCCTCGTCGTCGTCGAGGCGCACCTCCCACCGCCACTCGTTGACGCCGTTGTTCTCGATATACTGCCAGCCGCTATCGCCCCCGGTCGGGGTGGCGTTGGTGTTGTTGCGACAACAGCCGGTGCCCATGGTCAGGTTGTAGTCCCAGAGCGGCCCCTGCACGAGCGGCCCGCCGCGGTCCTTGTGGAAGTAGTTGCTGCGCATGTAGGCATCCTGATCGCGGGTCAGCTCGTTGATGACGAACAGGTTGACGAACGAGTCGAGGTCGATATACGGCGCGTAGCCGAGCACGGGGTCTTTGAAGTTGGGACCGTCGAGCGCGCTGTCGAAAGCCTGCAGGTAGTTGGCGATCCACTGCTTCTGCGTCGCGGTGGCCTGGGTCTGGGGATCCGGGTCGACCAGTTCGGTGTGACCCGTCCCGGGGAGCCGGCCCGCCGACGAAGAGGCCCCCCACTCCTGGCGGGCGATGTAGCCGCCGGTGATCTCCTGCTCGGCGCTGTCCGCGGGGTCGAGGCGGGCGACGTCCACCCGGTCGTCGCTGATCTTGATCTTCTCGGCAAGGAAGTAGACCCCCTTGTAATCGGTGTCGTAGTTGAGATCTCCACCGTTCTCGTTGACGAACACCTCGACGAACCGCGTCCGCGGGGCCTCGAGACCGATCGCCCGGCCGAGTTCGAAAGTCAGCGTGTTGCGGATCAGCGCCTTGTCGACGTAGGGCGCGCCCAGCACCCAATCGGCGTCGGACGGCAGGCCCAGCAGCGGTTCCGACTTGTCCTCATCCTCCTGGTTGCGGAGCTCGACCCGGTATTGCTTCTTGGCGAATCCCGCCGAACTGGCGCCGCGGATCCGGTAGCCGGCGCGCGTACTGACCGCCGGCGCATCGGTCATCGACGTCACGCCCCCCACCGGTTCGAAGGCGGTGACCGTCGTCGTCCGCAGGCTGCCCGTGCTGGCGGGGCTGCCGCCGAAGTTGTCCACCACGATGATCGGCAGGTTGGAGGTGAAGCCGGCGAGGTTCGCCGCCCCGGCCTGGGCGCCCGGGCTGATGGCCGCCGCCGAAAGCTTGAGGTAGTTGCGCGCCGAGACGTCCCCCTGGATGCTGCCGTCCGCGGGGTCGATCAGGCGGGCGCGCAGCATGGTCGAGGAGCTGATCGTCAGCGGCCCGCCGTAGAGCGCCGAGGTGGAGGTCGGCTCCGACCGGTCGGTGGTGTAGCGGATCTGCATCCCCGGTACCTGGGAGCTCAAGGTCACCTGAAAACTGCTCGTGAAAGTCTTGCTGGGCTCCGAGAACAAGACTTTCCCGGCCAGGAAATACGGCGGCGAGTTGGCCGCGCCCGGGCTGGGCTGCAGGTAGAAATGCTCCGCCGGCGGGCTGCCATCCACCCCGTAGGAGACGCCCGCCGGGTGTCCCGCGGCGGCCGTCCAGGTGAAGCTCGAAAGGACGGTCGTCCCGTCGGGGGCGACCAGGGCGAGGTGGTCGCCGTCCGCGTCCAGCTTGAAATCGGTGTGTAGCTCGGAGGCCGGTAGCGACCGGTCCTTCCCGGAGGCGAACAGCACCAGGATACCTCCGGCATCGAGATCCGTCCCGGCCGGAACCTGCCAGCGGGTGAGGTCGAGCGGGTCGTCGGTGAGGTAGTAGCCGCCGAGCCCGATCGCGAAGGCGTTGGGGTTGGTGATCTCGACCCAGTCCTCGCGGTCGCCATCCTCGTCGGCCGAGGTCGAGGCGTCCGGGTTGGCGAGGAACTCGGTGACGGAGGGGGGCACGACGGTGGCGGTGTCGATCACGGTCACGCTGGCGACCGACGAACCCTGGGCGTTCGTCGCCGTCAGCGTATAGGTGGTCGAGGGGCTCCCGTTGAAGGTGACGACCGCGGTGCCCGAGGCGCCCACCGCCCCCGGCCCGGGGGAGATGCTGACCGTCGTCGCCCCGGTCACCGCCCAGGCGAGCGTGACGTCGGTGTTCGCGGATGCCGCGATCGTCGACCCGGTCACCGTCCCGTCGCTGGCGGTGAAGAACCCGATCTGCGGTACGGTATCGACGATGTCGTAGTCGATCGTCAGGTGGACGTTGTCGCTGCCCACCGGCCAATGGGACCCCGTGCCCCAACTGGCGTTCTGCACGGAGGACACCGACCCGCCAACCGCTGCAGGGCTCGAGGTCACGAAGATGCGGCCGTTGCCACCGGCGTTGAGCAGGCCGTCGACGATCGCCGTCACGTCGGCACCGGCGCTGGCACCGGTGGAGAAGGTGGCCACCCGGGTGAGGTAGGCTGAAGGGCCGCTGAAGCTGGCGCTGGTGCCCGGCTCGGCGCCGCCGGGCCAGGGGGTCGTCCCGTCCGAGGTGGAGGGGGTGCGGGCGGCGGTGAAGGCGGCCGTGCTAGAGCAGACGTGGACGGACTCCCCCGCCGAGCCGAAGACATGGCCGGCGAAGGTGAGGGTCGCGCTGTTGATCCGGATCGCCTTGCCGGCCCCCGGCGCCGGCAGCGCCGCCGGGACTGCCGCGGCCACCGAGGCGAACGACTGCTGGGCGCTGCTCGAACTGCCGCTGGCATGCACCGACCACCAACTCGTGTCGTTCACGCTGGCGTCCCCCCCTGACATCCTCCCGACGAAGTCGAAACTGTCGTCGTGGACGACGACGATGTCGGCGCGGGTGTCCGTGGTGAGGGCGGAGAGGGTACAGAGGGTGGCGACCGCGGCCGCCATCTTCTGGCGGGCATGGCCGCCCCGCCTGCGCCCTCCGGGAGGGAGGCAGTTCTGGGGCATTGAGGAGCGGGTAATGGGGAGTTGGAGGAGCAGTCTAAGGGGTCGGCGGGTTGCGGCGCACCTTGTAGAAACGCTCGAGCAGACCAACCGCCTCGGTATCGAAGAAGACGTAGGTGCTCTCGCCTCCGGTGGCCTCGAAGTCGTCGGTGATCTCGGACCACTGGCCGATCGGCAGCGAGAGGTCGGAGGTGGCAAAGACCGAGTAGACGCTGCCGGGGACCGAGGTCCAGGTGAGGCTGACGGCGCCGTTCGAGCGGTCGCTGAGGAAATCGACGATCTGGAATAGGGTGGGGCCGGCCCCCTCGTATACCTCTAGTTCGGCGATCTGCGGTCCGTAGTCGGCCCCGGAGCTGTTGTAGACCCGCACGTAGCGCCCCAGCGGCGGCGGCGCCGAGAGATCGACTTGCACCGGGTTCACGATCTGCCCGCTGACCACCTGGCTAGAGACCACGTTGAACCCCGCGTCCAAGATCTCGACGGTCGGGTCCTCCAGCCTTTCAGGGCAGCAATCGATGCGCCCTGCGAGGAAGATATGGCCGACGTTCACCTCCGCCCCCAGATCGAGTTCGAAGTAGTAGCCCGACGTCAGCTGGGGCTCCGGGTGGCTCATCGTCGTCAGGTTCCCATCGGTGATGTTCGTCAACACCAACGGCCCCCACGGATCGACGGCGAGGCCCCCGGCATCGAAGAAGCCGAGAGTCTTACCGACCGCGAGGTTGGCGCCGCTCGAGGGGTCGGTGGGGTTGTTGCCCAGGGCGACCTCAAGGCTGTCGCTACTCCCGTCGGCGTCGGTGTCGGCGCCGTTCGGGTCGGTGACGAAGCCGTCCACCCCGGCCACCACCTCCTCGCCATCGAGGATGGTGTCGCCGTCGCTGTCACCGACCAGCGGGTTCGTCGGCGCGTTGCCGAAGGCGGTGTTCTGGACGCCGCTCAACTCGTCGCCGTCGCCGATCGCATCGCCGTCGGTGTCGCTATTCTGCGGGTCGGTCCCCGCGGTGAACTCCTGTAGGTTGTTCAGCCCGTCCGGCCCACCTGCGGAGTCGTTGTCGACGAGGGAGTCGTCGGTCAGGGGGTCGAGCCCGTTGGCGACCTCGTAGCCATCCGGCAGGTTGTCGCCCTCCGTATCGGCGCCGTTCGGGTTGGTGACGAAGCCGTCCACCCCGGCCACCACCTCTTCGTTGTCGGGGATCGCGTCGCTGTCGCTATCCGGGTTCAGGGGGTTGGTCGGCGCGTTGCCGAAGGCGGTGTTCAGCACGCCGCCCACCTCGTCGCCGTCGCTGATCGTATCGTTGTCAGTGTCGCTGTCCTGGGGGTCGGTGCCGAGGTTGTACTCCTGGAGGTTCGTCAGCCCGTCGGGACCACCGACGGCGTCGTTGTCCAGGGCCGCGTCGTTCGGGTCGGTCTTGTCGAGGCCATTGTTGTCCTCGTAGGTGTCGTCGATCCCGTCGTTGTCGCCATCCAGGTTCGAGCGGATCTCGAAATCGATGGTCAGGAACACGTTGTCGCCGATGATCTGCCAGTGTGAACCCGTGCCCCAGTCCGTGCCGTCGCCCACCGCGACGATCGCCTCGCTCCCCCCGGCCGCGGGTGTCGAAGTCAGGAAGATCCTCCCGTTGCCCGAGGCGTTGAGGAGGTCGTCGATGATCGGGGTGACATCGGCGACCGCCGTGCCCCCGGTGGTGAACGTCGCCACCCTGTTCAGGTAGGCGTCGGCCGCCGACGCGGCGTTGCCGACGAAGCTGGCGCTGGTCCCCGGCTCGTTGCCGCCCGGCCAAGTGTTGATGCCATCGTAGGTGATCACCGTCCGCCCCGCGGTGAACGGTACCGAGCAGGATGCGACGTACGCCGTCTCGCCCGGGGCGCCGAACTCGTTCCCCACGAAGCTCAAGGTCGCGCTGTTGAGGACGTAGAACTCTCCCGCGGCCAAAGCCGGCAACGCTGCGGGGACGGCGTTCTCCACTGAGACGTACGTCTGCTGGGCCCCGTCGGGGTTCCCGTTGGCGTGGACCGACCACCAGCCGGCATCGTTGATGTTCCCATCGAACCCGGACAGCCGGTTGACGAAGTCGAAGGAATTGTCCTGGATGACGGCGGTGTCCGCGCGGGCGCCTTTCACGAACAGGGGGAACGAGAACAGGATCGCCAGGAGGGGGCGGAGTTTCGGTGGGGAGATCGACATGGTTCAGGCGAAGTTGGGCGCACCGGCGGAAGGTCACCTGACATACGGTCAGGCGACTTTCCGGATGCGGGTTTGGATGTGTGAGGATCGGAAGGGAGCCCCCCCGAAAGGTTCCGTGTTAGATTATCGGCGACCGCACGCCCCTGTAAGGGATGACCGCGCCAATCTCCGAGGACGGGTGCGTCAGGCGCCGCCGCCGACGGCGGTCGCGGGGACGTTCTGCTGGCGGAACTCCGTCGGCAGCATGCCCACGAAACGCCGGAAATGGAACCGAAGCGACTTCACATCGGCGAAGCCCACCTCGTTGGCGATCTCGGTGATCGGCAAAGTCGTCAACCGTATCTGCTGTTTCGCCCTGGCGACGCGGTCGCGCGTGATGGCCTCGTGGGGAGTGCAGTCGAGCACCTCGCGGAAACGGCGTTCCAGGACCCGCCGCGAGACGCCACTCCGGCGCGCCAGCACCTCGACGTTCAAATGCCCCCCCGAGCCACTCCCCGCGCGCCGGATCACGTCGATGGCCTTCGCAACGACGGCGTCTGATATCGCTATCCCCGAGGTGCTCTCACGCGGGCAGATCGCCCCGGGGGGCACCTTCAGAGCTTCGCCCGACCGGGCCTCCCCCGCCATCAGGCGGCGGAGCAGGCCAGCGGCCACCTTCCCCTGGAGATCGTACTGCAGCTGGATGTTGCTGACCGAGACCGGGGAGTCCACGCAGGCCATCTCGTCGTTCCCCACGCCGATGATCGACACCTCCTCCGGGATCGACCTCCCGGCCGCGAGGCAGACCGACACCGCCTTCGCCGCCAGCCGGTTCGATTCGCAGACCACCATCAGCGGCACCTCGATCTCGGCCAGCTCGGCGGGCGACCCCAGGACAGACATCTCGATCCCGGCGTGCTGTGCCGCACGGACGAACGCGCGCCTCCGAGCGCGCAGCCCCTGGCGCCGCCCCCCCCCGCCGAGATAGGCGGCGTGCCTGAAATAGCAGTGCTCGAAATGCTCGAGGGTGATACGGGCGAGCCCCTCCTCGTCGGTGACGGCGGCCCCGACAGCCATCGAGCCGACAGAACCGCAGCCCTCGGTGGAGACGACGGTGCGCACCCCGGCGGCCTGCAGGCGTTCGAACTGCTCCGCCGACTCGATGTCGCCTATCACCGCGTCCGGTCTCGCCGCCAGGACCTGTTCGAAATCCAGCAGGGCCGTATCGCCATCTCTCACGATCTCCCATCCCGGACGGTTCCCGAGGACGCCGTGGATACCGAGAAATAGCATCCTCCGCTCGCGCCCGTATCCCCCGGTCGCCAGGGCGACGCGCTGTGGCCCGGGGGCCCCGGAGAACGCGGTGTCGTCTCTTGCCATGGCAGCGTATCAGAATGGCTTGCCCGCCTGGTACATCTCCTTGATCTCCGCAGGGTTCATCGGCCTCCGCAACACCACCATCTCGTCGATCCGCCCGCGGAAGTCGCGACGGGGCTCATTGTCGTCGGGTTTATTCCAATAACCGAGATGCGCCGGCCCGAGCTCCAACGCGCCCTCTGGCCGATAGCCGGCGACGAGCGCCCTCTCACCATTCACGTAGTAGATCATCTTCCCCCTCCGAGAATCGATCACCGCAGCGAGGTGCGTCCAGACACCCATCCGGACCAGCCCGCCCCGGGAGGTCGAAGTCTCGCCCCCGTCTGTCAACGACCGCACCGCCCCTGCAACCGCCCCGTTGGGCAGGACCTGGAAGTGGTGCGCCCTGCCACGCCAACCGTCAGTGTTCAAGATGGTGGCAATCGGGTACTCGACACGATCCACATTGACCCAGAAGGCGAGCGTGGCGCTCGCCGAATCGAACGGGAGGTCGAAACCTACCCGATCGTCGAGGTTGGCAAAACGCAGGGCTCCCTTGTCCTGCCAACGCCCGGTGTCCCATGCCGCGCCGGCGATACGGCCGTGCCCCCCGCGACCCGAGCCCTCCGTCAGGCGCGCCGGGTGGTCCGCGTCGGGAGCAAAGGCGTAGTGGCACGCCAGGTCGGGATCCCTCAGCAGCCGCTGGGTGTATAGCTCCCAGCGAACCGGCCCCAGGTCGCGCAAGTCGATGAATGCCCCGGCATCGCAGGGCAGGTCCCTGATCTCCCCGTCCTCCCAGGCCACGGCCGAACCCCCGGTGATATTCTTCAGAACCTCACCCTCGTCGCGCTCGCCCGCGTGTAACTCCACCTCGCCGTCGAAGACATGGATCTCGGACTGTTTGTCCGACTCGACGACGACCCCGAACTCCGTGCCCAGATCGACGATATCCCCCTGGGCGGTCGAAACCACGAACCCGACCCCCCAGTAGGACACCCGCGCGCTCACCCGCCCCGACTCGAGGGTCATCCTAGAGATCGAGTCGATCACGAAAGTCGCCGGTGCCTCCACGGTCAGATCGACCCCGCGCGGGATGTCCAACACCACCGCTCCCTCCGTCAGCCGGTACTCGCCGCCGGTCGGGAACACGTCCTCGACCGGCCCGTATCCCTCCGCGAACTGCGAATACAGATCGACGGCCATGCGGACGACGGGCGCGGGCTTGTCCGTCCGGACGGTGGTCATCAAGACCGCAAAGGCAGCTAGAAACACGATGCCGGCGGCCACCGAGATCCACGCCGCGTTCCCCCCCGAAGCCCGAGGGGCACGCCGCCCATACGTCGCCGCGCGCGCCGGCCCGACCTGGACAACCTGCTGGGCCGTCTCATCCGTTCGCAGTTCGAACTCCATCAACGCCTCCTGGTGCAAGAGTCGCAAGACGTGCTGTCTCGCCGCGGGGGACGCGCGCAGGGCCTCGTTGAGCTCCCGGAGCTCCGCAGGGGAGGTCTCGCCATCGATGGCGGTCGCCAACAGCGCCTCGACCGATGCGAAGCGCCCGTCGCCGGGACAGTCCGGTCCTGTCGTCGGGGGAGGCATCCTTCAGGGGGTGGCGAGGCGAGCCTCGATACAGCGGGCGAGCGCCTTGCGCAGGCGGAACATCAAACTCTTGACCCCGTCGGCAGAACGCCCACACGCCGACGCGATCTGGCCGACGCTCAGCCCCTGGGCGTAGCGCAGGCCGAGGATCCGGCGCTCCTCCGGGTTCATGTTGCCGAGGCATGAGCGCAACGCCTGCTGCCGCGCCGGGATCTCCTCACAAACCGGCAACGACTCCTCGGCGAGCAGCTCCCCGACATCGGGTTCGAAGACCAGCCGGTCGCGCTGCCGGTCCCGGTAGTAGGCCAAGACCTCGTAGCGGGCGATCGCCAGCGCCCAGGGCAGGAAGGCCGACCCCGGACGAAACTCTGCCGCCTTCCGCCACAACACGAGGTTGGTCCTCTGCAGCACGTCCTTGCTGTCGACCCGGCTGCCCACCGCGCCGAGGATAAAGCCCAATATCTGCGGCTGGTGCGCCGTCAGCTCACCGATGAAGTGCTCTGTCGCCTGGTTCGACATGGTTTCCCCTGACTATACTCTCCGCCGGAGACCCAGGCGGTGTCACCCATTGGTAAAGAAACTTCTATAAGATATCTATATTCACCAGACTTCCCCGTACGGCGGGCGTTTTCGAGTGCCCGTCCGCCCCCTGGTCCGCCGGCCGTGAGGATGCGACCGGAGAGATCGGGTTCCCCCACATGCGACACCTTGCGCGACACCTTGCGCTACGCCAGCGCACCCACCAACGGCGACCCTCTTCAGAAGCGGCTCGAGGTGAAGGATGAGGTTCTCAGAATCGATCAGATCCGCGATCCTCCGTTCGATCGAGATCGCCTCAACACTGTCGGTCTCGGGAACGCCGAGTTCCGCCTTCTCCCCAAGTTCGCAAACCATCGTGTCGACAACGACAAGGAGGCAGATGACCCGCACCCCCGGCGCCCCGACCAACTGGGGGTTTGCTCCCCTCGCGATGCATCATGCTATCGAAGGAGGAGAACTTCATGCGCTCTACACAGGCCCCCAGCGAACGCCCCCCGGCCTAGATCGTGAACCGGCTCCGGGGACTCCCCGGAGCCGGTTCGGGAGGCCGAACGCGTCCGAACTGTCCGGCCGCGCGGAGCCTACCCGCGACGCCTCCGCAACAGCAGGCCAAAAGCTGCAACGGTCCCTAGCAGCGCCGCCGATGGCTCGGGAATCACCGTGGACAGACGCACCTCGGAGAGGCCGGTGTAGCCGCCCGCATCCCCATAGTTGCTATCGATCCGAATCTGCACGTAGCGGGCGTTCACACCGCCCAGGGAGAAGCTGTCGGCTGGGAGAGTGGAGCTGCCGGTCCCCTGGGTGAGGATACCATCCGTGAGGACCTCGGTCCAGGACACCGAGTTCTCCTGGCCTGCAGCATAGTCTCCGGGGGTGTTCGAGGTCAGTATGTCGAACTGCTGCACGCCGCGACCCAGGACGCTGAGTTGGTTGCCGTTCCAGATATGCACCTGGGAGAGGTTGAAAGCGGCCCCCAGATCGAACATTACCCAACCGGTGGTCGTGCCGTTGTTGTGCCACTGGGCAAACAGTGACCCGCCTCCGCTAGCACCGTGGGTCGCCGTGAACGACTCTGCACTGAGGCCATTGGTAACGCCACTTGGGGCGATCAAGTTGCTCGCAGTGACATCGCTACTTCCCTCCCCCACCCCCGGACTGTTGGAGGGCCAGGTGGTGTGTGGGATCACGCCGTCTGGCCGGATGAGGTCGCCGCCGTCAAAGCCCGCCCCCGCAGTCACGAAGGCATGAGAAGCCGTCAGCGATAGCCCCCAGGACAACGCGGACACGCTCAGGATACTGAATATTCTGTTGTAGGTTTTTGTTTTCATATTTTTCTGACTCCCCCCCTTCAGATTTCCACTGTTTCTACCGCAAGCATCTGGTTGAGGATTAACGTCAGAGAGATCATGTGCAGCCCGGGCGGTCTTAGCTAGGGAACGATGCGCCGGACTGTGGGAGAAATTGCGTCTCCGGCGAGGCGTGGAAGCCCCGGCGCCCACGGCTGCCGGGCACGCCAGTACAGCGAACCGGCCCGAAAGACAGACGGCGCTAGTTCAAGCGGGTACCTCGCAATCGCCCAACGCCCGACTACCGCCGCCGGCGACGTAGCAACAGGCCGGACAATGCGGCCGCCGAATGTTCGGGGATGATATCGCAATCGTTGTCGTGGTGGACAAGGACCGCTGCTTTCCCCGCATTTGTTGCAAGCGCGGCTACCGCACAGGTCGCAAGGAGAGAGGATCTAGTTTCCATAGCTGGGTATAGGTCTCGGCGCTGAAAGGTGAGGTGTTTTCCCCCAGGAGAAAGCGGCGCCAACCGCCGGTGGCGCCGGGACACATACCTCATCGATCGACAGGGATGAACCAGACATCCAGGGACACCCAGGGGGAGAACCTCCAATCTGAAGGGAGAAATGCTTCACCCGCGAGACCCGGAGCCATGGATTTTTGGCGGTTAGATTCCTCAAGCCAGCCGGTACCTCTGTGCAAGCCAACCCCCGTGAAACCTCCTCTCCCCACCATCCGATGAAGACCCTTCTCGTCCTCAGCCTCCCCCTTTTCGCCGCGCCCCTCTGCGGCGCGCTGGCCAACGCCGCGGCCCCGCGCCCCAACATCGTCCTCATCATGGGCGACGACATGGGGATCTCCGACCTCGGCTGCTACGGTGGCGAGATCGACACCCCGACCCTCGACCGGCTGGCGGCCGGCGGGCTGCGCTTCACCCAGTTCTACAACACCGGGCGCTGCTGCCCGACCCGCGCCTCGCTGCTCAGTGGCCTCTACCCGCACCAGGCGGGCGTCGGCCACATGATGGACGACCGCGGCCACCCGGGGTACCGCGGCGAGATCAACCGCCAGTGCCTGACGATCGCCGAGGCGCTCAAGCCGGTCGGGTACGGCACCTACATGGCCGGCAAATGGCACCTCAGCAGACACACCGGCCCCGATGGCCCGAAGGGCAACTGGCCATGCGCACGCGGCTTCGACCGCTTCTACGGTACCATCCACGGCGCCGGTTCACTCTGGGACCCCAACACCCTGACCCGCGACGAGACGCAGATCGCCCCCGACAGCGACCCGGAGTACAGCCCGGAGGGAGAGTGGTTCTACACCGACGCCATCGCCGACCAGGCCGCGCGATACATCGCCGAGCACACCGGGGCGAGTCCGGACACCCCGTTCTTCTGCTACGTCTCGTTCACCGCCGCCCACTGGCCGATGCACGCCCGCGAGGAGACCATCGCCAAATACCGGGGCAGGTACGACGAGGGCTATGCCGCGGTACGCAGGGCGCGCTTCGAGAAGATGAAGAAGCTCGGCATCCTCAAGCCGGACGCCGAGCTGTCGCCGGAGGCCTGGGGGTGGGGCCGGGTCAAAGAGGAGGCCTGGGAGATCCGCTGCATGGAGGTCTACGCGGCGATGGTCGACGAGATGGACCAGGGCATCGGGCGGATCGTCGAGGCCGTCGAGAAGGCGGGCGAGCTCGAGGACACCCTGATCTTCTTCCTGCAGGACAACGGCGGCTGCGCGGAGGGATACGGGCGCGGCGGCAAGTTCACCCCGCGCCCAGACCGGCCGACCCTGCCGCCGATGGCGAAGGGCGAGCTGCAGACCCGCATGCGGCCCAGGCAGACCCGCGATGGATACCCGGTGCGCACCGGCCCCGGCGTCATGCCCGGGCCCGCCGACACCTATATCGGTTACGGCCGCGGTTGGGCGAACGTCTCCAACACGCCGTTCCGTGAATACAAACACTGGGTGCACGAGGGCGGCATCAGCACGCCGCTGATCGCCCACTGGCCGGGGGGGATCGCGCGGCGGGGACAGCTCGAGCACCAGCCCGGCCACCTGGTCGACATCATGGCCACCTGCGTCGATCTCGCCGGGGCCGAATACCCGAGGGAGAGGGCTGGGGTCGAAATCAAGCCGCTCGAGGGGCTCAGCCTCGACGCCGCCTTCAAAGGGGGGACGATCGGCCGCCGCGCGCTGTTCTGGGAACACGAGGGCAACTGCGCGATCCGCAAGGGTGACTGGAAGCTGGTGCGCAAAGCGAACCGGCCATGGGAGCTCTACGACATCGCGGACGATCGCGCCGAACTGTACGACCTCTCCGCCACGAAGCCAGGGTTGGTCAGAGAGCTCGCCGCCGAGTTCCAAGCGTACGCGGACCGCGCCGACGTCGCGCCTGTCGGGACCTGGCGCGGCAGACCGAAACCCGAGAAGAAACCTGCCGCGGGGAAGGTCAGGCGACCGAACCCCATGGCCCCGGTCGAAGACCTGCCCGGCCTGCCGCGGGTGCTGCTCATCGGCGACTCCATCTCCATCGGCTACACCCTCGGCGTGCGCGAGCTGCTGGAGGGCAAGGCCAACGTCCACCGCGCGCCGGTCAACTGCGCCTCGACAAAGCACGGGCTGGCGTCGATCGACGACTGGCTCGGCGACGGGAAGTGGGACGTCATCCACTTCAACTGGGGCCTGCACGACCTCAAGTACATGGGGCCGAAGGGCGAGAACCTCGCCGACCCAAACGACCCGACCAGCGCCCCCCAAGTCCCCATCGGACAGTATAGGGAGAACCTGGCGGCGCTCGTCGGGCGCCTGAAGGGGACCGGTGCCAAGTTGATCTGGCGCAACACCACACCGGTCCCCCCTGGCGCGAAAGGGCGGGTCGTCGGCGACGCGGCGAGATACAACGTCGTCGCCAAGAAGGTCATGGACGCGCACGGCGTCCCTGTGCAAGACCTGTACCGCTACGCGCTCGAGCACGCGGACGAGATCGGCCGCAAGGCCGACGTCCACTTCACACCCGAGGGCTCAAAGAGACTCGCCGAGCTGGTCGCCAAAGCGATCGGGGAGCGCCTGTAGCGACGAGCGTGAGCGAGTCGATGGGCGTCTCGGGTGACGGGAGCCCTGATGAGGGCGTGGTCTCCGGAGGACTAAATACGCTTGAAACACCCCCCCGACTCGCTCACGCTCGTCGCTACGGATGACATCAGGGAGAGGGAAGGGGCAGCTCCCCCGGCTGCGGCGGGAGTGGTATGACGGTAAGGCGCGCGTCCACTGGGTGATCAATATCGACGGGCGGAAGACCAGTTGGCTGACCCCCGCTTTCCACGGGGAGTTTGTCCGGATCAACTTGCACTGCGCAAGCCGATACCGGCTCGCCTGCCCGGCCTACTGCCTGATGCCCGACCACATCCACCTGGTATGGATGGGGCTGTCGGAACGATCCGGGAACCAGGCCGTCGCGATGGAGTTCCTTCGCAGGCACCTCCGGCCGGCGCTCCCCAATGGGGTCGCCTTCCAGCATCAGGCCTACGACCACGTCCTCCGCCAACACGAAAGCGAAGGGACGGTCTTCGAGAACGCCTGCCTCTATATCCTCGACAACCCGGTCAGGGCGAACCTCGCCGACGACCGGCTGGATTGGCCGTACTCCGGCGCGATCGTGCCCGGCTACCCCGACCTCGATCCCAACGACGGCGGCTACTGGGAGCTGTTCTGGCGGATCTTCGCCAGGCTCTCGGACGACGGGTAGCGACGAGCGTGAGCGAGTCGACAGGTGGCGATGACGCTTGCCCCCCAATTTCGACTCGCCCACGCTCGTCGCTACAGAAGCGGCACGAAGCGCACCGAGCTCAGCCGCCGATACCCGTCGACACCAGCCTCGTAGAGACGCAGCTCCTGCACCTCCTCCTGCACCCCGACGGGCACCACCATGCGGCCGCCGGGGGCGAGCTGGGCAAACCAGCTGTCGGCCACCCGTGCCGCGGCACAGGTGACGATCACCGCGTCGAACGGCGCCTCGTCCGGCCAGCCCTCCGCGCCGTCGCCGACGCGCAGGTGCACGGCGTATCCCAGCTCTGCCAACACGCCCGCCGCCCTCCGGGACAGCGACGCGATCCGCTCCACGGAATAGACCATGCACCCCAGCTCCGCCAACACCGCCGCCTGGTAGCCGCTGCCGGTGCCGACCTCCAGCACCCTCTCACCCCCGCGCAGGCCGAGAGCCTCCGTCATCAGGGCGACGATGAAGGGCTGGGAGATCGTCTGTTCCTCGCCGATCGGCAACGCGTTGTCGTCGAAGGCGCGGTGGAGGAGCTCCTCGGGGACGAAGCGGTCGCGCGGGACCGCCGCCATCGCGGCCAACACCCGCCCGTCGCGGATGTCCCGTCCGGAGCCGGTGAGCTGCTGTCCGAAATCCGCACCCACGACAAACGGCGTTGGTCTATGGGTCGTCGAAGTAGAGGCGCGGATCGACCTTCTCCGGATCCTCGACCTCGGGGGCAGGTCCCCCCGTGTCATCGGCCGCCCCCGGCTCGGGTTTGTCCGGCTCCGGCGGCGGGGCGGGATCGCCGGGCTCTGGCGGGGGTTTCCTGGTCTCCGGATCGAGGACGACGATCTGCGCCGGCCGCTCCAAGACGATCTGCGGCTTCCCCTCGTACATCGTCACCGCACCGCTCACCTCGACCAGCTTGCCTTCGAACAGGTCTGCGGGCTCGCCGTCGGGGAAATGTTTCAGGCTCTTCGCGAACACCACCGCGGTGAACTGCCCGCCGGGGAAATTGAGGAAGTTGATCCCGCTGCCCCTCGACTTCCCCGTGCGCTCGACCAGCCCGCGAACCTTGACCACCTTGCCCTCCGCCACCCGGATCTTCTCGATCTGCGCGACATCGAACACCGGGACCCCGTCCTGGGCAAAGACAGCCCCGCCCCAAAAAAGAACCCCTGCTACCAGCCACCTGGTCATCGGCAGTTAGACATTAGTCATTACGTCATTAGGCATTCCCTAATACCTCCCCCTCACCTTCGCATCGATCTTCCCCTGGTAAAGCTCCCGCAAGGCGGAGTGGGCGGCGGCCGAGAGCGGCGCCATCGCCGAGGCGGCAGCGTTCTCGCGCGCCTGGGCGGGGGTCTTCGCCCCGGGGATCACCGTGCTCACCGCCTCGTGGTCGAGCACCCAGCGCAGGGCCTTCTGGGCGAGCGTCGCACCCGGGGACTCGCCCCCCAGGATCTCCCCGACCTCCGCCGCCAGCTCGACACCGTCCCCGAAGGGTACCCCGGCGAAGGTCTCGCCGACGTTGAACACCTGCCCATCGGCGTTGAAGCGGCGGTGGTCGCGCCCGTCGAACTGGTGCCCCGGGCGGAACCTCCCCCCCAGCAGCCCGCTCGCCAGCGGCACCCGGGCGATCACGCCCATATGGTTGACCCTCGCCGCCTGCAGGAGGTCGTCGACCACCCGTTGCCGGAAGATGTTGAAGATCACCTGCAGGCTCACCGCCGGCGAGTGGCGGATGCAGAACAGCGCCTCGTCGATCGTCTCCACGCTCGCCCCGTAATGCCGCACCAGCCCGGCCTCCTTCACCCGCTCGAGGTTCTCGAAGGCGCGGCCGGCGCGCAGCGTCTCCTCGGGGATGCAGTGCAGCTGCACGAGGTCGAGGCGGTCCACGCCCAGCCGCGCGCACGACGCCTCCGCCGCCCGGGCGATCTCGTCGTACCCGTCGTCCCAGGTATCGGTCCCGCGGCCCATCTTGGTCGCCACGTAGATCCGCTCGCCCCGCTCCCTAACAAACTTCCCGACGATCTCCTCCGAGCGCCCGGCGCCGTAGACGTCAGCGGTGTCGACGAAGTTCACCCCGGCGTCGGCCGCGGCGTGCAGCGTCTCCAGCGCCTGCCCCTCCGGCACCTCGTCGCCCCAGTCGGCGCCGATCTGCCAGGCGCCGAAACCGACCTCGGAAACCTCATCGTTGGTGTTGCCCAAAACTCGTCTGTTCATTGTTCGTCGTTGTCGGCGGCGCCGATCCCCCCTACTCTTGCCGCCTGTCTAGCGAGATGAAAGTGCAAAGCGGGGCCACCCCCCAGATCGACCGCGTGCTCGTCACCGGCGGCGCCGGCTTCATCGGCAGCCACACCTGCGACCACCTGCTCGGGCTCGGCAAGGCGGTGCTGGCGGTCGACGACCTGTCCACCGGCAGCCCCGACAACCTGGCCGGGGCGAGGGCGCATGGGAACTTCGCCTTCCGCGAAGCCGACGTCTCCGACCCCGGGGCCGTCGCTGGGATCTTCGCCGACTTCCAGCCGCAGGCGGTGGTCCACCTGGCCGCCCTCGTCTCCGTCCCGCTCGCCGAGGCCGAGCCGGCGAGGAACTTCCGGCTCAACGTCGCCGCCACCGGGACCGTCGCCGAGGCGGCGCGCCAGTCGGGCTGCCGGCGGGTCGTGTTCGCCTCTTCGGCGGCGGTCTACGGGGACTCCGAAGACCTGCCGCTGGCCGAGACGGCGACCGCCGAGCCCATCAGCCAGTATGGCGCGGCGAAGCTGATGTCGGAGAGGCTGCTGCAGGCCTACGCGCTCTCCTACGGGATCGAGGCGACCTGTTTCCGTTTTTTCAACATCTACGGCCCGCGCCAGGACCCCTCGTCACCCTACTCGGGCGTCGTCAGCATCTTCGCCGAACGCTATCGCGCGGGGCAGGCGGTCACGGTGTTTGGCGACGGCAGCCAGAGCCGCGATTTCGTCTACGTCGGCGACGTCGCCGAGACGCTCTCCGCCGCCGCCACCCGCCCGCGCCAGACGGGGGGGGTCTACAACCTCTGCACCGGCCAGAGCACGACGCTGCTCGACCTGCTCGACGTCCTCAAGGCCGAGTACCCCGGGGTCGGGGAGCCGGCCTTCGGCGAGGAGAGGGTCGGCGACATCAAGCACTCGCTCGGCGACCCCTCCGCGGCACGCGGGGCGTTCGGGCTAGATTCCCACACCCCTTTCCGGGAAGGGATCCACGAATTGCTAGCATCGCTGGAGCCTAGCTGATACCCAGCTGGCCCAACGCGGGCGCGCGACACCGCGCGCGCCTCTCGCCCCCGGGCTAGTAGCGGTCGCGGTCTCGGCCGCCGCCGCGACGGTCGTAACCGCCGCCACCGCCGCCGCCGCCACCGCGATAGCCTCCCCCACCGCCGCCACCGCCGCCGGGGCCACCCTTGCGCTCGGCCTGGTTGACCCTCGCTGGGCGACCTCCGATCTCGGCGCCGTCGAGCGCCTTGATCGCCGCCTGCGCCTCTTTCCAATCGTCCATCGTGACGAACCCGAACCCTTTCGGCCTGCCGGTCTCCCGGTCGGAGATCATCTTGATCCGTGCGACGCTACCATATTCGGCGAACGCGTCGATCACCACTTGCTCATCGATATCGTAAGGGAGGTTCCCCACATAAATGTCCATGCCTCCCCCGGTAACCCCGACATCGCCACAAGCAAGGGATTTCGGTAAAAATCGCCCCGCTCTGCCGGGTTGAACCCGCGGCGATCCTGTGGTCCCATTGCGGGGGAATGGATCACGAAAAGACGCTCGAACTGCTGGCCAAGGCGCTGGAGATCGCCCCGGGCGACTGGGAGACCCGCAGCCACATGGCCTCCCTGTGTATCGAGCTCGGCCGCGGCGAGCGGGCGGCGCGGCTTCTGGAGGCGGCGCCGGCCCTGCCCGACGACGTCGCCGGCAAGCTGCACGCCGCCGGGCTGCTCCACCAGGCGGGGGCCAACAACGCCGCCCTGCAGATCGCCGACGGCCTCATCGCCGCCAGCTCGACCAACGCCCAGGCACACTTGCTCAAAGCCAACATCTACCGCGACCGCGGCTTGGACGCGGAGGCCAGGCGGCACTACAACCTGGCCGCGGTGATCGACCCCTCGCTCGAGGACGAGCATTTCGAGGCGTGGCTCGACGGCGGCGGTGCCACCACAACCCGCCCCGCCACAGCGGGGGGCACCCGGGACGATCCCCCCCGCGGCGGGCACGACGCCGGGGACGGCGTCGCCCAACCGCCCCTCCCCTCGCCCTTCGACGACCTCGAGCCCGACTTCAACCCGCCCCCGCCCGGCGTCGACGCGGAGCCGTCTGACAGCCAACCGGACTTCACCACCGAGATGGCGGAGGAGTTCGACGAGATGGACGACCATTCGCCCTTCGCGGTGCGGCCGGACTTCCCTCTCACGACCTTCTCCGATGTCGGCGGAATGGAGCCGATCAAAGAGAGCGTGCGGATGAAGATCGTCTACCCTTTCAAGAACAAGGGCGTGTTCGCCAGATACGGGAAGCGGGCCGGCGGCGGGCTGCTGCTCTACGGCCCCCCGGGCTGCGGCAAGACCCTCGTCGCCCGCGCCGCCGCCGGCGAGTCCGCCGCACCGCTGATCACCGTATCGATCGCCGACGTCCTCAGCCGCTGGTTCGGCGAGAGCGAGGAACGCGTCCACGCCTTGTTCGAGGCCGCCCGCCGCCACGCGCCGTCGATCCTGCTGGTCGACGAACTCGACGCCCTGGGTGTCCGCCGCTCCGACGCCGGCGGCTCGATGGCGGGACTGGTCAACGTGCTGCTGGGGGAAATCGACCGCAGCGCGGGCGACAACGACGGGGTGCTCGTCGTGGGTGCGACCAACTCGCCCTGGCGGGTCGACAGCGCCTTCCGCAGGCCGGGGCGCTTCGACCAGACCATCTTCGTCCCGCCGCCCGACGCGGACGCCAGGCGGCAGATCCTGGCGCTGGCGACCAGGGGGCTACCGGCCGCCCCGCTCGACCTCGAGAAGCTGGTGCGCCCCACCGCGAAGTTCTCCGGCGCCGACCTGTGCGCGGTGGTCGACCGCGCGGTCGAGATGGCGATCGCCGAGGAGATGAGGTCCGGGCGGGAGGGCGAGCTGACCACGAAGCTGTTGGCCGCCGCGATCAAACGCTCCCGCCCGACCACCCTGGAGTGGATGGAGGAGGCCGCCAACTACGCCAGCTACGCCAACCGCTCGGGGGTCTACGACGAACTCGCCGAATACCTCGGGGAGGGTCGCTGAGTGGGGCGACAAATCGCCATCAGCGGGGTTTTCGCGGGGCAGGGCAGGTAGGGTGGCCTCGATGAGGGCGCCAGGGGAGCCGACGGAGTTCCGATCGAAAGGACACTATCCGCTCCAGCATCCCCTCGCCACAGACCGTCGGGGGGGCGGCCGGCGATGGCTCACTCCCCCGCGGGGATGACCCCGATCGATTTCAGCCAGCCATCGAGCCGCGTCGCCCAATCCGGGTTGTCGCGGTGGAGCGCGGTATGGCCACCGGTCGGGTAGACATCCAGTTTAGAGACGACGCCCGCAGCCTGGAGCGCCCGGTGGTATTTCTCGCTGTTCTGGACGAGCACCAGGCGGTCGTCCGCCGCGTGGGCCAGGTAGGTAGGCGGCGTAGTCTTCTTCACCTGCAGCTCGCTAGACAGCTCGTCCAGCAGCCGCCGAGGCGGATCCGCCCCGAGCAGGCGCACCACCGAGGGCCGGTGCGCATGCTCTTTCATGGTGATGACCGCGGAAAACAGGACGGCGAAGTCGGGCCGGCACCCCGCCCTCTCGGCGGGGTCCGCCGCCCCCGCCTTCCCCCGATGGTGATGGGTGCAAAGCGTCGAGGCGAGGTGGGCGCCGCTGGAGAACCCGAGCACGCCGATCCGTTCGGGGTCGAGGTTCCAGCGCTCCGCCCCAGCCCGGATCAGGCCGAGCGCCCGCTGCGCATCGTGGAGCGGTGCCGGGTGGACGTAGCCCTTCGCCGGCAGCCGGTACCTCAGATAGAACACCGCGACGCCGCGGTCGCGGAAGAACGGCCAGAAGGGACCGGGGGACGAGTGGTGTTTGTACCCCCCGCCCGGACAGAGCAACACCGCCGGTATCGGGGCGCCCCCGTCCCCGCGCGGCGGCATCATGACGGTGAGCGTCGGCCTGTCGGCGACGTCCTCCACCCTCCCCCGCTCCGAGCCCGGCGGCCATAGGTCGAGCACCTCCGCCGCGGGCGCCCAGCCTGGAGCCAGGAGGCAGGCGGACGCTATCAGGAGCCGCTTGCCCACCCTCATCTCTCCTCCCAGGCGGCGAGGGCGTCAGCGATCTTTGCCTCGAGCCCCGGGGCCTCCTTGGCGGCGCGCCTGGTATCGAAGTCATCGTACTTCGCCAGCACCTTCTCCAACGCCGCGGCCACCGGCTCCCCCTCCTCCCCCAGCCCCTCAAGGACCTTCAGGATGCCCGGCTGCCACGGGCTCCCCGAGATCATCCAGGCGCTGTGCTGGTAGTACGGCTCCCAGGTATCGAGATAGGTCACGAAGTCGTCCACCATGAGTTTGAACACCTCGGGGTCGAAGTGTTTGAGGATCATCATCGTGCGGTGTGCGGCCTCGTGGACGCCCCCGGGCCCGTAGCCGAGAGCGACGGGGACATCGTGGGTCGTCCGGCCGAGGACGCGGACGACCTGCGACTTGCACGCGCGGTCGAGCGCCGCCGGGTCGGCGCCGAGGATGGAACGGAAGCCGCCGTCGTATGAGCTGCGCTCGAAGACGTGCCGCGACGCGGCGTACATGTCGCCCATCTTGGCGAACTCCTCCTCCGCGATGCTGCCGCCGAGGCCGACGATCGCCCAGAAGGCGGCCTCGCGCAGGTACCACTCCTCGTGCCCCGAGTATCTCTCGATCTGCGGCCAGGCGGCCCGGATGTCTTCGGGCCTCGCCCGCCCGAGCGCGAACAGCGCCCCGTCGCACTCCCACCAGGCGGCGCCCTCGTCCCCCAGCGTCCTCATGATCTCCGGCAAGAACTTCTCCGACACGAGCTCCTGCGACATCTGCGCCCTGAACGGGCGCCCCCAGTTGTCGTATCCGGAAATCGCATCGAACACCGCGCGGCGCACCCGCGGGTCCCTATGGCCGGCGGCCTCCACCAGCGCGGCGTGGGCCTCCGGGTTGTTGAACTCCTTCAGGCGCCGCGCCGCCCAGGTGCGCACCAGCGGGCTGTAGTGGCGGAGGTGCTTGGCACAGAACGCCACTTCGACCTCCCCCTTCTTGGCGCCGATGAGCGACGCATACACCTCCGCTGGATCGGCGGACTCGCCGCCGAAGCCCTCGGCGTCCTCGGTGCTCAGGAAGACGAGGTCGGCCTCGGTGCCCCATTGGAAATCGACCGGCTTGTCTTTGACGCTAAACCTGGTGCGCGGGGCGCCGGTGATGCGCAAGGTCGCCAGCGGTGCGGTGTAGGTGAGCCCGACCGCGCCCGTCCCCCACGGCAGGCCGGAGTACCGCGCGTTGTCCGGCGGCGTCGCCAAGATCGAAAAACCGCCGCCGGGCTGCCGGCAGAGGTCATAGTACCACGCCAGCTTCGCCATCTGGCGCGTGCGGTGGGAGCGGCGCGCCTCCGGCACGTGGACCGACGCCATGCCGCGCCAGATCACGTTGAACCCGCCGCCGGTGTGCCCGAACTCCGGCTGGTGGTAGGAGTCCGTCACGAGGGTGGCGAGGTGCTCCGCCGCCCGCTGGAAACGCGGCTCGTCGATCAGCGACAGCCCGCAGGCCAGCTTGGCGTTGCGGCCGTTGGTGTTCGACCACCAGAGCTCGCTGCGGTGGTCGCCGTACGGGACGCAGCCGTGGCCGACCATCCGGTACATGAACTTCACCGCCCGCACGTAGGCCGCGTCGTCCACCTCGACCCCGCACTCGCGCGCCAGGATCAGCGTGGTCAAAACGGGCACCCCGGCGGAGCTCATCAACCCGCTCTGGACATAGCCCGGCCCCGGGAGCCCCCAGTGCCCCCAGCCGCCGGCCGCCTGGACGCTCACTGCCTGGTCGCAGAGCGCCTTGAGGCCGGCGAGCACCGAGCGGTCGCCCGTCTTCAGGTAGTATTCGGCGAGCAGGATGCCCTGGTAGCCGAGGTGCCAGTTGCTGGTGGTCGGGCTCTTCTTCGCGGCCGCCGCCAGCGCCCGCGCGTGCCGCTTGACGTTCGGCAGGTAGTCCCGGTCGCCGGTCGATAGCAGGAAAATCCCCGCCAGGCAGCCGGCCAACCCGTCGCGCTCGGGACGCGCGCCACCGAACTTGTAGGAGCCGTCCCTGGCCTGGCAGCCGGCGATATACTTGGCGTTGGCGCTGATGATCTTCGCCGACTTCTTGCAGCGCGCGGGCCAGGTCTTGCTGTAGGCGCCGAGCGCGGGCATGGCGAGCGTGACCTTGCCCGGCTTGTCCCCGCGCCTGGCGTCGAACACCAGCTTCCCGTCGCCCGCCTCGGCGGCGCCGATCGCCTCGCCGATGGGCACGCGCGGGTCGTCGACCTCCAGCGACCTGCCGCCCGCCGCCACCAGCACGTCCCCTTTCTGCAGCTTGGTCGCCGCCGCCGGGGTGCCCGGCATGACCTCCTGCACCGTGACCACCCTCCCCGGTTCGATGGTGGCGTAGATCCCAGTCGGCCCGAGGGCGAATTTCGGGTAGGTCTTCTGCGGGTGGATCGCCTGGCCGGGCGCTGCCGCGAGCAGGCCCAGGGTAGACAACACACCGAGGACCAGCGTGGGGCGCCACCGCGGGGGCGACGCGGGGGAGAGTGGGCGGACAGTTTTCGTCAGTGGGGTCTTCATGGTCGGTGTGTCTTAGGGTCTCCAGGCTACTTCAACAGCTCCAACATCGCCTCGCCCATCCCATGGCCGATGCGGGTGTACCAGATGGCGCTGCCGAGGTAGTGGTAGGGGCGGTCGGAGCCGACCAGTTCCCACTCCTCGAAATTATCTCTCCAGGTGGGGAAGAGTTCCGCCGCTGCCTTGTCGACGAGGACGTCGGTGCGGAAGGCCTTGACGTTCCCCTTGAACTCCGGGACGTCGTTCATGGAGAACTGCGCGTCCTGGACGACCTTGTTGTTCCCGGAGCGCTCGTTCTGGCCGTTGGTGCCGAGACAGGCGATCACGACCGGCAGCTCGGGCACCCCGAGGTCTTTGCGCACGTCTTTGATGAGATGCTTCATATTGTCGGCATACTGCCCGGGGGCGTGGTCGCCGAACTGGTCGTTGAACCCCTGGAACCAGACGAAGCCGGCCATCTCGAGCTTCTTGCCCTTCAGGGCCGGGAACAGCGTCTCGTAGTTGGCCTTGGTGTCCTCCACCTCCTTCAACATGTTGCGGTAGGAGCTCCCGTAGGGCTCCTTGACCTGCTCCATGGTGGGTAGCGGGTCGTTCTTGCCGCTCTTCTCGTTGGCCTGCTTGACCCTGGCCTGCAGGCCCTCCAACTCGGCAGCGAGGATCTCGTCGGACGGCAGACCGGCCGAGGGGGAGCGGAACTTCTGATAGAGGGAGTGCCCCCCCCAGGCCGCCTTGATCAACAGCACCGGCTCGTCGAAATGCTCCGCCATCATGTGGCCGAACTCCAGTTCTGGACCCGTCTTGCCCGGCGAACCGAACCCGGTGGTCAGACCCCCGTGGCGGCCGAGGAACTTGATGAAGGCGTCATCGCGAACCGTCCAGGCGTCGCCCGTGCGCAGGTGGGCGAAGAGATCTTTGGTCTTCGCATCGGTGGCCTGGTGGTCGATCAGTTTGTTGTCCGCCTTGCCCTCCATATTGGACTGGCCCGCGAGCAGGAACACTTTGACGGTGTCGGCGCCGACCCCGGGGGCGGCGGAGGCGAGGAGGGCTGCGGCAGAAGCGCAGAGGGAACGGCGGATGGTAGCGGGTTTCATTTCGAATATGTTGGAAGTTGGATCAACTGTTTGGAATGCCCCCTTTCAGCACAGAAGCACCGGGCGAAGGGGGGCTGTATCTAGCTGGATATCTCGATAGGGGGTCGAATCTCACGGACTTTCCGACGGCCGCCCGATCCACCCCCGGAATATTACGTATCATCCGCCCCCGGGGAGCCGACGCCACCGCGGGCCGGGCCGTCACTTCTTCAGCTCCAGCATCGCGTCGGCGAAGGCGCCGCCCATGCGCAGGTGCCAGATGGCGCTGCCGAGGTAGTGGTAGCCGTGGTCAGAACCGGTCTTCTCCCACTCCGGGATATTTTCGCGCCAGGTCGGATAGAGCTTCTCGGCCGCCTTGTCGATCAGCACGTCGGTGCGCACCGCCCTGACGTTGCCCTTGAACTCGGGCACCTCCTGCATCGCCAGCTGCGCCTCCTGGATGGTCAGCATCGCGCCCTTGGCGGGCTTCGAGCCGTTCTGGCCCATGACGCCGATCACGAAGGGCATGTCGGGCGCCTTCAGGTCCTTGCGCACGTCGTTGATGAAGTGCTTCATGTTCGACTCGTACTCCTGCTCGGCGCCGCCATACTGGTCGTTCCAGCCCTGGAACCACACGAAGCCGGCGATCTCCAGCTTCTTGCCCTTCAGCGCCGGGAACATCGTCTCGTAGTTGGCGAAGGTGTCCTCCACCTCCTTCAACATGTTGCGGTAGGAGCTGCCGTACCCCGCCTTGATGTCGTCCATGGTGGGCAGCGGGTCGCTCTTCTTGTGCTTCTCGTTGTTGGCCTTGACCCGGTTCTGCGCGCCCTCGAGCTCGGCCTGCAGTTTCTCATCGGCGGGGAACCCGGCCGAGGGGGACCGGAACAGCTTCACCAGCGAGTGGCCCCCCCAGGCCGCCTTGATCAACAGCACCGGCTCGTCGTAGTGGTCGCCCAGGCGCCAGCCGAACTCCAGTTCGACCCCGGTGCGGTCACGGGAACCATAGCCCTGTGTGAGGCCGCCGTGCTCGCCGAGGAACTTGATGAACACGTCGTCGCGGGTGATCCAGCCCTTGTCGTCCCTCAAGTGCTTGAAGAGGTCTTTGGTCTTCGCGTCGGTGGACTGGAACTCCATCAGCTTGCTCTGCACCTTGCCCTCCATGTTGGACTGGCCGGCGAGGACGAAGACTTTGACGGTGTCCGCGGCGCTGGCGATCGGCACCGGGGCGGCGATGGCGGCTGCGGTCAGGAGGGATAGGAAGGGCGGTTTGGAGTGCATGGGAAGCTTAACGATTCGGGTCTCTGGTTCCTTTCACGCTGCACCCGCCACGGGAAACGCAGCAGCCGGCTGCCATGAAAGGGGGGTGAGTATGCCATCAACTCAGCCCGATGGATATCCCGTTTTTCCGCCAAACCATATTGTATTTTCGCCACCCGAAAATCCGCCGATCCGAGCGCCGTGGCCACCCCCCCGGCAAAAACGATACCCGGAGCGCCCGATCCCCCTCGTCGGCCCCCTCCCCCTCGTCGGCCCCCTCCCCCTCGTTGGCCCCCACTTTAAAA
>JANQMB010000312.1 GCA_028280355.1 Verrucomicrobiales bacterium
CGTCGACAGCTTCCCGACCACCATACCCGCCGGCTCCGCCCAGACGGCGTGGACCTACGACGCCGCCACCGGCCTGCTCACGGCCAAGCGCGACGCCGACTCCAAGGGCCCCGACTACGCCTACGACACCGCCGGGCGCGTCGCGTCCCGCAAGTCCGCGCGCGCCGGCGCCGACGGCGCCAACCCGATCACCACCGCCTACGCCTACACCGGCTGGGGCGAGCTCGACACCGTCACCTACAGCAACGACCCCGCCGGCACCCGGCCGCTCGACTACGACTACGACCGCCTCGGGCGCGCCACGCTGGTCACCCAGAGCGCGACCGCCGGCACCCCGGGCACCAACACCCACGCCTTCGCCTACAACGCGGGCAACCTCCTCGTCGACACCGAGACGATCACCTACGGCAACAGCGCGATCAGCCGCGTCATCGACCACACCCAGGACGCCCACCTGCGCCCGACCCAGCACAAGCTCCAGACGGCCGGGGGCACGCCGGCCGTCGAGCACCGCGTCGACCTCGCCTACCGCGCCGCCGACGGCAGGCTCCACACCGTGGGGGACAACACCGGGACGGCGGCCCTGGTCCACACCTACAGCTACGAGGCGGACAACTACCGCCTCATCAACAGCGTGGCGGGCCCCGCCCACACCGTCACCAACACCTGGGAGGCGAACCGTGACATCCTCAGCAACAAGGAGAACAGGGACACCGCCGGCACCGCGACGGTCCGCTCCAAGTACACCTACACCGTCAACGGCATCGGCCAGCGCACCAGCGTCGCCCGCTCCGGCGCCGAGATGAGCGCCGCCAACAGCATCGGCTGGAGCTACAACAGCCGGGGGGAACTGACACAAGAAGACTACGGCGCCAACGGCACCGCCGACCCCCGCGACCGCGCCTTCGGCTTCGACGCCATCGGCAACCGACAGAAGACCGCACAGGGCACCCTGACGCTGCCCGGCACCGCCAACTACGCCGCCAACACGGTCAACGAGTACACCTCCGTGGACGAGGGCGGCACCGCGGTCACACCCGCCCACGACCACGACGGCAATGCCACTTCCTACCCGCTCCCGGCCGACCCCACCGCCAACGCGGCCCTGGAGTGGGACGCCGAGGACCGCCTGGTCAAGGTCACCAACGCCGACAGCAGCGTGGTCACCTTCGAATACGACCACCGGGGCCGCCGGGTCGGCAAGACCGCGTCCGGCACCACCACGACCTACATCTACGGGGGCTGGAACCTGTGCGCGGAGTTCACCGGCACCGCCCTGAGCAAGACCTACACCTGGGGGAGGGACTTCAGCTGCTCCATGCAGGGCGCCGGCGGCGTCGGCGGGCTGCTCGCCGTCAACGAGCACTCCGGGGGCGGCGTGGCTCACTACTACCCGACCTACGACGGCAACGGCAACGTCAGCGAGTACCTCGACAGCAACGGCGCCAGCGTCGCCCACTACGAGTACGACGCCTTCGGCAACGAGATCACGTCCGCGACGACGGGGGCCAAGAGCGGCGACTTCGCCCACCGCTTCAGCACCAAATACCTCGACGGCGGGACCGGGCTCTACTACTACGGGTACAGATACTACGACCCACAAACAGGCAGGTGGATCAGCAGGGATCCGATTGAAGAGCAAGGAGGATTGAACCTGTATGGGTTCGTCAATAACAATGGGGTGAATTTGGTAGACGTTTTTGGGCTTTCTAGTCTGAGTCAGATTCGCAGAGGGATTCGGGATTTGAGGAATTTATGGAATGAAGCAAAATTTGGATGTAACAGTCAAGATTATGATGAGTGTAAGGCGGCGAAAGAAAGATATTCCGAATATGTTAGAAAGCTAAGCGCTTTGGAAAGGGAAGCCAGTGACTATGTCTACGATCAATTCTGGTTATGGAGAGACTATACAGCGCTTAACGAAGTTTTAGCGATGCCAAGATTTATGAACTGTAAGTGCGTCAAGGTGACGCGAGAACATATAAAGACGATACAGGAGGCAAGCGATTATTGTTGCGAGAATATCGAAAATGATTTCGTTACTATATATGATGAGGAGATTAAGAATACGGTAAACTTTGCAGGAGGTTTTAGTGACGGTGTTTTATTTGGTCATGGAGAAACGGTCGCTGGGTGGTTCTATGGTGATGATGTGGTGTGGGCGGATAAAGATAGTGGTTGGTATACTGGTGGATACTGGACGGGCATCGGAACAACGGTTTGGGCAGGATGGCATGCTCAGGCCGCGAAAGCAGGTGGCTATGGTTATGTGTTAAAATACGAATTGGGATCCAAATGGTTACCCCAATTAGGTAGTCGGTGTGGAAGGGTCGAGAGATGGATGAGCAAATCCGTCCTTGAACGTGCCGACATAATCTGGAGAGCATCCGGAAGAAACCCGCTCAAAGCTTACCCGCCAAAAATTGGTGAGATATTTTCTCCGTTCGCGAAGAATCCGCTACGGACCGGACCGACTCCCCTTTCTGGAGCGGGGTTTATAGGTCTTGGGCAGGGCGGAGTTGGATATTATTCTGGAAGTTTGCGGTAGAATGAACCTTTTTCAGTACCTGAGCATTTTTGGGGTATGTTTCGTGCCTTCGTGTTTGGTACTTTATATTATTGATTACAAGAACCTCGGAGTTTTTCATAACGCATTTTGGATCGGATTTTCGATTGCGACATGTCAACTGTTGCTAGGGATCTTTCAATCACTATGCTCTCGATGCTCCTGCTCTCGTAAAAAAGGAAAAGAGTAAAGGAACAAGGAACAAGGGAACAAGGGGACAGACCCCATGCAAGAAATTGCTTGCCGGGGTCTCTGGTGGCGCCTATCCTCCCCCATGCGCAAGCCACGCCAGTTCCTGCTCGGTGACGCCGGGCAGGCCAACGTCTACCACGTCGTCTCCAGGACGGTCGGAAGGGAGATCCTCTTCGGCGACGGGGAGCGGGAGACGTTCCGCAAGATCCTCTTCAAACAGCTGAAGTTCAGCGGCCTGCGCTGCCTCGCCTGGTGCTTCATGGGGAACCACTTCCACCTCCTCCTCGAGGTGCCGGACAAGGGGGCGGCGCTGGAGGCGCTCTCGGACGATGAGGTGCTGGGGCGCCTGGACTTGCTGAAGGGGGAGTACTCGGCGCGGATGTTGCGCGGGGAGGTCGACCTGTGCCGGCAGAACGGCAACGCGCAGGGGGTGGAGGAGATCGTCGCCCGGGTGAGGGGCCGGCTCTTCGACCTCTCGAGGTTCATGAAGGAGCTCAAGATGAAGATGACGGCGGCCTACAACGCCGCCCACGGGCGGCGCGGGGCGCTGTGGGAGGGGCGCTTCAAGAGCGTGCTGGTCGACGGGTCCGAGGCGACGCGGGCGGTGGCGGCCTACATCGACCTGAACCCGGTGCGCGCCGGCCTCGTGGAGGAGCCGCAGGACTACCGCTGGTGCAGCTACGCGGCGGCGGTGGCGGGTTTCAAGGGGGCGCGGTCTGGCATCGCCTCGGCGGTGACGGGGAAGCGGGGTTCGCCATGGCGCGTGGTGGCGGGGGAGTATCGCAAGCTGCTGTTCGGCCACGGGCTGGAGAAGGTCGGCGGCGATACCTCCGAAGGGAGGCAGAAACGGAAGGGCGGCTTCAGCGCGGGGCGCATCGAGCAGGTCTGGCGGGAGGGCGGCAGGCTGCCGCTGGCGGCGGCGCTGCGCTGCCGGGTGCGCTATTTCACGGACGGGGCGGTGTTGGGGGGCAAGGCCTTCGTCGACGGGTTCTTCGAGGGGCGGCGGGAACAGTTCGGGTCGCGCCGCGAGACGGGGGCGCGGCCGATGCGCGGCGCCCACTGGGGCGGGATCCGCAGCCTGCGCGACTTGCGGGTGGAACCGGTCTCGTTGCCGGGGGGCGCAGCCTAGATCGGTTCGATCAAATCTGTAGCCGCAAAAAGGCACAAGGTTCGTGAAGTCCTTGTGGCTTCTTACGCATGATTGCGGCCACCGGAAAACGCAATTCGCCCTAGAGGTGACATGAGGCTGGCGGGGGAAGTTGACCGGAATGGGAGATGGGAGGAGTCGGCGTTTTTGCCCCTCCGATCGCTTGGCGCGGGTGTCGCCGCGCGTCCCATCAGGGAAAGTCACGGAACCGACGGCTGTCCGCCATCTCCTGAGGCGCGAATCGCCGAGAGGTTGAGAATAATGTTCGTGACGGGTGGACAACGCTTGCCCTACGCTCCCTGTCAGGGAGGAGGTGATACCAATGAGGATTTTTCAAGCAGCGGGCGACCATCAGGTTTGGGGACAGTTGGGGGAGGGGTCGAGGAAACACGCCCCAAACCCGAGCATCAGATCTGGGCTGATTTTTCTCGCGGTGTTCTGCAGTTGTGTGATCGGCGTTACGGGGCAAGTCGCCGACACCATATATTACAACGGAACGGTTATCACGGTTGACGACGAGCAGCCGGCAGTGGAGGCGGTCGCTGCGAAGGACGGCAAGGTCCTCGCCGTCGGGGCGAGGGACGAAGTTCTCAAGAGGAGGGGAGACGAAACCAAGCTCGTCGACCTCGGCGGAAAGACGATGCTGCCGGGCTTCGTCGATTCCCACGGCCACACCTATATGATCGGGCTGCAGGCCACCACCGCCAACCTTTTACCGCCGCCGGACGGGGCCGGAAAAGATATCGCCAGCTTGCAGAAGCTGCTCAAAGACTGGGCGGAGAGCAACCGGCGGGCCGTCGAGAAGGTCGGCTGGATCGCCGGCTTCGGCTACGATGACTCGCAGCTCGCCGAGCAGCGACACCCGACGCGCGAGGATCTCGACGAGGTCTCGACCGAAGTGCCGGTGCTGATCATTCACCAGTCGGGTCACCTCGGGGTCGGCAACAGCAAGGCGCTGGAGATGGCCGGCATCGACGCGGAAACGGAGGATCCGAAGGGCGGTGTTTTTCGCCGTGAGGTGGGGTCGAGGGAGCCGAACGGGGTCTGCGAAGAGTACGCCTTTTTCGTACTGGTCGGCAAGCTGGCGGCGTCTTTCGACGAACCGATTAACGATGCGCTCGTCGTGGAGGGGATCAAGCTCCAAGCTTCTTTCGGCTACACCACCGCCCAGGAGGGGCGGGCGATTGGTTCGGGCCTCGCGGCCATGGAGCGCGTTGCGAAGGCGGGCAAGTTGCAGATCGACCTTGTCGCTTACCCAGATGTGCTGGAAGTCAAAGATCCGAAACCGTCGATGAACTACACCAACCGCTACCGGGAGGGTGGCGTGAAGTTGACCATCGACGGTTCGCCCCAGGGCAAGACGGCCTGGCTGACCAAGCCCTACCACATCCCACCACCCGGCCAGAAAAAGGGCTACGCGGGTTACGCGGCCATCGACGAGAAGACCACGATGGAGGCGGTCGAGAGGGCTTACGCCAACGGCTGGCAGATCCTCTGTCATGCCAACGGTGACGCTGCCTCGGACCGATACATCGATGCGCTGACCGCGGCTCAGAAGAAATACCCTGAGGTGGAGAACCGCCCAGTTCTCATCCACGGCCAGGTGCTGCGCGAGGAACAGGTTGATGCCTATAGGGAGCTGGGGGTGTTCCTCTCGCTCTTCCCGATGCATACCTACTACTGGGGCGACTACCATCGCGATTCGGTGCTGGGTCCCGTGCGCGCCCCGAATATCTCGCCCACAGGCTGGGTGCTGGAGCGTGGCATGATGTTCGGTAGTCATCACGACGCCCCTGTGGCGCTCCCGAACTCGATGCGGATCCTATCGGCCACCGTCACCCGGAAGACCCGCACCGGGAAGGTCCTCGGCCCGGAGCACAAGGTCGACGTCGCCACCGCGCTCAAAGCCCTGACGATTTGGCCGGCGTGGCAGCATTTCGAAGAGGCGAGCAAGGGGAGCATCGAGGTCGGCAAGCTGGCGGACTTCGTGATACTTTCGGACAACCCGTTGGAGGTCGATGAGGACGAACTCGCGAATCTCAGGATCGAGGAGACCATCAAAGAAGATGTTTCCATCTACAGGCGCCCGGAGAATGGGGCGTCGGTTCCCGCCCCAGCCTCGTTTGGGATCACCCTCGATCATCCCGAGGATAGAGTCCGCCGCGGATCTCCGGTCCTCAGTTTCGACCCGCTCGGCTATGACCCGATCCCCGATGTGGGGCCTGGCTACGGGTTCAGGTCTGCATGTGGTGACGGCTGCTTCAACCACGGTTTGAGTGTTATGCTACGCGCCATAGAGAGCGCTAGTGATAGAGGCGCGCCCGATCGTTAGGGAACCACAGCGTCCAATATCAATTGGTATCGCCAGGGGGGGCAGGCAGATATTTTTGAATCTTGGGAAGCTCTTTCTTGTTGGCGTCATGGCATTCTCGCCGCTGTCGCGTGTCCAAGGGCGCTCCGGATCGGAACAGCCGTCCCCATTCGCGGGCACGAAAATAGCCCGGATTTGCGCCGGGCTTCTTTAGAGCATTCTAAATTGAGATGTGACCTCTGCGGGGGGCAGATCTCGCGCCAGGCGGCGGCCTCATCGAGGCCGCCCTACCTTCGCCCACGGCGTCCGCGCACCCGCGACGTGGTAGGGCGCTCCCGCCACTGCTAGCGCGAAGCGCATCTCCATGGCGGAGCCAAACTGCAGAGCCGAGCGCAGCGAGGATAAGAGCGCCGTTGGGGGCCGTCGCCTCAAGGTAGCGACAGCGGCAGATCATCGGTTCGTGCGGCGAGGATGGTGATGCCACGTCGGTCTTCGATTGCGGCACCGGCTGGTGGTCGAGGATCGCCTCACCGATAGCGTGCTCGCTCGGCTCGCTGGCGAGAAACTGCGATGACGGCCTCTTCGGTTGGTCGTGGGACGACAGTTCCGACGTCTCGTCTGGCGAGCCTGAACCCGGGTAGTGGGCAATGGGGGGCTTTGAGATCTCTCAGTGATGCGATCACCCCAAGAGACCCATCAGGGGTTGGGGAAGTCCCGGTTTGTCAGGTCGAGGCGGCCGAAGAAGCGCGGGCTACCCCCTGTGGGGACTTTGACGATGACCTTGTCCACCCCGGTTCCGAACCCGCCGACTTCCACGGTCTCTGTCGCGCCAGCGATGGACATCGCGTCGATCCAGGTGCCGCTCGTCAGGTCTGGGCGCACGCTCACCTGGGCATCGAGGTAGGCAGCATCGCTGCTACGGCGATAGGTGAACTGGAAGAACTCGACGTCGCTCTCCAACACGATCTCCGAATCGGGCGTCAGGTCATTAGCGTCTAGACTCGCATCGGTCGCCCCGTAATAGAAAGCGTGCCCGTTCGGGATCTCATCCCGGTTGGGGTCGGCGCCAAAGGCGGCATCGGCACCGGTCTGGCCCGAGTTGGCAATCCAGAAATCGTAGGGATTGAGGGTCAACGTGACAGAGTCCAGTGCAGGGGAGGCGAACTGGTTGACCCCGCCGACCGTGATGACGTTGACCCCGGGGCCCAGCGGGATGCCCGGGATGGTCCAATTCGCAGAGCTGGCGACGGTCCCGGTGCCTCCCGTCGCCGCGTTGCTCCAGGTCAAGTTTCCGACCACGTGGACGTTCGCCGTCCCCTCGAGTCGCACGGTGGGCGTGGTCACCCGGCCGGAGGGCGTGGTCACGTCGATGGAAGGCACTCCGAAACCGTCCGGGAAGATCGGGACGAGGTGGTCTTCCACCTCCCCGTCGGAGGCGTGCCCGGTCGGGTTGGCGGCGGCCGGGTCCGTGCTCAGGCGCAGGCGGACGAAAGTTTCGCCGGTGAGGATGCCGGGTGCGGCGGGGAAGACCAGGGTCACGTTGCCGCTCGTCCCGGAGGGCACGGCGACGTCCACCTTCTCTGTGCCGCTGTCGAAGACGCCGTTCCGGTCCAGGTCCAGCCAGCCGTGGAGCGTGGCGTCGTCACCGGTGCTGTTCTCGACGGCGACGACGAGCGTCATAGGCGCACCCGCCGAGAGGCCGAGCCCGCTCACGATCCCGTCCTCGTCATCCAGATCCAGGTTGTCGTCACCGTCTGCTTTGAGGCTCTGCTGGCCGTCGGCCTCGGGGTCGAGCAGGGCACCGATGCGCAGCCCGCCGCGCGCGGTGTGGCTCGGACCGTTGTTGGCAGCGAGGGTGTTGTAGTGGCGCGCGGGGCCGTCGAAGACGAACTGGCCGAGGATCTCCGCCTCGGAGTTGGCGAGCGGCGGCACATCGTCTTCGCCCTGCCAGACGATGAAGAACTCGTCCGAAGTGGCACCGTAGGCGATCGCTGGCGAGAACTGGTCGATCGTCAGGTCCTCCTCGTCGCCGCCGGTCGCGATCAGGGTGTCGCCACCGAGCAGCGCGCCGGTGTTGCTCACGCGCCGGGCGTAGATGTTGGTCTTGTTGTCGAGGCCGTCGTCCCCCTGGAAGGTCACGGTGAAGCGGTTCGCGTCCGTGTTGTAGGAGACGTCGGGGTCGAACGCGCCCCTGAAGCTGTCGCCGTCGACCCCTATGTCGCTGATGCGGAACTGGCTCCCGCTAAAGGTCGCGGGGCCGGTCACGAACCGGCCGTAGATCTCGAATTCATCGTTGACGAGCGGGGCGGTGTCGTCGTCGCCCTCCCATACCACCAGGAAGTTGTTGTCGACGGGGTTGAACGCCAGATGGGGATCTCTCCCCCAGTAAAGCGTGCTCCCGTCAGGCCCCATGCTGCTGATCAGGAAGTTTGACCCCAGTGTGCCGAGCGCCGCATCGAGGTACTGGCCGAAGACCTCCTCTTCGCCATCGACCAGCGGCGGCATGCTGTCGGTGTCCCCCTTCCAGACGACCAGGTAGCGGTTGCTCACGCTGTCCCACTCCACCTGGGCGTCATCGGGGAAGCTGTCCTGGCGGACGCCCGGATCGGTCTCGGCTTCGTTGCCTTGGATGCTCACCCTGACATCCGTGCCCAGCGGGCCGGAGGCGCCGACGCGCCTGGCCCAGATCTCGTGCTCCCCATCGACCAGGGGGGCGGTGTCGTCCTCGCCTCGGAACACGACCAGGTACTCGTTGGCCGTCGCATTGTAGGTGACGTCGGGGTTGACCGCCTGGTAGTTGGGGTCCCCGTTCGGGCCCAGGTCGCTGATGCGCATCTGGCTGCCGAGGAGTGTGCCGTCGCCGTCGATCCGGCGGCCGAAGATTTCGAACTCCCCGCTCACCAGGGGCGGGGTGTCGTCGATCCCGTACCACACGACCAGGTACTCGTTGTCGACGCTGTTCCAGACGACCGCCGGGTGGACGCCGGTGAAGGCATTCCGGCCGGTGGTTGCAGCATCGTCGCCCATGAAGCTGATGCGGAACTGGGATCCGATCGGCTGCCTGGTGGCGGCGTCGAAACGGATCCCGTGGATCTCGTTCTCGCCGTTGACGAGCGGTGCCGTGTCGTCGTCGCTCGTCCAGACGGCCAGGAACTCGTCGTCCGTCGCGTTATAGGCGACCTTGGCCGCCGAGGGTCCGTACTGGTCCTTGTCGGGGAGGATGGTGACTTCGCCGAGGAAGAGCCACGCGGCGATGGTGGTGCCCGGGGTGTTGCCCTGGAAAAAGTCCAGCCGGACATGGGTGGCGTTGGATCTTTGGAAACTGATCCTGTCGGTGACGCCCGGAGTGGTCGGGTCTGTGCTGACCCTGGTGAAGCTCGAGTAGGTCGTCGAGATCGGGTAGGTGAGCCCCCCGTCGGTGCTGTAGCTGAGCACGACGCTCTCCGGGCCGAAAATGCCCGCCGTCCCGCTCGCGTAGTAGGTGATCTCGACGCCGTCGATCGCCGTCGGGCCGCCGAGGTCGAACTCTAACCGCGGCTGCGGGACACCGGTGTCGCCGAGCACGGCGTTGGACTCGAGGAAGCCGACCCATCCGCCGCTATCGATGGCGGAACCCAGGCCCGGGATGCCATCCGTGAGCTTCGCGTTTCCGGGATCCCCGTAGGTGAGGTTCAGGTCTGCCCTGGGTTGCAGAGCCCCGGGGTAGCTGTAGGTGGTGGTCAGGGCGTCGGGACCCATCACGCTGACCCGCAGCTCCTCGTCGATACGGAGCAGGGTGGAGAGCAGGCCGCTGCCCGAGGCGAGGTCGGGCGCGTCCCCGTAGTCGATGAACTCCAGCTCGAAGGAACCGATGTCCAGTTCGTCCATTCCGTCGAGGTCGCCGTCTGCCAACCGCGTGAACCTGACGCCGCGCTGGTCGAAGCTCTCGGTGACGGCGCTGCCGTCCCCCGCATCGATCGCCGGGCTAGCGACCTTGGGTGCGTGGGTGAAGGTCGGCCCGCCGTTGTCCGCGAGGCCCCCGAGGGCAGGGTCGGCGGTGACGGCCACCGTGCCCGCGAAGCCGGAGTGGAATTCGACCAGGTTCCCTGTCCCCGAGGAGTTCGAGGTGCCGCCGTTGATGGTGTTGATGACGACGTCGTTGATGGCCCCGGAGGAGTTGGCGACGATGCTGTTGGTGAGGACGAGCGTGGCCGTCCCGCCGTCGCCGAGGCTGTAGATGCCGCCGGCGTCGGCCGGGGCTGCGCCTGACCCGTCGGAGACACCGTCGCCATTGTTGTCGATGCCGCCCTCACCGCCGGTGGTGACCCCTGCGTTGATCGTGGAGTGGCGGACGGTGAGGGTGCCGTTGTAGTTGAAGATGCCGCCGCCGAAGCCGGAGCCCCCGCCGCCGTCGGCGATGGTGCTCCCGCCATCAGGGAGGGCGCCCGAGTCGCCGCCCCGGACGGAGCTCCCGGAGATCGTGCTGCTGTCGACCGTGACGGTCCCGAGGTGGTTGAAGATCGCGCCACCCATGCCGGCACCGCCGCCGCCGTCCCCGGCCGCGTCGAACTCGATACCACCCCGATGTCCGAACCCGCCGCCGAAGCCGCCCACGCTGGGGTCACCCTCTTCCGAATTGATCATGACCCCGTTCCTGCCGATGCCGCCACCGCCGCCGCCGCCGCCGAAGCCACCGTTGCCCCCCGGTCCGCCTTTGGTGAAGTTCGAAGCACCGGCGGACTGGAAGATGTAATCACCCCCTGCACCGCCGCCGCCGAAGCCGCCCTGGTTGCCGTCCCCGCCGGCACCGCCGCCGAAGCCGCCCGCGGCGTTGACCCCGCCGTTCGGGCCGCCGCCGCGGTTGCTCTCTCTGAAACCGTCCTGGCCGACACCACCGCCGCCGCCGCCGCCGTTGTTGTCGTTTCCGATATGGCCGTAGCCGCCGAGAGCGCGGTTTTCCGCCAAGGTCGAACGATAGATCTCCAGCGTGCCCTGGTTAAACACGGCACCGCCCATGCCGGCTGCCCCGCCGCCACCGCCCGCTCCAGATCCCCCGCGGCCTCCCTGGGCGGCTCCCCTCTCAAGCGTCAGGTCTTCGATGCGCAATCTGCCCGTTGCGGTGACGTGGAAGAGGCGGAACGCGTCGCTGACGTTGCGCCGGAGGGTGAGCCCGTTGTCGCCGGAGGGACCGGCGATCGTCACGTCGGTGGTGATCTTGAACGCGGTGGCACCGAACTCGTCCGGGTCGATCCCGTCGTCGAAAAGGGTGAGCTTCAGGGTCGCGTCGCCCGCTGCGACCAGGGCGGGGTCGAACTCGATGATATCGGCTCCGCTGCCGGTGGCGGAGCCGTCGACCGAGGTGTCGGTCTCCGCGGCGGCGATCGCCTCGCGCAGGCTGACCAGGCCGTCGGCGGTCTCGTTGTCGTCGAGGGTGGTGACGACGATCACGCCGTTGCGGTCGAGGTCCGGACCGGAGGCGTTGCCGTCGCCGGCGGCCGGGCCGCCGAGCGGTGCCGAGCCGCCGTCGACGATGGAGTTGTCATCGACGAGGTCGATCTCCAGGGTCCCGTTTCCGGTGACGCCGTCGAGGACGACGAGGTACTCCGTGCTGCTGCTCGCGATCACCGCCGCGGTGGAGAACGCGGCCGAGCCGCTGGTGGTGACCATGAAGTCGGTGACGTCGACACCGGTCACCGCCCCGGAGAACGTGACCCTCCAGACCACCGATCCGCCGGTGCCGTCTTCGAGGACGAAGGAGTCCACGGTGGGGAAAGTCCCCGGGCCCACCGTGATGGGGGCGAGCGGGAAGTCCTGCCACTGGCTCTGTACGATCACGCCGTTGCCACCGCCGGCCGTCAGGTCGACCTCGAGCCAGGCGAAGTGGTCGTCGGTACCCCGTTTGAAACGGACGCCGATGTAGTGGACGCCGCCGTCGAGCGTGCTGCCATTGCCGACCAGCCAGGCCGGGCGGGCCGCCTGGGTGAGGCCGTCGTTGACCGAGTCCCCGAGCTGGAAGGTGGTGGGTTTGGTGAGGGTGATGTCAGGGGCGAACACCGCGACGCCGCCGTTGTCGAGCCCCATGGCGACCTTGCCGCTGGGCGCGCTGCCGGAGGTCGTCTGGAAGCCGAAATCGATGGTGCCGTTGCCATCGATGTCGAAGCGGTTGTTGACCCCCTGGGTGATGGGGAAGCCGGCGATGCCGGCCTTGGGCGTGCCGGGCGCGATTTGGGAGCCGCCGGCGATCAGGAGGCCGGCGAGTAGCAGGATGGCGCCGCGCGGCGCCGCTGGGCGGCTTGGAGATTTTGGCACGGGGGCGGTCGGGTTCCGGTTTCGCGGGTCGGGTTGCAGAGGTCGGCGGGGGGCGCTACTTCGCCTCGAGCGCCTCCAGCCGTTTCAACACCTCCTCGAGGTCCCTCTGCAGCTCCGCGTTCTGATTCTGTAACTCGGCGATGCGGGACCGCTTCGCCTCCAGCTGCTCGTTCAGGCCCTGGATCGCCGAGAAGGCGACCCCGGCCGTGTCGAGCGGTGCGATGGTTCGCTCGTTCGCGCCGACCTCGAAGGCGGCATAGAAATCCTGGGCCATCGGGCCGATGTGGTCGGCCTCCGACGCATCGTCGATGAACCGCCAGCGGGTGATCGGCAGGTCCCTCACCTTGGCCAGCGTCTCTCCGGGCACCACGTCTTCGATCACCTCCTTGCGGTCGCGGTCCGACCCGGTCGCCAGCGCCCCGGCGATGTTGAGGTTGCCGGCGGGGTCGAGGGTGAAGACGCTGCTGCTCCCGGGGCCGATCTGCAGGGCCCCGTCCGGTCTCAGGACAAACTCGTCCCCGCCGTTGCCGTCCAGCGAGATCACCAGCTCGCCGCCGGCTCGCGTGCCGACGTTCCAGATGGTCCCCGTGGCCGTGTCGTTGAAGGTGATGAGGGCGCCGCCCCGGTTGCGGAACTCGAGCAGGTCACGCTCGACGGCCGTGTTCTGGGTGTCCTCGATCAGAACCTTGGCGGTGTCGTTCGAGCGCTGGACATGCAGGGCCTCCAGTGGGGATGCGACCCCGATGCCGATGTTGCCGGCCTCGCCCGCGGCGGTGTTCCCGACCACCAGCGAATGGGTCGGTGTGTTTGGCCGGATCCGGAAGGGGATCTTCGAGCTATGCGTGGCGTCGCGCACCGAAAACTGGGTCTCGTTCGCCGTGAGGTCCCAGGCCTGCGCGGTGAAACCGCTCGAGGTGTTTTGCTCGAGCCTGAGCGCGGGCGTGTTGCCGTTGACCGCGTGGATGGAGACGACCGGGTTGTCGGTTCTGAGACCGAGATTGCCAGCGCTGTTCAGGCGGATGGAGTTGGCCGGCGCCCCCGCCTGCAGGTAGAAGGGCATGGTTCCGGCGGTGCTGTCCTCGATGGCGAAGAACTCCCCCTCCCCGGGCAGGGTGCCGTTGATGACGATGCGCCAGTCGTTGCGCGGGAAGCTGGCAGAAGCGCTGGTGTCATCGAAATGGATGCGCAAGTTGTTCTCTTTCAGGCGCAGCGTGTCCTGGTTCGAGAAGCTCTCTGTCGCCAAGGCATCCCTGCCGATGGCGGCGCTGCCCTGGATGATCACATCTTCGAGGAAGATCTGGGCGGCCGCGGCGAGGCCGGGGAGAGCCAGCACGAGCAGCGGCACGAGGAGCCGGGGGCGGATGGGGCGGGTCGTGTTCATATCGATCGATGAATGGGTTGGGTGCGCTACTGGGCGTCGGGGGTGGGTTCGTCCGCCATGCCGGCGCGGTGAGGGGGAGGGTTCTCGAGCGTGTCGAGCCGTCGCCGGATGGACTCCAGTTTCGCGCCAGCCGACAGCGTCGCGGTGTCGAGCCTGTCGAGTTTGCGGTCGAGATCATCGGCCCCGAGCTCGATGCCTTTGACAGCGACGAGGGCGATCCCCCCGGCGTCCACCGAGGCGATGGACCGGGGGTCGTCGCCCAGGGCGAAGGCCGCCCGGAAATCTTGCGCCATGGGCCCGATGTGGAAGAGATCCTCCGGGTCTTCTTCGAACCGCCATTTGACGATGCGGAGCCCGCTCAGCGTGTCGAGGATCTGCTCTGGGTCGACCTCCCGAAACGCTTCCTTAAGCGCGCGGTCAGAGGGTTCGGCGAAGGCGCCGGCGATGGTGAGGCTCCCTGTCGGGGTGAGGGTGAAGACGGGCGCACCCCCCGCGCCGGCGGTCACCGTGCCGTCCTTTCGCACGGTGAACTCGTCTCCGGCGGCATCCGCGACCGAGGCCCCCCAGCTTTCGGCCGCCCGGGCGCCTACGTCCCAGACCTTACCCGAGGCGGCGTCGTTGAAACGGATCTCGCCGCCCGCCGGCTTCTTCAGCTCGAGGGTCGATCGCTCGACATCAGTGGTGGTGTCGGTCTCTTCGACGAGAACCTTGTTGGTGCCATTGGGGCGAAAGACGTGGAGGCTGGCCTGTGGGTCTGTCACGCCGGGACGGTCGCCGATCAAAACGTTGCCGGACGACGGCTCGGCACCGCTGCCGACGACCAGGGAGCGATCGGGGGAGTCCGGGCGGATCAGGAAGGGCATCGTGGCGGCGGTGGCGTCGCGGATCGAGAAGCTTTCGTCGTCGGAGACGACGTCCCAGGCCTGTGGGGTAAAGCCGCTCGAATTGTCCTGGTCCAGCCGGATGGAGGGGTCCTCGCCCCTCACCACATGGATGTCCACAACCGGGTTGTCGATCCCGAGCCCGAGATAACCGCTGTTCGCCTCGACAAAGAGGGCGTTGTTGCTGTTTCCAGCATCGACGCGGAACAGGTTCCCGATCGGGCTGTCGTCGATGTTGGCATTATTCGAGTCTTCTGCGGTAGCGTCCTCGATGACGAAATATTCCCCGCCGTTCTGGGCGGTGTTGTTGATCACGATGCGCCAGTCATTGGCTGGGAAGCCGCCCCCGTCACTGGTGTCGTCGAAGTGGATTCGGAGGTTGTTCTCCTTCAGGCGCATGGTGTCGGACCCGAAGTTCTCCCCACTGAAAGCGTCGAACCCGATGGCGATGCTGGTGCCCGAGTCTCTGATGATGACGTCGTCGGCGATGACGGTCGCCGCCGGCGCGTGGGGAAGACGGCAGAGGAAGGCGACGGGTAGGAGTAGGAAGGTCTTCCGGAAGAACACGGATCCGAGCATGGTGGGAGAACTAGGGAGGCGGGGACTAGATGGGGGCCGGAGGTCGCACCAGACGGCGTGAGGGATAGTCCGGCTGGGACGCCGACTCATTACCCCCCTCGAACCCGCGGATAACGACTTCGTGCGAGCCGCCTTTCAGGTCAAACGAATCTTCCGACATCGGATAGCTAGCGAGCTGCCGCCGCGGGTCTGACGGACGGGGTTGTCCGCCACCCAAACTTTTTCCTAAAGATGATCGGATCGTGCAATTCCTCAGCCTGTTCTGATGTCCGCCCGCGCCGTCCGTGGCGAATCCGATTGACCGGCGAACCGGAAGAATTAGCGTAGTCGGGATCCGACCCCCTCCCGTATGGCGACCGTTCGACCGTTCTCTTCGGGCCCCCTCGCCGCCGCCCGGTTCCGGGGGCTGCGCGCGATGGGAGCGGCCGTCCTCCTCGGTGGCTTGGCCACGGTGGCGCCGGCTGCGGAGCCGGCCTTCGACCCCGTCCTCGGACAGATCGGGTCGCTCGAGAGCCGCTACGACCCGAAGTGCCACGCGACGGCCTCCAGGTTGGAGGATTTCATGTACGGGACGCCGCTCACCACCGAGGCTCGTTGCGCGGAACACCTCCGCCAGAAGGGGTTCGCGGGCCGGCTCCTGGATGCCGCGGAGAAGGAGGCGGGGGATGCGGGGCGCGTCGGTGCGGAGGCGGTGCGGGAGGCGTTCGGCGGATGGGTCGAAGTCACCCGCGACGGGCGAGGCGGGCGATCGTTGAGATTCTCGACCGGGGTCACCCTGCCGATCGACGGGGACGACCTCCGCCAGTACGGGAGCATCGCCTACGCGCTACGCGCTGTCCTGGCCCTCCAACAGGAACGTCTGTTGTCCGGGGAGCCGCTCGGTATCGACGGGCAGGCGGTGGCGGAGCTGAAGGCCTGCATCGACCTCGTCTCACTGTCCGTGTTGCAACTGGCCGACCGGGCCGCCAGGGAGCACGACGAGCGCGAGCTGACCGACCGGCGGCTGGCGGAGGCTTGGGCGCGGCTGCTCCCCGGAGGTGCGGGTGGCGCCCCGGGCGGGGTCGGCAAGGCGCCTGCGGACGCGGTCGCGACCGGCATGACCGCCAAGATCATCTCCAAGAAACTCGAGGCGTACGCCGCCTACAACAAGGTCAGCAACCAGATCTTCGCGCGCAACATGCAGGTCTACTTCGCGCGGCTCAGCTGGCCGAAGGAGGAGGGGGAGGGCAAGGCTTTCCGGGCGAACTACATCGAAGCGGTCACCGCCTACGGGGAGAGCCTCTACGCGTTTTCGGACGCGCGGGCGCGGGCGGCGGGGCACGGCCTCATCCGCGAGGCCGACGTCGCTGCCGCGGCGCAGGGTTACATCCCCTATGCGGTCAACAGCTACGAGGACGTGGTTTTCTTCCCGAGCTTACCGCCGGCGGAGCAGGTGGCGATCGAGTCCTACGACATGGACGCCTTCCGCGACAGCGGGAACCACTGGCGCTACCTGCGCTTCGCCTTGGAAAGCGACGCGTTGAAGGGGGCGCTCGAGGCCGACCCTTTCGCGCTCGAACTGCTCTCCGAGAACATCGCCCAGTTCGGCGTGCTGATCCTCCGGGTGGCGGGGGAGATCGGCATCTCTCGCGACGAGGAGCGGCTCTCGGTCGATCTCCTCGCCGCCGCGTTCGAATCGCTCCAAGCCAAAGTGGACCGGCTCAAGACCGTTCCCTCTTCCGAAGATAGGGCGGAACGGATCCTTTCAGCGGTCGGCGAGACTTTTCGGGGAGGCGCCGGCGCCGGGGGGGACGAGCTGTTCGAGGACTGGACAGACAAAGCCGGGATCGATTACCTCCATCGCTCTTCGGACTGGCTGAACCGGCTGCTCCGCAGCTATCTCGAAAAGGGCGAGGGTGAGGGGGTGATCACGGTGCCACCTGCCTTCGGCGGGAGCGGGGTCGCGGCGGAGGACGTCGACGGGGACGGGCTCGCGGACGTTCTCCTCCTAGGGGGGCGGGGGGCCAGGCTCTACCGCAACCTCGGGGACGGCCGCTTTCGCGATATCACCGCAAAGTCTGGGATCGGCTATCTGCGTCCACAGGACAACCAGCCGGGCGAGATGCGCCAACCCCTGATCGCCGACTTCGACAACGACGGACACCAGGATATCCTGATCACCTATGTCGACGACGCCCACCGCCTCTATCGCGGGCGCGGCGACGGGACATTCGAGGACGCGACCGCCGCTGCCGGCCTTGGCGGCGAGGGCTTGGTGGGTGGTCCGGCCACGACCTTCGACTATGACAACGACGGCCTGCTGGACGTCTATATCACCTACTTCGGAAACTACATCGAGGGCGTACTGCCGACGCTGAGGCGGACCAACCGCAACGGGCTCCCAAACCGCCTGTTCCGGAACCTTGGCGGGCTCCGGTTCGAGGACGTTACGGAGGAGGCCCGGGTGGGGGATACCGGATGGGGGCAGGCGGCGATCCATTCCGACCTCGACGGGGATGGTCTCCAAGACCTTATCGCCGGGAACGACTTCGGCGTGAACGCCTATTACCGCAACCTGGGCGATGGCACCTTCAAGGAGTTCTCTGCAGAGATCGGGACGGACAAGCCGTCCTACACCATGAGCCTGTCGGTGACGGACCTCAACGGTGACCTGCGCCCGGACATCTACGTCTCCAATATCGTCACGATGAACAAGGACGAGAAATATGTCCTGCCCAACGAGGACACGCGGATGAAGTTCGACCTCAAGAAGCTTGCCCATCTACGGGTGGTCGAGGCGAACGACCTCTTCCTTTCTAACGTTGCCGAAGGGGGTTTGCGCTACGGGCTAAGCTCGGATGTCGGCCGCGGATACTCCTCCACCGGCTGGTCGTGGGATGCCGACTTCTTCGATTTCGATCAAGATGGCGACGACGACCTCTACGTCCTCAACGGGATGAACGAGTTCAACCTCTACAGCAGCAGGAACCCCTACTTCATGGATCCGGAGGAGTTGGAGCAGAAGGAGGTCCTGCTCCCCGTTTCGCCGAGCGAGCAGAACGTCTTTTTCGTCAACGAGGGTGGGAAGCTACAGGACCGGAGCGCCGGCAGCGGCCTGGGGTTCGCGGCCAACTCACGGAGCGCCTCCTATTTCGACCTGGAGGGCGACGGCGACCTCGACCTGGTCGTGTCAAACTACCACGGCCGGGCGTTCGTATTCCGGAACGCCCTCGACCACAAGGGGCGCGAGTGGATCAAGCTGAGGCTCGTCGGTGATCCCGAAAAAGGGGTCAACCGGGACGCGATCGGATCGCAGGTCGTCTTCCGCCTTCCCGATGGCCGCACCGTCCGCCGCGAGGTGCACGGGAGCACAGGTTACATGTCGGTCCACCCGAAGGTGGTGCACGCAGGTCTGGGTGATGGTCAGGAAGCGGAGGTGACGATCACATGGCCGAACGGGGAGACCAGCAAGGTCGGCTCGCTGGCCTCCGGGCGTCTCCACGTGATCCGGTTCGAGTGATCGGGATCAGAACACAGGGCGCCGCCGGCCGGAGCCTCGCCTCCCAATCCGGTCGGTTGAGCCCACGAACACTGTTCCGGTTGTGCGGGTCGAGCTTCCCCAGCTCCCCGGCACGCCTGCCGCTCTTGGAGAGGGCAGGCGGTAGCGAGAGGAGCCACCTTTTCTTGCTCCTCTGATCGCTCGGCGTGAGTGTCGCCGTGCGGTCCCATCGGGGAAGATTCCGCCCCGAACCGGTGTTTCATCCGAGCGAAATCGTGTGGATTTTCTGTGGGTCCCGGGCACCAAAAAGGGCTCAGGATTTCTCCTGAGCCCTCGAAAAAATGGAGCGGGTGATGAGATTCGAACTCACGACTTCAACCTTGGCAAGGTTGCGCTCTACCCCTGAGCTACACCCGCTTTTCCTCGGCTGTGGGCGGGGATAGTAGGCGGTCGGCCAGGCGAATTCAAGGGATTTTTAAAAACGCGCCGCCCCCGGGGAGCGGGCGCCGGGGCGCGCCCCGGCAGCTCACCAGCCCTTCCGGTAATCGCGGCGGACGAAGCGATTGGCGGCCTCGAGGTTGGTGACCTTCAGCTTGGCGCTGTCCCACTGCAGCGGTTTGCCGGAAAAGCGGTTGGCGACGTTGCCCAGCTGCACCGCCTCGGTCAGGGGGCCGGCGAACTTGAAGTTGGAGCTGGTCTCGCCGCGGCCGAGGCAGGCGTCGATGTAGGAGTGGTAGTGGCTGCGGCCCTTCAGCTTGGGGCGTTTGAGCCCCCTGTTTTTCGAGTAGGGCACCAGCTGCGGGCCGCCGACGTGGGGCAGCAGCAGGTTGCCACCCTCGCCGATGAACAGGCTGCCGCCGCCGGGCAGGTTGCGGCCGGCGTCCTCGAAGCCGACGATCTCGCGCGGCGGCTGTTTGCCCCCGTCCGCCCAGGTCACCCGCAGGGTGTCGCCGGCGGTGTAATCCGTCCCCGGGAAGGAGTATTCGAAGCGCTCCCAGTCCGGCCAGTGCTCGGTGTTCCACGCCTCGGTCGCCGCCCAGTCCTCGGGCACTGTCGCGGTGATCGAGGTCGGGGCGGACAGGCCGAGCGCTTTGAAGGGGGTGTCGAGGATGTGGCAGCCGAAATCGCCGATCGCCCCGCCGCCGAAGTCCTGCCAGGCGCGCCACTTGAAGGGGTGGTAGACGCCGTTCTTGAAAGGGCGCTCCGGGGCGACGCCGAGCCACTTGTCCCAGTCGAGCGTCTCCGGCACCGGGTCCTCGCCCTCCGGCCGGCCGCGCGCGGGGAACTTGGCGTTGCTCCAGGCGTGCACCTCTTTGATCTTGCCGATGACCCCCTCCTGGATCAGGACGACGGCGGAGCGGTATTCGATCGACGAGTGGATCTGGTTGCCCATCTGGGTCACCACGCCGGCCTTCTCGGCCGCCAGGCGCATGGCGCGCGCCTCGTGCACCCCCTGGGTCAGCGGTTTCTGGCAGTAGACGTGTTTGCCGAGCGCCATCGCCTTCAGCGAGATCGGCGCGTGCATATGGTCGGGGGTGCTGACGCTGACCGAGTCGATCTTGTCGCCCTCCTTCTCGAACATCTCCCGCCAGTCCTGGTAGCGGCGCGCCTCGGGGAAGCGTTCCGCCGCCCTGTTCATGCGGGCGGTGTCGACGTCGCACAACGCGACGACCTGCAGGTCGGGGTGCGAGGCGAGGTTCTCCAGGTCGCTCCAGCCCTGCCCGTCGCAGCCGACCGCCGCGTGTGCCAGCTTGCCGTTCGGCGAGGCGCCGCCCAGCAGGTTCGGGATGCAGAGGGGGGCGGCGGCGGCCGAGGTGGCCTTCAGGAAGTGGCGGCGGGTGGGCATCGACATGGAGGGGGAAAGTGGGGTGGGAAAGGGGCGGGGTCGAGCGGAATTCTGGGGAGCGCCCAGGCGGTGTTGTGGGGGGTGGGGGTTGCCGCGGTCAAAAAAAACGGCCGCCGCGCGAGGGGAATCGTCCCGGGCGTCGTGTCCCAGGCAGAACCCCAGATCATCTGAGACTAGACCCATGATCAAAAACTCGAAGACCCTACTGTTTGCCGGCGCCCTGTTGGTTTGTCACCCGACCTTGTTGGTCGCCCAAGAGCGGGGTTCGCGTGCACCCATCGGCGGTCCAGGGGTGCAGCCGCCAAGCCCGCGTGCACCGGTCAGCAGCCCCGGGGTGGCGTCGCCGAGCCCGCGTGATCTACCCGCTCCGGATAGAGTCGCCACAAGCCCTGACCCGGTGAAACCCGCCCGCGCAGCCCGCCCTTCGGTTCGCGGCGGCGATCCGTTCGGCGGCGGGGGCGATCCGTTCAACGACGACCTCTACGGCTTCGACGAGGGGCCAGTATTCAATCTCGATTTTCCAGGTGGTACTATCTATGAGCTGGTCGAGCTGGTGAAGAAGAGCAGCGAAGAGCCGCTCAACATCGTCGTTCCCAACGGGTTCGATTCCTTGGCGATGCCGCGCCTGGAGCTCCATGGGGTGGACTTCGAAGAGGTTGCCGAAATCGTACACTACTCCACGAAGGGGCCGAGAGGGGGGGCGGTGATGTTTGAGCCGGTTGGCAACAGCTGGATCTTTGTACACGAGATGCGCCCAGAGGAGCCGAGGGATGTCGCTATATTCCCGGCAGGCGCCCTGCTGGCGGAGCGCAGTATGGAGGATCTCCTGGCGCTGGTCGAAAACGCTTTTGCGATATCGGGGGCATCGGCTCCGCCGAAGCTCCACTTCCATGCTGAGACCCAGATCCTGATGGGCTCGCTTACGAGAGGGGAGAAGGCGATGTTGTCGGAGCTGTTCGCGGTGCTCGGGCAAGCGGACGAGAGAGTTTCGGGCGAGGAGCGGCAGCGGTTGGAGAGCGATGCGAAGATGCGCGAACAGGCGGCGATGGAGGATCAGGTGCGCCAGCTGCAAGCAGAAATGGCGGCGCTCAGATCTCGACTACTCGAAGTTCAATCTCGCGGGCTCGAACCGAAAAAACCTGTGCGGTGATGGGCACGCACGGGGCCCGGCGACGCCGTGGCGGTCGCCCTTGCCCACCCCCTGAAACGCTGGAGTTCGAGCGCGATCGATGGGAAGATATGCCAATTGCCCGCCGTGAACTCCTCGCCCTCCAACGGCTGTCCCCTCGCTGCTAGCGTCGCCACGTTCGTGTCCGGCGAGCATCGCACAGACCAGCTCGACTCCGGCGACACGGCGGCGCTGACCTCGGCGATGGCGCGCTCCGACGAGGCGGCGTGGCGCGCGTTCCACCGTGCCTACTTCGACCGTCTCTACCGCTACCTGATCGTGCTGCAGCGTGGCGACGAGGACTCGGCAGCCGAGCTCGTGCAGCTGACCTTTCTGCGAATCGTGCGCCACGTGCGGGAGTTCGACGACCCCGCCGTGTTCTGGTCCTGGCTGACCTGCCTCGCGCGCTGTGCGGCCGCCGACGAGGGACGCAAGCGGAAGCGCCGCTCGCGCCTCATGGAGGCCTTCGCCCACCGCGAGGAGATGCGCCGCGCCGGCGGTCGGGGGGACGGCGGGCAGGAGGGGCTCGCGGTCTTGTCCGGCTGCCTCGCCGAGCTGCCCGCCGACGACCGCCTGCTCGTCGAGGGCAAATACTTCGAGCGCCGCACCTGCGCGCAGCTCGCTGCCGACCTGGGCACCACCGAGAAGGCGGTCGAGTCCCGCCTCGGGCGCCTGCGCAAGAAACTGCGCGCCGCCATTGAAAAACACTCCGACCCTGCGACCGGATGAACTCCCGCGACCCATCGTTCTCAGATCAGGTGCTCGAGGTGACGCTCGGGGCCGTGCGGGCGCGCCGGCGCCGGCGGCATCTCGCCCGGGCGGCCTGCGCCTCGTTGGCGATCGCCGCCCTGGCGGCCTCGATATGGCCCCGGCCCGTCCCCGACCCCGAACCGGTGGCGGAGGGTCGCGGTTCCGGGGTGGGCGGGAAACCGGCCAGCAGCGGGATCCGCGTGGTGACCACCGCCGAGATTGACCCCCGGGTCGAGATCTTCTCCAACCGGGACACCTCGCTCGAGGTGAGGACGATCGGCGACGAGGAGCTGATCGCCTCGCTGCGGGGGCAGCCGCACGCCTTCGTCACCGCCGCCGACGGGACGCGCAGGCTGTGGTTGCCGGGACTGTGAGCGGCGGCTAGGGTCGGCGCTCGCAGAGCCATGTCCGACAAACTCGCCGAGATCGTCGCCCACAAGCGGCAGGAGATCGAACCGCTGGTGGCGCGCGCCGACAAGCTGCGCTACGCCGCGCTGGAACGGAACGACTTCCGTTCGCTGGCCGCCTCGCTCGACGTCGGCGAGGGGCGTCTGGGTCTGATCGCCGAAGTGAAGAAGGCCTCGCCCTCCGCCGGCACGATCGCCGAGGATTTCGACCCCCTCGCGCAGGCGAAGCGCTATGACGCCGCCGGCGTCAGCGCGATCTCGGTGTTGACCGACGAAAAGTATTTCGGCGGCCGGTTGGAGTACCTGACCAACATCCGCCAGCAGGTCGAGGTGCCGGTGCTGCGCAAGGATTTCGTGGTGCACGAGGCGCAGATCTACGAGGCCTCGGTGGCGGGCGCCGACGCGGTGCTGCTGATCGTCGCGGCGCTGGAACAGGACGAGCTGCTGCGGCTCTTCGACTGCGCGTGCACCTACCAGCTGGAGGTGTTGATGGAGGTGCACGACCTGCCGGAGCTCGAGCGGGCGCTGGAGACCGAGGCGAAGATCATCGGCGTCAACAACCGCAACCTGAAGACCTTCGAGGTGGACCTCGCGAACACCGAGCGGGTCGGCGAGGAGGTGCCGGAGGACATCCTGCTGGTGAGCGAGAGCGGCATCAAGGCGCCGGGCGACGCCGCCCGGGTGGCGGGCTGGGGCGCCGACGCGGTGCTGGTCGGCGAATCGCTGATGCGGGCGGACGACGTCGCTGCCGCCGCCGAGGCGATCATGGCGGCGCCGGGGGCGGGGTAAGCGCGGGCTCAGGCGAGCACGTCGCGCACCAGCTCCTCGGCCAGCGCGCGGTCGTCGGCGACGATGCTGGCGAAGGACACCGCCCCGTCGCGGCGGATGATGTGCATGCTGCGGAGGTTGACCGAGGCCTCCTTGAAGCGGGCGGCGATCTCGGCCAGCGCGCCGGGGCGGTCCTCGATGCGGATCACCAGGGCGTCCTCGGTGAGCACCTGGAAACCGGCGGCCCGCAGCGTCCGGAACGCCAGGTCGTAGGCGTCGAGGGCGACCGTGAGCACGATCACCCCGCGCCTGCCGTGGCCGTCGGCCTCGATGTCCTCGACGTTGATCTCCTGTGCGGCGAGGGCGCCGGAGACCTCGGCGATGTCGCCGGGCTCGTTGGCGGTGATGACGGTGAGCTGTTTCATGGGGAGGGCGCGAGGGCGCTGGCGAAGTCGTCGGCGAAGGCGTCGATGGCGTCGGTCGTCACGTGCGGCAGGGTGATGATGTGGCCGATGTCGCGGTCTGGGGCGATCTCCCAGCGCTCGATCAGGGCCTCGGGGGGGCGCGGGAAGACGACGGTGATCGAGTTCTCCCCCCGCCACGCGTCGATCCCGCGGTCGCGCAGCGCCGCGACCGCATACCCGGCAGAGGTCAAGCTGCGGTCGACGATCTCCTTCAGGCCGCCGTCGCCCAACCGCCTGAGCGCGTACCACAGGACGAGCGGGGAGAAGGCGCTGCGCGAGCCGCCGATGGTGGTGTCGTTGACCCCGACGTATTCGACCGAGCGGGCGATGCGGTCGACGTGGGCCTCCCTGGCCAGGACGACGCCGCAGGGCAGGGGGGCACCGATGAGCTTGTGGCCGCTGATCGAGATGCTGTCGACCCCGTCGGCGAAACACCAGGGCTGCGGGTCGCCGACGAAGGGCAGGATCATGCCGCTCAGCGCGGCATCGGCGTGGATGTAGTGGGACGGGATGGCGAGCTCGGCGAGGATCGCCTTGATCCGGTCCAGGTCGTCGATCGCGCCGTGCATGGTGGTGCCGATGTTGGCGAAGATGATCGGCGGCACGTCGCGGTGGAGTTTCAGCGTCTCGCGCAGGTCGTCGTAGTCCATCTCTCCGTTCCCCTGCGAGCGGATCATGATGTTGCGCGTGTGCTGGAGGCGGAGGATTTTCGGGACGCTGTAGTGGGACTGCTCGGAGAAGTAGACGATGCCCTCCGGGTGGAGCTCCCTCGCCAGGTAGAGGCCGTACATGTTGCCCTCCGTGCCGCCGGAGGTGACGTAGCCCCAGTATGCGCCCGGGTCGGCGCGGGTGAACTCGGCGAACTTGGCGAGCACCTCGCGCTCGAAGTCGTGCGTGTTCTGCCGGTAGAGCGAGCCCTGGAAGGGGTCGCCGACGTTGTTGGCGTTGAAGCTGAGGAAGCGGTAGAGTTCGGAGTAGTCCCAGTCCCGGTTGCAGGGGTAGCCGATGCAGCGCGGGCCGAGTTCTTCGAAGCGGGCGAACAGCTCGTCGAGCCGCCGGTGGTCGGCCGCCGAGAGGCGCCGGCCGGCGTTTTGTGTTAGGGGGGACACGCCCCAAGATGCCCCAGGTGGCGCGCGCCGGCAAAGGGGAATAGAGGGCGGGCGTCGCCCGTGGGTTACCGGTCGGCGCGCAGGGCGCGCAGCCGGCCGAGCAGCTGTGGGAACAGCTCGTCCCCCCGCAGTTCGGCGCGGTACCGCTCGATGTAGCGCCCGGCGGCGTCGAGGAGGCCGGCGTCGAGCAGGTCCTCGACGAAACTCAGCGGGCGTGCGGCGGGGGTCCCCCCGCCCGTCCAGCGGCCGGGGAAGGGGATCGAGGCGCTGCGCAGGGCGTCGCCAGCTAGCGATAAGTTGGAAATATCATCGGCGAGCGCGGCCGGGTCGACCCGGCCGCGGTAG
>JANQMB010000351.1 GCA_028280355.1 Verrucomicrobiales bacterium
CTCCTCGCGCGGCTCCCCGGCCAGCACCGCCCCGTAGTGCGGCGTCAGGCCTTTGCCGACGTAGTCCGTGACGCCGAAGTAGAGGAAGCCGAAGTTGAGCAGCACCGCCGCCATCGCGTTGCAGGCGACCTCGCTGCCGCCGCCCCAGCCCCCCGAGGACGAGAACGCGCAGGCGAATTTCCCGTCGACCCGCAGCCACTCGCCGACCGCCACCGTGTCCCACCATTTCTTCATCTGCCAGGCCATCGAGCCGAGGTTGGTCGGCGATCCGAGGGCGATCCCGTCGCACCAGCGCAGATCCTCGGCGGTCGCCTCGGCGACCGACAGCGTCCTCACCTCCATGCCGGCCACCGAGCTGGCGCCCTCGGCGACGCAGTCGGCCATCTTGGCGGTGTTGCCGCTATTGGAGTGGTAGAGGACGAGGATGTTGGCCATGGCCGGGGTTCTCTGGAGCGGCAACCTGTCGGCGCTCGGCGCCCTGTCAAGCCGGGCGGGCGCGGCGGCCAATTCCCTGTTGCCGGCCTGGCGCGCCGCGCCGATAGCTTCCGGCATGCCGGGCATAGGCGACGACATCTCCACCGCATTGAAAGGGGCCGCGATGGGCGCGGCGAACGTGATCCCCGGTGTCTCCGGGGGGACGATCGCCTTCATCACGGGCATCTACGAGCGCCTCATCAACGCCATCAAGTCCTGCGGGCCGCACGCCGCCAAGCTCGCCCTGGGACGCAGGTTCAAGGAGTTCGCCGCGCACGTCGACCTCCGCTTCCTGGCGGCCGTCGCGATCGGTGCGGTGCTCAGCATCCTCGTCCTGGCCAAGGCGCTGGAGGCCGCGTTCGAGCACCACCCGATCTTGATCTGGGCGTTCTTCCTCGGGCTCATCGTCGCCTCGATCTGGGGGGTGGGCAAAATGGTGAAGCGCTGGACCCCCGGCGCGGTCGTCGCGCTCCTGTTGGGGCTCGCGGCCGCGGTGGGGATCCTCTTCCTGCCGCACTCCGAGGGCAACGAGAACGGGTTCTACCTCTTCCTCTGTGGCGTGGCGGCGATCTCCAGCATGATCATCCCCGGCGTCTCGGGCTCGTTCGTGCTGCTGCTCATGGGCAACTACCTGCTCGTCCTCGGCGCCATCTCGGCGGTGGTGTCCGGCGTCGTCGGGTTCAGTTTCGACGCCAGTTTCGCCGCTGCCCTCGGGCTGCTGGTGCCCTTCGGGGTCGGCTGCGTGTTCGGGCTGGTGGCGCTCTCCCACATCCTCTCGTGGATCTTCGCCCGCTACCACGACGTGGCGGTGGCGCTGATCACCGGCTTCATCATCGGTTCGCTGGTGCTGATCTGGCCGTGGAAGGACACGGTGTACAAGACGGATGCGGCCGGTGCCTACCTGGTGAAGACGGAGGACAGGGAGGTGGTGGCGCGTGCGGGGGATCTGGCTGAGGTGCGGGCGGGCTTGGCGGGGGAGGAGGAACTGATCGCCGCGGGCTTCGCGAACTGGCGGCTGCCGCCATTTGGCGAGGCGGACACCTGGCTGGCGATATTGCTCGCCCTGCTGGGGGCGGGGCTGGTGCTGGGTATCGAATGGGTCGGCCGCCGCGGCGGGCGAGGGGAGGTCGGCGACGAAGGGGCTGGCTGAGCACGCCGGTCCGTGCCAACGTCCCAGGTTCCGCGCTGCCCCGGAACCGCCGTGAGACCCGAGTGAAAGCGTTCTCCCCCATCACCAACATCGCCGGCCTGCTCGTCTTTGGCTACTTCGCCTACCTGCAGGTCAACGACGCCGACCCGGAGGTGTACCACCGTGCATCGGGCTGGGATGCGTATCTCTGGCTGCTGTTCTACGGGCTGGTCGCGCTGGTGTTTCTCCTCGCCCTCGCCGGCTCGGTACCCCGCGGGTTGCTGTTCGCGGTGGCGGCGTTTTGTGTGATACAGTTGGTGGTGACCACCCCGGGGATGATCGACAACCTGACACATGGGGACGGTTTCACCATCACCGGTGCCCAGATGGCGCCGGAGCGGCCGCGGGTCGAATTGAGCCGGGAGTTCCTGGGCGCCCTGATCGGGTTTCTTGGGATGGGCCTGGTGTGGTGGCGGGGGCGGCGGCGATAGGATAGCAGACCATGGATATCGAGAACCTACGGCGGGAGTACACCGAGGGCGGCCTGCGGAGGGACGACCTCCGCGACGACCCGTTCGAGCAGTTCGATCTCTGGTTCGGCCAGGCCTGCAAGGCTGGGGTGTTGGAGCCGAACGCCATGAGCCTCGCCACCGCGCCGGCCGGCGGCGGGCCGACCCTGAGGACCGTCCTGTTGAAGAAGTTCGACGCGCGGGGGTTCGTGTTCTTCACCAACTTCGGCAGCAACAAGGCGCGGCAGATCGACGGGGACCCCAGGGTCGCGCTGCTGTTCCCGTGGCTCGCCCTCGAGCGGCAGGTGAGCGTGGTCGGGCGGGCGGAGAAGATCCCGGTGTCCGAGACCGTGAAGTATTTCGTTACCCGGCCGCTGGAGAGCAAGATCGGCGCCTGGGCCTCGCCCCAGAGCGACGTCATCTCGTCGCGCGGGTTCCTGCGGATGAAGTTCGCCGAGATGAAGGCGAAGTTCAAAGCTGGCGAGGTTCCCGTGCCGTCGTTCTGGGGTGGGTTCCGCGTCGTCCCCGAGCAGATCGAGTTCTGGCAGGGCGGCGCCGGGCGCCTGCACGACCGCTTCCTCTACTCACGCGAGGGCGAGGGGTGGAGGATCGAACGGCTCGCCCCCTAGGGGAGGGGGGCACTGAGATCCCTCCCTCCAGAATCAAAGTCGGCCGTCTAGCAAAGCTGATGGGTTATCGGCACCTCCGCAAACATATCAGGCTGAGGGCGAGAGCCGAGAGCGGCAAGGCGGTCGGCTCAGGGATTGGCAGATAGTTGTACACCAGGTTCAGTTGAGATATCGAGAGGAGGTTCATCTGTGCGTTGTCGACCTGGTTGACGCTTGTGACGAAGAACCCGCCATCCGTGGGTTGCCTGGGGACGAGCAGCGGGTGAAATCCAATAAACTGCACGGCGAGCTGTAGGTTGACCGTTCCGCCCCCAACCCAGTCGCCTAGTGAGGCTGCAGATACGCTCCCCGTGCCGCCAATCGTTTGATTTCCGGTCGTCTCGGAGAGAGGAATCGGGAACACTGTTGACGAGTAGGAGGTATGCTTCTCGAAGCTACGGGTCAGCGAGATGTCCAGCCCAGGCCCGCTCCACGCTATCCCTACCTCCGCGAACCAGGAGTAGCTCCCATTCCAGGTTCCCTCGGCTCCGGGAACAAACAACCCGGTAGGGGTTGTCGCGGTAGACGTAAGGTTGAAGGCGCTCTGTGCCTCCAGGCCGATGCTCTGCAGCGTCCCCAGGGATGGTGAGAACTGCCCGATGTTGAAATTGATCTCCGCCCGCTGCTGATTGGGGTGTGCCATCTGCAAGGCCCCACTACCCACGGGGGGGAATCTGATGGGCACTGTCACCGATGCGGCATTTGCCGCCGCTCCCATGTGGCTTAGGGATACGGCGATCAACCCGATCCACAAGAGTGGTCGGCTGATATGGAGGGTTCGGAGTTTTACAGAGTTTGAACGACGGGGGGTACAGTTGTGATCTCTCTTGGGATCCATGGGGTTGGGGTTGGGTAACTAAGGTTCTTCCTAAAATCTCTAGAACCGCACCACAACGCTGGCCGGGCGGTGCCCGCTGGGCTATAGTTGCCCTTTCGGCTTGCGGTTGCCGGTTCGGCCGGCGTCGTTCTCGTCCTCATGTTCGGCGTGGTCGATGGTCGCGGTGCCCCTGTCAATGCGCAGGCCGGTGGGGTGGAAAAAATCGTTGCTCGAGCGGAGGTGGTCAAGTATCGAGTTCTGCAGCCGCTTGCCGCATTCCCGGCCGCAGATCCGTCTTCAGAAGGCAGCGGATGGCAAGTAGCCGGGTGCAGATGGTAAGATCCTTCCCCCAAAGCGTTTTGTGGGTGTACTGCTTGGCGGCCTCGTCCAGCTCGATCGCATTCTTGGGGAGAGCCCGAAGTATTCGCCCTGCTCCTCGGCCGGGTCTGGGGTGGAGGAAGGGTCCGGGGCTTCGACTCGGCGGGGCGGCGCATAAATTTGCGACGCCGATTGCAGAGGGGGCGAAGCGACGGCACACTGGGCTCCACCCGACCGACCACACTCCCGATGCTCGCCGTCATCTCCCCAGCCAAGACCCTCGATTTCGGAAGCCAGTGTCTCACCAAGAGACATAGCACCCCCGAGTTCCTGGAGGACTCCGAGGTCTTGGTCGACAAGCTCGCGAAGACCAGCAAGCCGAAGCTGAAGGCTCTGATGGGTATCAGCGACAAGCTGGCCGCGCTGAACTACGAACGCTTCCGCGAGTGGTCCCCGCCGTTCACGCCAGAGAACGCCAAGCAGGCCCTGCTGGCGTTCAAGGGCGACGTCTACACCGGGTTCGACTGCGAGGCCTGGGGGGCGGCCGACTTCACTTTCGCGCAGCGGCACCTGCGCATCCTCAGCGGGCTGTATGGCGTGCTCCGCCCGCTCGACCTGATCCAGGCCTACCGCCTCGAGATGGGGACCGACCTCGCGACCCGCCGCGGCAAGGACCTCTACGCGTTCTGGGGGGCGAAGATCACCGGCGCGCTGAACGAGGCGATCGCCGCGTCGAAGAGCGGGGTGCTGGTGAACCTCGCGTCGAACGAGTACTTCAGCGCGGTGCGTCCGGCGATGATCGACGCCGAGGTGGTGACGCCGGTGTTCAAGGATCTCAAGAACGGTCAGTACAAAATCATCAGCTTCTTCGCGAAGAAGGCGCGCGGCATGATGGCGGATTTCATCGTCCGCGGGCGGGCGAAGACACCGGCCGACCTCGAGGGGTTCACCGGTGGTGGGTACCGCTTCGAGCCCAACGGGGGCGGGGAGGGGACGCTGCTGTTCCTGCGGGGGAGCTAGGTGGCGCGGGCGCCCCTCCGGTGGCTCCTCCGTCGACGGGCAGCACAGCCCAAAAGCCCGAGACCCACCAGCAGGGTTGACGACGGTTCCGGGATGACGTTGACGATGTTGACGGTCAGGGTCTCGCCGTTGTAGGTCGAGGTATGGGTGCCTTCGACGAGGTTGGCGAGGTCGGCGGCCTCGGAGACATCGAGGGTGAAGTTGCCGCTCATTTCGAGGATGTCCCCGGCGTCGGTCGATGCATCGCGGTTTCCTGAAAGTGGCGTCGCGCCGGTGAAGCCAACAAAAGTCCCCCCCGCGTTTAAGACCAAGCTATTGATCGTCCCGGTGGCCAGCGAGGCGTTCGAGTTCGAGACGTCGAAGATCGACCAGGTGAAGAGGCCGCTTGGGAAATTGAGCGTGACGCCGGTGGTGTTCGACAAGTTGGGGGAGAGGGCGCTCCCCGAGCCATCTGTGACCCAATGCCATCCCCCGGACCCGTTGGGGATCCTGATGTGCTCAATCGCTGGATCCGTGGCCGTCGCATCGAGCAGGGTGTACGTCCCAGAAACGTTGATGTTTCGCGAGAATCTATCTATGGTCAGCGTGATCGCCGCGTCTGCCGCCCCGGCGAACAAACCGGTGGCGATGAAGGTGGCGGCGAGGGTTCGGGCTGATTTGGGCGTATGTTTTGTGGGATTCATACTTCTTTGGTTGTGTCGTGCGTTGCAAGAGGGCTCCTGTCGGCACAGTGTCGTCCCATGCCGAGCCGGCCTGGGGTATAGGTTGCCGGGGGGGGCTCCACAAGTCGTTTTACATATTTTTTTGCAGCGTCGCACCCCTTTTGCCGATCCGTTTGGCATCTCTGCAAACCCCTCCCCATCTATCAAATCTCTGAACCCAACCCCGTCCCGCCTCAGGGGGATCCCCCACGTGTTGCGACAGGAGGGGATTGAGTCGGCCGCTAGCTCTCCGACCGGTTTAGATCGGCGTGGCGGGAGAGCTTCTCGATGTAGTTGCGCACCTTGTGGTCATCGAGGGCGCCGGGCAGTCGGCCGACGAGGTCGTTGATGTAGGCCTTGGGGTCGCGCCCGGCGGGGTCGAGGTAGAGGAGCATGCGCTGCCAGAAGTTCAGGTCGTCGTGGATGGCGCCCTCCGCGTCGAGGTAGCGCAGCAGCCCGACGTGCCGGTAGCGGAGGAGGCGGGGCGGGATGCGGGCGACGATGTCGTGCCGGTTGACGATCCGGAAGGTGCGGCCGCGGTCGTGGCGCTTGTAGACCTCGCGGAAGCGCCGGCAGCCGACCCTGGGGGAACCGAAGGCGTAGACCGAGTGGACGTCGCGACCGGAGGTGTAGAAGTGGGCGGCGGCGAGGGTGGCGAGGGCGGCGCCGAGGCTGTGGCCGGTGAGGAAGAGCGGGGCGTCCCGCGCCCCGAGGGAATCGATGCGCGATTCGATCTCCTCCAACACGGCGGCGAGGCCCGCCGAGAACCCGCGGTGGGTGCGCTCCCTCTCGGCGAATGGGCCGGGGACCAATTGGGTATCGACGTTCTCCGACCAGTCGTCGAAGTAGCGCTCCGACCCCCGGAAGGCGACCAGGGTGACGGCGCCGTTGGCGGCGACGAAGCCCTGGGCGTTGCGGCGGTCGGAGCGGCGGAAGTTCGACATGCCCCACTCGTCGACCGCGATGCCGCCAGAGAGCTCGGGGGCGAGGTAGGCGGCGTGCGAGGCGAGGGCGCAAGCATAGGCGTTGCGCGGGGTGAAACCGGTGGCATCTGCAGAGAGCGGCAACATCACGCGCGGCCGGCCCCCCCAGTTCGGAACTGTGGCCCTGACTGAGCCACTATCTCTATGCGCGAGAAGTGCATCACGGTCGCCGGCAGGATATCGGGGCGGAGGGAGAACACAACGCCTCAACCTCACCAGCGACACCGGGAAAAGGAGGTGTTTTTAAAAAAATGCCAGATCGGGCGGGTGCGATGGATCTCCGGGGTGGGCCGACAGTTGAAAGGGGGCGCCGGTTCTGGCCGTATCCCTCAAAGCGACCCGCCCGGCCTACAGCCCCCGTTTTTCCAAGATATCGAGATGGAATTCTCGCCTTAGTCTCTTTACGAAGCGTCGAAAGCTCCTATACTCAATTGGTTCAACCACACACATCGAAGCGATGAAAAAGTTAGCCAGTCTCGTGTTAGCGGCGCTCTTGGGGTCTCTGTTGGCGAGTTGTGATACTTCGAATCCCTATGACAGGGGTCGGACGGTGTTCCGTCTGGAAGACAGCCCCGGTCGGGATAGCGGCGGTGGGCGCTATGGCTACCGGGGGACCGACGATCGCGGTCGAGGTGGGGGTGCAGAAAGTTCCGAGCGCGGCGTGACCCGGGTGCTCCCAGGGGCCGACGAAGGCGAGCCGGACGACGAGGTCACCGGACCCGGAGTTGTGGAGTCCGGTGGTGTAGACGATCCCAATACCGGTGGTGTCGCTGACCCCGACCCCGACTCATCGGGTTCTGGCACGACGGGTGGGACGCCTCCGGCGCCGACTCAGGCCCCGTTCGCCTCGCCTGTCCCAGGCAAGTTCGGCCATGTCTACAGCCCGTTCGCCAAGGGCAAGGAGGTCGATGTGTCGGGCTACCCGCCGGGGACGGAGGTGCGCTGTCCGTACACCCAGAAGATCTTCAAGGTACCTTGATCGCGGTTTCCCGACCGGGGTTGGCCGGGGGCGCGTTGTGCGGGGAGTGTCGGTGGCCGTTTGGGATCCCTAGAGCCTTCATATGCGGCGTATAGCGGTTCTCGGCCCGGGTCTACTCGGGGGGTCGGTGGCGATGGCCGTGCGCGAGCGTGCTGTCGCCAGGGAGGTCACCCTGTGGGCGCGCCGGGCGGAGGCGATCGACGAGCTACGCCGTCTGGACGCCGCCGATCAGGTGAGCGGCGATCTGGCTGAGGTGGTCGATGGCGCCGAGCTGGTGGTGGTCGCGACCCCGGTGGGAGCCCTTGCCGATCTCGTCGAGAGGGTCTTGCCGGCGCTGCCCGAGGGGGGGCTGGTGACCGATCTATGTAGCGTCAAGGCCGCTGCCGTGCGCGCGGCCGACGCGGCCATCGCGGCGAGCGGCCGCGGCGACGTCCGTTTCGTCGGCGCGCATCCGATGGCCGGCTCGGACCGCACCGGGTTTGCCCACGCACGCGCCGACCTGTTCTCGGGCGCCCCCTGTGCGATCACGCCCGGCGCGACCAGCGACCGGGCGGCGGTGGCCGCGGTGGGGGAGTTCTGGACGGCGGTCGGCTGCCGCACCTTGGAGCTCGACCCCGTCGAACACGACAGGCTGGTGGCGCGGGTGAGCCACCTCCCCCACCTGGCGGCCTCGGTGCTGGTGGGCGCGTCGATCGGAGACCAGCCGGGCGCGGGCGCCCTCGCCGGGCCGGGCTTCAGGGACACCACGCGGGTCGCCGCCGGGTCGCCGGAGATGTGGGCGGAGATCCTGGCGGAGCACAGGGAGGAGGTGTCGGCAGCGCTGGAGGCCTACATCGAAGATTTGGGTGAAGTGCTTGCCAAACTGCGGGAGATGGACAATGGAGGGCTTCACCGGTTGCTCGCCGAGGCCAGAGACCAGCGCGCGACGCTCTACGCCCCGGACGGCACGGGCCGCGACGGGGCGGCGGGCGCCTGAGCTGGCGGCGGCGCCGAACGACACCATGCACGGCAAATCTAGCGAACTCCACGTCCGCAGGGCGAAGCACTTCGGCGGCGAGATCTCCGTCCCCGGTGACAAGAGCATCTCACACCGCGCGGTCATGTTGGCCGCCCTCTCCAACGGGCGTTGTGAGATCCATGGGTTCCTGCCAAGCGAGGACTGTCTGTGCACCGTCTCGGCCATGCGTTCGCTCGGCGTCCAGATCGACGTCCTCGAGGAGTCCGCCGTCGGCCCGGTGCGGTTGCTCGTCCACGGGAGGGGGCTGGGGCTGAGCGCGCCGGCGGGAGAGATCGACTGTGGCAACTCGGGCACGACCATGCGCCTGCTCTCCGGCATCTTGGCCGGGCAGCCGTTCGCGGCGCGGCTGGTCGGCGACAGTTCGTTGTCGCGCCGGCCGATGGGGCGGATCGTCGACCCGCTGGCGGCGATGGGGGCACAGATCGCGGCCGAGGGGCCGAAGGGCTGCGCGCCGTTGAAGATCGCCGGCGGGGGGCTGGTCGGCACCCGCTACGAGCTGCCCGTGGCCAGCGCCCAGGTGAAGAGCGCCGTCCTGTTGGCCGGGCTGTTCGCGGAGGGGAAGACCACGGTCGTCCAGCCGGTCACCACCCGCGACCACACCGAGCGCATGCTGGACTTCTTCCAGGTGAAGACGGTGACCTCGGGCGACGAGATCGCGATCTACGGCGGCCAGGTGCTCGAGTCGCGCGACTTCGTGGTCCCGGGGGACATCTCCAGCGCGGCGTTCTGGGCGGTGGCCGCCGCCGCCTTCGAGGGTTCGCATCTCACCATCGCCGACGTCGGCCTCAACCCGACCCGGAGCGGCATCCTCCAGGTGCTGGCCAAGATGGGCGCGCACGTCGCCGACTCGGTCGAGACCGATGGCAGCGGCGAGGACCGCGGCAACATCACCGTCCACGGGGGGGGGCTGAAGGGCATCGAGATCGGCGGCGACATCGTCGCCAACATCATCGACGAGCTGCCGGTCATCGCCGTGGCCGCGGCGCTGGCGGAGGGCACGACGGTGATCCGGGACGCGGCCGAGCCCCGGGTCAAGGAGACCGACCGCATCGATGCGGTGGCGGGGAACCTCCGCGCCATGGGGGTCGAGGTGGAGGAGGCGTACGACGGGATGACGATCCGCGGGGGCGCTACGCTGCGCGGGGCGCGGCTCGACAGTTTCGGGGACCACCGGATCGCCATGGCCTTCGCCATCGCCGGCCTGTTCGCGGAGGGCGAGACGGTCATCACCGACGCCGGGGCGGTCAACGTCTCCTACCCCGGTTTCGAGGACGACCTGAAGGCGCTGCAGCGCCCCCCGAGGAAGGGTGAGGGGGGGCAGACCCCGGTGATCACCTCGCTGCCGGGCAAGGCGGCCGGCCGGCTGGGGGAGGCGAAGGGGGCGGGCTCCGAGTAGCGTAGCGATCGATGTCGGCACCGACCCATCACGTCGTCGCGATCGACGGGCCGGCGGCCTCGGGGAAGAGCAGCGTCTCGCGCGAGCTGGCCGCCCGGTTGGGTTTCTTGCATGTCAACTCCGGGGCGATGTACCGGGCGCTGACCTGGAGCGTTTTGCGCGCGGGCGTCTCGCCCGACGACCCGGGCGCCGTGGTGGCCCACCTCGGGGTGATCGACATCGCCTGTGGCGAGGAGGGGGGGCGCGCGACCCTGAGCGTCGATGGCGTCGACCCCGGCGACGGGCTCACCTCACCCGAGGTCAACGCGGGCGTCTCCGCGGTGTCCGGAATCCCGCGGGTGCGCGAGGTCCTGGTCGCCAGACAGCGGGAGTACCGCCTGGTCGCGGACATCGTCATGGAGGGGAGGGACATCGGTTCGGTGGTCTTCCCCGACACCCCCTACAAGTTCTACATCGACGCCTCCGCCGAGGTGCGCGCCGCCCGCCGCCAGCGGGAGGGCATCAGCGACGACCTCGCGCGCCGCGATGCCGCCGACAGCACCCGCGAGGCGTCGCCCCTGGTGGTCGCCGAGGACGCCATCGTGATCGACACCTCGGAGATGGACCTGACCCGGGTGGTCGAGGAGGTGCTCGCCGGGCTGGCCGGGAGGGGGATGGAGGTCGACAGCTAGCAAAGCGATGTGGTACTGGATCGGATATTCGCTCTCCTGGGTATGGTTCCGCCTCTTCTTCCGCCTGCGGGTGGTGGGGATGGGGAGGATCCGCGACTCATGGGAGCGCGGGGGGGTGCTGATCGCCTGCAACCACACCAGCTACTTCGACCCGCCCATGGTGGGTGTGGCCTACCGGAAGAAGACGGCGTTCCTGGCCCGCAAGACGCTGTTCAAGAAAGGGTTCTTCGGCTGGCTCTACCCCCGCCTCAACGCCATCCCGGTCGACCAGGAGCGCCCCGACTTCACCAGCCTCAAGCGGATCATCAAGGAGCTGCGCGACGGGAACCCGGTGCTCATCTTCCCGGAGGGGCAGCGCTCCGAGGACGGCCGCCTCCTCGACGCCCAGCCGGGAGTCGGCCTGGTGATCGCCAAGACCAGGGCGCCGGTGTTGCCGGTGCGGGCCTATGGCGCCTACGAGGCCTACCCCCGCGGCGCCCGTTGGCCGAAGCTGTTCACCAGGATCACGCTGTGCGTCGGGGAGATGATCGAGTTTGGCGACGGGGAGCTCGAGGTGAGGGGCAAGGAGGGCTATCAGAAGGTCGCCGACAAAGTGATGGCCGGCATCGCGGCGATCGACGGGCCGTAGCCCGGTCCCGGGTTCAGCGCCGCAGCTTGCGGTCGTAGAACTGGACGCCCTTCGGTGGCCTCACCGGCATCACCAGCCCGCCGGAACGCCCCAGCTCCTCGAACAGCTGCGCGCGCAGCGCCGCCACCCGGTCGCGGTAGGCCGGGACGCGGATGAGGTTGTGGCGCTCGTGCGGGTCCGTCTCCAGGTCGTAGAACCCGTTGCGGTCCCAGACGCCGTGGTAGTAGATGTACTTGTAGCGCGCGGTGCGGATCGCGAAACAGGTCGGCGTGGCCGGGAAGTTCCACTCCCAGTGGTACTCGTAGAGGATGTGGTCCCGCCACCCGATCTCCTCGCCGCGCAGGAGGGGGGCGAAGGAGCGCCCGTCCATGGCCGGCGAGCCGGGCCTCGGTACCCCGGCGAGGTCGAGGAAGGTGGGGGCGACGTCGATGTTCTGCACCATCTCGCCGACGCTGGTGCCGGCCGGGACCCGCCCCGGGGCGTAGGCGAGCATCGGGATGCGGATGGACTCCTCGAAGGCGTCGCGCTTGTCGTAGAAACCGTGCTCGCCGAGGGCGAAGCCGTTGTCACCCATGTAGAGCAGGAAGGTGTCGGCGGCGAGCGGCGCCAGCTTCTCCACCACCCTGCCGAGGTTCTCGTCCAGACCGTGGATCGTCTCGCAGAACCGCCAGTAGAGGTCGTCGAAGGAGGGCACGGGGTCGGCGTCGAACGCGCCGGTCTGCATGTGGTCGATGCCGTGGATGCCGTATCGCCGCTCGCGGATCCAGTGAGACTGGCCGGTGTAGTTCTCCTCGGTGAGGGCCATCGTCTCGGGGTAGGGGATGGGCTTGTCCTGGTAGCGCCCGTGGTGGCGGGGCGCGGGCTCGAAAGGGTAGTGCACGGCCTTGTAGGAGAGGTAGAGGAGGAAGGGCTTGTCCGCCGGCCGGCCGCCCTCGAGCCAGGCGAGCGCCTGGTCGGTGAGGATGTCGGTCAGGTAGCCATCGAACTTCTTCCGCTCGCCGTTGATGTTGAGCGTCGGGTCGAAGTACTCGCCCTGTCCCACGAAGCTGACCCAGTGGTCGAATCCGGGGCGCGGGGTGTCGTCCTCGTGGCCCATGTGCCACTTGCCGATGAAGGCGGTGTGGTAACCGGCCTCCTGGAGGTATTGGGGGAAGAACACCGTCCCCTCCGGCACGGCGCGCTGGTTGTCGACGACACGGTGGTGGTGCATGTACTGGCCGGTGAGGACGGAGGCGCGGCTGGGCGAGCACAGCGAGGTGCTCACGAAGGCGTTCGCCAGGTGCGCGCCACCGGCCGCCAGCTTGTCCAGAGTCGGCGTCTCGAGCCAGGCGGGGGCGTCGGGGTGGAAGCCCATCAGGTCGTGGCGGTGGTCGTCGCTCAGAACCAGGACGAGGTTGGGTCTGGGGGCGCCGAGGGCGGGGGTCGCGAGCAGTGCGAGTAGGAGGAGATGGCGGGTCATGACCGGTCGATAGTGGATGTGAAATCGCCGCTTGGCAATCAGTTGCGGGCGCCCTAGCGTCGCGCGGTGGGGATCCCCTCGGCCATCCGGTACCTGCGCGAATGCTATCGCGAGGACAACGTGCGGGGCGGGTATTGGAACCTGTTCGGCAAGGCCGTCCGGCACCAGGTGGTCTTCGACGGGGTCGAGCATGTCGCCGACGGGCTGGCCGACAGCCTGGCGGTGCCGCCCGGGCACGACGTCGACCAGATCGCCAGGGACGTGGCCCTCAGGCGCGGCGAGTTCGAACTGCTCTACGGGACGATGTTCGTCGCCGGGCGGCTGGCGGTGTCGGAGGGCGGCGACACGCGTACGCTGTGTGCGCCCCTTTTGCTCTACCCGCTCTCGTTCGTCGATGTCGGTGGGGTGAAGACGCTCGAGGTGGACCACGCCGGCAGGCGGCTCAACTCCGCCCTGCTCGACCTGGTCGCCGATGCCGTAGGGGACGGGAATTTCACCGACCGGGTGGCGGACGAGATCGGGGGGGAGGGGCTCTCTGTGGGCGACGTGCTGCGGCTCGAGGCCCTGCTCCGGGATCTGGTGCCCGGCCTGGACCTGGCGGCGATGGCGAGGTACCCAAACCTTCTCGGCCGCGGCGAGTTTGGCCGCGAGGCGGCCGCCGCGGGGGACGGGGCGCCTGGGGCGCTGAAGATGTTGCCCGCGTCGGCCGCGGCGTTCTGGCCGAAGAGCGACGCGGTCCGGGGGATCGTCTCGGAGCTCGGGAAGATGGCGGGCGGCGACGCCTTCTCACCCCCGGTCACGTCCCTGCTCGGCGGCGCCGACCCCGGGGGCGCGGCGGTCGAGATCGACGATTGGGCGGTGGATGTCACCCATGTCCCCGCGGTGCTGAGCGGGGCGCAGAAGGCCATCCTCCACTCGTCCCGGTCGAACCCGGTCACCCTTGCGAACGGGCCGCCGGGGACGGGGAAGTCTTTCACGATCGCCGCGGTGGCGCTCGACCACCTCGCCCGCGGGGAGTCAGTGCTGGTCGCTTCGAAGATGGACCAGGCGGTCGACGTGGTGGGCGATAAGGTCGAGGGCGTGCTGGGGGCGGCTGG
>JANQMB010000052.1 GCA_028280355.1 Verrucomicrobiales bacterium
AGGCGCCCGACCGAACCCGATGCCGACCTGCTTGTCGAAAGCGACGACGGGGGCGACGGCGAAACTGAAGCCTTCGCGCTGGTCGGCGAGGAGGTCACCGAACTGAACTCGTAACCCAGGCCGCCACCGGGAACCGAGACGATGCGCAACCGTCACCAGCGACAGTCCCTCGGGACGCTCTCCGAACTCAACGTCACCCCCCTGCTCGACCTCGCCTTCGTCCTGCTGATCATCTTCATGATCACCGCGCCCTTCCTCGCCGAGAGCGCCGACCTCACCATCCCCTCCAGCAAGGCTTCGCGCGAGGCCGTCGACCCGGCGAAGGTGTTCACCATCTCCATCGACCGCCACCGCGCCATCGAGCTCGACGGCACACCCATCGGGCTCGCCGACCTCCCCTCCGGTATCCGGCAGCTCAAAGAACGCCACCCGGGGATGGGCGTCATCATCAAAGCCCACAACGAGCTGCCGGTCCAGGATCTCGTCGGCGTGATGGACACGCTGCGGGACGCGGGGGTAGCGAAAGTTGGCGTCGTCACCAAACCCGCCCCCGGCGACGCCTAAGCTTGGCTAGAACAGGAACCTGCGCCCCCACGGGGGGGGCGGGTGCCACACGACAGTGGACGACCGACCCAGATTCCGCAACAACCTGCTGCTCGCCACCATCGCCCACCTGTTGCTGGTGGCGCTGGTCGCCGTGCTGGTGACGAGCCGCAGCGGGGCGATCGCCCCCGCAGGCGAGCTCGCCACCTCGGGCGCCCTCCCCGCCCCGACCCCAGAAGATGTCACCTGGGTTGTCGAACAGCAAACTTCACACCCCGTTTTCACCAGCTCTACAGACCTCAGCACCCGAACATCCCGGCTGCCCTTTCTAGACCCCTCCGACCGCGAGTCCGACCCGGAGTCGGACCTGGTCCTCCCGATCCGCCCCGTCGCCATCCCCGAACCAGAACCCATTCCGCTGCCCGAACCCGAACCCACTCCAGAGGAGCCTACTCCACCGAAGCCGGAGCCCAAGCCGGAGCCCAAGCCGGAGCCGGAGCCGGAGCCGGAGCCCAAACCAAAACCAAAACCAAAACCGAAGCCAAAGCCGACAGCGAAGCCCCAGGCATCCAAACCAAGCCCCAAACCCGCGCCGAAGAAGCGTACCGTCAGCCGCAGCGCCCCGAAGAAGGCCGTCCCGCAACCGACCAAGAAAAAGACCCCGCGCCCCAGCCCCAAGAAGAGCCCGCCAAAGCCCGCGCCGAAAAAGCCGGCGGCGAAACCCAAGACAGCGGCGGCCAAGCCCTCCCCCCGCCCATCGTCCAAACCGAAGGCCACCCCGAAGCCGAGCCAGAAGAAATCGACCCGACCCGACCCCGCCCTGGTCTCGAAATGGAACCGCGCACAGCGCAGCTCCGCGGGGACCTCGACGGGCCGGGGTAGCGGCGGCCCGTCCGGCAGCAAGAGATCGAACGGGAGGCCGGCGGCGGCCGGCGACTTCGGCTGGTACGACCAGCTCATCCAGTCCGCTTTCCACAGCCGTTGGAACCAGCCCAAGAACATCAGCTCGCGCCTGCTCACCGCCCTCACCAAGATCACCATCGCGCCCGACGGCCGCGTGGTGAGCGCGCGCATCGTCAACGCCTCCGGGGTCAGCGAGATGGACGCATCCGTGACCCGCGCGCTGCGCTCGGTGGGCAAGCTGCAGGCCGTCCCGAAGGGTCTCAGTTCCGGGAACTACACCGTCCATATACGTTTCAATCTCAAACCCAATGCTTATGACCTCTAGAAACCTCCGCCGCATCTCGGCACCCGCCGCCTCGCTCGCCCTCGGCACCCTGCTCTGGGTCGCCCTCTTCCTCCACATCGGCGACGCCCGCGGCCAGGGCATCAAAGAGCTAGTCATCGACGGGGGTGGCGGCAAGATCAAACTCAGCGGCAAGATCGCCTTCGTGGCGAACCGGTCGGGACACAAGGAGATCTATGTCTGCGAGGCGGACGGCTCCGGGGTCCGCCGCCTGACCAACGACGCCCGCCTCAACGTCTCGCCCGCCATGTCGCCGGACGGGCTCCACATCGCCCACACCGGATACGGTAGCGGCTTCGCCGATATCTACCGCATCGACATCAACTCCGGCAACCGCCGGCGCATCGTCAAGGCGCCGGGCACCAATAGCGGCGCAGCCTTCTCCCCCGACGGGCGCCGCATCGCGCTCACCATGAGTTTCGTCGGCAACCCCGAGATCTTCGTGGCCGGCATCGGGGCGGGCAGCGCCAAACGCCTCACCCGCACCGCCGGGGTAGAGACCTCGCCGACCTGGTCCCCCGACGGGCGGAACATCGCCTACTCCTCCGACGCCGGGGGCAGGCCGCTGATCTATGTCGTCCCCTCCACAGGCGGAACCCCGCGCCGCATCGACGTCGGATACAACCACTGTACCGAACCCTGCTGGTCGCCCGACGGCAGGAAGTTGGCGCTCAACGTGCGCAAAGGCGGCGGCTACTCGGTGGCGGTACACGATCTCGGGAGCGGCAAGACGACGCTCGTCGGCCGCGGCGAGGACCCCTCGTGGGGACCCGACAGCCGCCACCTCGTCTATAGCACCGGGCGCGCCCTGGCGATCACCGACACCGAGGGCGGGGCGACCAACGAGATCGTCTCCGGCCTCGGCAAGATCAGCGAGCCGAACTGGTCGCGCCGCTAGCGGCAACCGGCGCGGCCCCGCCGCCCCACTCTACCCCATCTGGAGAAACGGGTTCCCGACCCGCTCTTCGCCGACCGTGGTCGGCGGGCCATGACCCGGCATCACGGCGACGCCGTCGTCGAGCGGCAACAGCTTCTCCCGGATGCCCCCCAGCAGCTGGGCGGCGTCCCCGCCGGGGAAGTCCGTGCGCCCGACGCCCCCCCTGAACAGCACGTCCCCGCCGAAAACCACCGCCTCGTCGCGCAGCAGGAAACAGATGCTGTCGGGCGAATGCCCCGGCACGTGCAGAACCTCGACCGCCGAGCCCAGGACCTGCACCGGGTCGCCGCCAGCGGTCTCGGGGAGTAGGCTGGCGATCTCGAAGGGACGGATCTCGAAACCGGTCCCCTCGAACCCGCTGAAAAACTCATCCAAGGTCAGGCTGCGGTCGTATTCGGAGTAGGCCCACACCGGGCAGCCGAAGCGCCCGGCCACCTCCGCGGCCCCCAGGATATGGTCGAAGTGCTGGTGGGTCAGCAGCAACACAGCGGGCTCGATCCCCTCCCCCTCCAACCAGCCGGCCATGCCCTCCGGGGCATCGACCGCCACCCACCCCTCGCGGGCGCGGAACGCATAGCCGTTGGTGGCCAACAT
>JANQMB010000063.1 GCA_028280355.1 Verrucomicrobiales bacterium
GGTGACCGGCAGCGGGTCCGGCGCCCCGCCGACGCGGATCTCGCGCACGTCGATCCAGCCGTCGCCCACCAGGGTGACGGTCGCCGTGTCGATCGAGAAGTCGGTGCCGCCGTTGCTGGTGATGTTGAATGGGACCTGGGCGGGCAGCTGCGAGAGCACGTGGTTGGCACGCGCGGTCACGTAGCTGAGGTTGCCGGCGTAGTTCTCGCCCGAGCAGGTGCCGAGGTGGTTGAACCACTCGGTCAGGTAGGTCGCGTTGTAGGTGGTGTTGATGATGTCGAGCAGGTGGCCGTGGAAGAGTCGCGCGTAGGCCGGGCGGGAGAACAGTTTGGCCAGGTTCCGGTTGCCCCACAGTGGCGCGTTGGTCGCGCGGTTGAAGGTGAAGTCCCAGTCCCAGGGCATCGGCTCGGTGGGGCGCCCGGGGCGGGTGTAGAAATTCAGGTTGTGCGGGTTGCCCTGCGAGTAGGTGTCGTTGATACCGCACAGCGAGAGGGCGGCGAACTGGCGGCACCACATGTCGACGTTGACGGTCGAGGGTGCGGCGTCCTCGAGCTCTTGCCCGCTGAGGCTGAACAGTTTGCACATCTGCATCACCTCCGCGTAGCGGTCGCGGGCGAGGCCGGTGTTGATGCGGATGTTGTGCCGGTAGACCTCCTGGTCGTCGCCCTGGTCGGCGAGGTCGAAGCTCGGGACCCAGCCGATCGGGAAGGGCAGCTTCGGCGTCTCCCGCGTGCCGTCCTGGGTCGCCTGGAAGACGCGGATGCCCTCCATCTTGAACACGGTCCCGTCCGTCCCGTCACCGCCCGGCAAGCCCTCGAGGTAGCTGTTGCCGAAACGGGCCATCTCCATGCGCGCCCGGCCGGCCGGCCCCGACGCGTATCCGTTGAGCTGGACGATGTCGTTGTAGTTGTCATGCATCCCGCCCGCCGCGTTGATGATGTGCTTGACCAGGATCTCGCGGCGGTTGCCAGTGCGGACCGTCACGGTCGAGTGCACGCCCCGGTAGCGGCGGTCGGCGGGGAACTTCAGGTTGAGGCCGGTCGAGGTGCGGCTGCTGCGGCTGAACATGCTGCCGCGCAGGCGGATCCCGGCGTCGTAGGCGATCGTCTCCTCGTCGGTGATGATGGTGCAGCGCCTGCGGTGGTTATCGAGGATGTCGTCGCCGGCGTGCATCATGTTCACGTCGCCCGCGAGCATGTTGATGCGCAGGCTCTGCTTGAGGCCGCCGGTGTTGGGCGATGCCACGCGAACCAGCGCCCGAGAGTCCGGGCCGTGCGGGGGCGCGTAGGCGAGGTTGGCCGAGGGGCTGGCGTCGCGCCCCTCGACGTAGAAATGCACCACGGCGCCGTTCGCCTGCGCCGGGATCGTGCCCGTATACAGGGCGCCGCCCGCCGCTCCCATCGCCACGGACTGGAAGGCGCCACCGTTGACCGAATACCGCAGCGTCAGGCTGCCGACGCCGTCGGGGTCGGTGGCGCGCACGCTCACGGTGATCGCCTCCCCGGACGGCGGCACCGCCGGGGCATGGGCGAGCCCGGCGAGGTCGGGGCCGAGGGCCGTCGAGTAGGTGGAGTTCTGCGCCCCCGGGGTGCCGTGGGCGGCCGGCTGGTCGAGCACCACGAGTTGCGCCAGCTTGTTGTAGTAGAGCTCGAACCGGAGCTGCGGCGATCCCGACAACCACCGGGCGCGGAAGCGGACACGGTATTCGGTGCCGTCCTGTACGGGGCGCAGGTTGCCGCCGCTGGTGAGGTTCGACTCGATCAGGTTGTTGAGGTAATTGAAGCGGTCGGAGGCGACGACCCGCAGCGCGTTCCCGGTGCCGTCGTTGAAGATGTGCGAGCCCTGGTGGGTGCCGAGCAGGCGCCAGCCCGCGGCGTTGGCGAAAGACCCGTTGGCGATCAGTTCGAGGTTCGCCCCGCCGGGGTCCTCCACCACGGAGAAGTCGTCGATCAACACTTCGCCCTCCTCGAGCAGGCCGAGGCGCAACTCGTGAAAGCCGTTCTGCGGCGGCGAGTTCCACGACTGCTGATCCTGTGCGGTGAAGGTGTACTCGTACGTCCTCCAGGTCGATGCCGCGCCGCTGTCGCTCGCCGCCCACGAGGCGGCCAGGCTGTTGTCGACGTCGGGGTGGCGCAGCTCCAGGCTCGAACCCCCGCCGTCGGCGGCAGGAGGCCATGGCCGGTCGTCGTAGTAGGCCACCTCGTCGGCCGGGTTGCCGAAAGCGTCGAGCAGCTGCAGCAGCTCGCCGCGGTTCGACAGGCCGCCGCTGAAACCGCCCACGGCGGGCACGCCGGGGAACTTGGTGTTGAAATCGGCGAGGTCGCCGGCGACCACCAGGTATCCGCCGGGGGTGATCTGGGTGCCGGCAGGGAAGGTGTAGCGCACCGCGCCGTCCAGCTCCCAGCCCGTGAGATCGGCCGTCCCCGCCGAACGGTTGTAGAGCTCGACCCACTCCTCCGGGTTCTCTATGTACGGGACCGCGGGGTTGGCGCCGGGCGTCTCTACCCGGAGATCCAGCTTCAGCCCCATCACCATGTCGCTGCTGCCTGTCGTGCTCTGGTGCACCTCGACCGAGAGCCGGTTGGTACCGGCGACCAGCCAGCTCGTGTCAGTACTGAAGAAACGGATCGCGTCGGCGTCGTTGGAGACGTCGTTCACCGCCAGCGTCGACGCGGACACCGCACCGGCCGGCATCTGGTAGCGGCCGATCTCCTGGCCGTTGAGGTAGTAGACCGCCCCGTCGTCGGTCTGGTGGCTGAAGTTTAGAGCCGTGACGTTCGGGAGGTCACCCGGGGCAACGTCGAACTCGGTCTCGAAGTAGAAGGTGATCACCCGCGGCGAGTTCAGCGCCGGGTTGGTGAGCGTCGTGACGATCGGCTCGGGTGGGCGCCCGGCCGTGTTCTCGTACCCAAGGGGACCGACGCCGCTCTCCCAGTTGCCGACGACGGGGTGGGCGACCCCCGCCCAGCCGGCGCCGAGGTCGTCCCCGGCCTGGTTGAAACGCCAGACTGCGTTCCACCCCAGTGCGCCCACCACGTTGACCAACGGCGGGTCGCCCGCTTGGGCATATTGCGGCCGGTGGTGGTACATGATCTCGTTGATGACCACCGCATCGGGCACGGTGACAGCGTTCGCCGAGCCCGGCGTCCGCTCGGCGGGCAGGCCGATGCCGAGCAGGCGACCTTCGCCGTCCGGAACCCGAGCGACCGCCAGGTCGTCGATCCGCACGGCATCGAACTGGGCGACCTTGCCCGCCTGGAAGAGGTACAGATTCTCGCCGTCGGCCGGGACGGCCGGCAGGGCCAGGGTCGCCGCATCGACCAGCAGCCACGCCCCGGCGGCGATGCTCGCCCCGGCCGGGAAAACGTACTCTCCCGCGTCCTCGAAGGCCAACACGCACCCCTCCAGGTCGATCGTCTCCGCCCCGGAGTTGTAGAGCTCCACCCAGAACGCCGCGTCCGCCGTCCCGGCCACCTCGTTGATCCACCGCGGTAGGTCCTCGGGGGCGGCGGCAGGCGGCCCCTCCGCGGCGTAGACCTCGATCTCGTTGAGGCCGGCGTTGGTGTTGACCGCCGACAGCACCTCGAACCTGAGGTAACGCGCGTTCGTCTCGGTCAGTCCGCTGGCGGAAGTGAACGCCTCAGCGGCGATCGGATCCTGACCATCGACCCTGGCCAGCGTGGCGGAGAGGATCTGCTGGGGGGAGACCAACTGGTTCGACCCGTCCACGGTGGACGAGGCGAGGATCCGGAAGCCGAGCGTGCCACGGTCGTTGTGCACCGCGTTGTGCGTGTTGCGCAGGCGGATCTCGTCGATGTCGAACGGGGCGCCGAGGTCGAGCGTGAAATACTGGTTGGGGGCGGAGTCGGTGCCCAGCCAGTAGTTGGCGCCGAACACGTCGGAGGTGCTGCCGTCGGTGACGTTCTGCGCGCGGAAATCTTGCCCCGCACCGTTCACCTGGTCGAAGGGCCGGTTGTTATAGGCGCTGCTGCCGTCGATGACCGCTTTGCCGAGGGCGATGTTGTCCCCCGCCGACCCGCCGACCCCGCCGAAGTTCGCCGCGCCGGGGGTACCCCCGACCTCGAGGCTGTGTGCCCACCGCTCCGCGCGCGCCCCCGACATCAGGGGGGCGACCTTCGACAGGCTCGCCCCGGAGCCATCGGCGCCGATCGGCCATGGCGCCCGGTCGTCGTATTCGACCTCGTCCATGATCCGGTCGTTGTTGTTGCGGATCCGTAACCTCTCGCCGCCGTTGTCCAGCATCCCGGTGAACGGCCCGAGGACACCGGTGATCCCGGCGGCCGCCTCGAGCGCACCGGGATCCGCTGCGACCACCACGTATCCCCCGCCATTGATGACCGTACCATCGGGGAACTCGAAATCGATCCCGCCCGAGAGGCGCCAGCCCGACAGGTCGACGTTCACCGAACATTGGTTGTGCAGTTCGACGAACTCCAGCCCCGGGTCGGCAGCGCCGGCCGGATGGTATTGGATCTCGTTGAAGACGACGACCGTGTCGAGGGCCAGCGCCGACGGCGAGGCGAGGCAACAGGCACCCAGGACGAGGCTGAGAACCGCCTTCCTCGCGACCCCCAGGTGGGTCATTCGATTCATGAGCTGGCTAAATTGGTACACAGCCACCCCGGTCGGAACGTTAGCAGGGGATGCACAAGACCCTGCCTCCCCCGCGGCGGAAGGGGTGATTGATCGGCAGGTATTCACGGTCGTTCTGGTGGCGCCCAACGACACCATAAGGGGCTCGTGGTAAGAAAGTTACCGCACGTAGTCGGTTGGGGAATAGCATTAGCGAACCAGCACCCGATAGAAGCGCTTCGGCACTGCTTCAGGCGGGGAGAAAATGTCGGTGTACGAGGTGCTTCCCCCGGCGGAGCCGATGATACTGTCCTCCAGTTCGTTCCAGAAACCGCCCGCGCCGAGGTCGTCGGAGTATTCTAGGGCATAGGTCCTGCCGGGTACCGAGTTCCAGGTGACGATCGCCTGTGTGCCCCCGGGGAGATACTCGACGCTGGTGATCTCGAAGGGCGCGGGTGCGACGGTCAGGAACCCGCCGAGCACCGCGGCGGCCGCCGCCTGCTGGGCGGCGCTGGCATCGAACCCTTCCAGGCCGTACTCCTGCGCCATGTAGTATTCGACGCCGATCCTCTCGCGGTCGGTGAGGCGGTCGTCGAACACCAACACCAGCCCGAGGTCGCTGTCGGCGGCCTCCGCCCATGCGCCCTGTGCCCCGAGCGCGACCACGTTCGGCTCGTTGTTGAAAGCGTTCGCCCCCTGGGAGGCGCCGTTGAGGAAGAACTCGTTGTCGCGCGCCGACGACCCCAGGGCGGTGGCGATCACCGGCGCGGTGGTGTCCGAGCTGCTGCTGATGAAGCCGCCGTCGTAGAGCTGATGCTGCCCGTTGTAAGGGCCGATCAGCCAGTTGTTCGACCCGGCGAAGTTGTGGCGACCACCGTCGCTACCCTGTACCACCCTCGCCGCGTCGGCGGTCGTACCCCGATAGGCGTACAGCGCCATGATCGTGTGGTCCGCCCCGAGCCCGGAGACGGTGGTCGTCATCCCATCGCCATCGAACGCCGCCGTCAGCGAATCGTTGAAGTCCACCGCCGGCAGGCCACCCAGAAAGGTCGACGAGGCACGATAGGTCGGCTGAAATTCGGCGACCGCCTGGGCGGCATTGCCGACGCCACCACTGGCGACGCTCGTCCAGCTGCTCACCGCCGTCCCGTCCGCCTGGATGATGTCGTGGGCATTGAGACCCAGGATCAAGGTCGCGTTGCTCTGCGGGAAGTCACCGGGGTCAGCCGGGTTGGTGCCGAGGGCCAGCTCGATGTTGTCGAACGACCCGTCGCCGTCGGTGTCGGCCAGCGTCGGGTCGGTCGCGGGCACCCCGTTGACCTCGTCGCCGTCGCTGATGCCGTCGCCATCGGTGTCGGCGACCAGCGGGTCGCTGCCCGCCGTCGTCTCGCCGCCGTCGTTCAGGCCATCGCCGTCGGTGTCGGGATCCAGCGGGTCGGTCCCGTTCGCGACCTCGTCCCCGTCCGGGGACCCGTCGGTGTCGCTGTCGGTCTCGGTGGGATCCGTGCCGTTGGTCAGCTCCTCGAGATCGCTGGAACCGTCGCCATCGAAATCGCCCGTGCCCGCCCCGGGGCCTGGGCCGCTGGCGAGGCCCGTGAGGTCGCCGAGCGCCGTGGTGAAGCTCAGCTCCCAGGAGTCGGAGAGGTTGTCGGTGTCGCTGTCCCCCACCACGCTCACCGGGATCGCCCGCTCGAAGGACAGCGCGTCGCTATCGGTACTCTGTACCCGCACCGAGAACGTTGTGCCCGCATCCCCTGTGAACGAGGAGGCGGTCTGCAGACGGTCGCCTGCGATCTGGAAGCGTGCATTGTCGGTGTCGCCCGCGCCAGCCACCAGCGCATAGCTGTGGGTGTCGGTCGGATTGATATCGACCGAGCTCAAGACGCCGACCTCTCCCCCGACCGGGAGGGAGGCCAAGAAACTGTCCGGGGCCAGCGTGATATCGGTGGGCGCCTCGGGGCTCGTCCCCAAAAACCCGCCAAGCGCGGCCGCCGCGGCGGCCTGTTGGGCAGGCGTCGCGGTGAACCCAGCGAGGCCGTACGCTCGCGCCATGAAGAACTCGACCCCCACCCGCTCGTCGGCGGTGAGCGGGTTGTCGAAGACCAGCACCAGGCCGATGTCGGCGTCGACCGATTCCGACGCCGCCCCCTCCGCGCCCAGGCTGAAGAAATTTGGCGAGGTACTCCCACTGTTCGTGCCAGCCGACGTCCCGTTGAGGAAAAACTCCTCGGGACCGGTGGACGACCCGACAGCCGTGGCGATCACCGGGCCGGTGCTGGTCGAACCGCTGGAGATGAAGGCGCCGTCGTAGAGCTGGTGCGTTCCGCCGTAGGGGCCGATCAGCCAGTTGTTGGCTTGCAGGAACGCGTCCCGCACCCCCGTCCCTCCCTGCACGACCCGAGAGAAGTCGTTGGTCGTGCCCCGGTAGGCATACAGCACTAGAACCGTGTAATCGAACCCCAGCCCGGAGACCGTCGTCGCCATCCCGTCGGAGTCCGTCCGCACGGTGGTATCGTCGAACTCCACCCCCGGTCCACCGAGGAAGGTGGACGACGCCCGGTAGATCGGCTGGCGGTTCGCCACCGCCTGCGTGGCGCTGCCGACGCCGCCATTGCCAGTGCTCGTCCAGTTTCCGACTGCCGTCCCGTCCGCCTGGGCGATGTCGCGGGCGTCGAGCCCGAGGATGAGGGTCGCGTCGGCGGACGGCACAAGGACCGCCGCCAACATGTTCACGAGACCGATAGCTACAGCGATGCGATGGGGTTTCCTCATCATTCTTGCAATCTGTTAGACCTGGGTGGGAGCGGACACCCTCTGGGGGTTCAGGAAGCGATAAGAAACGCTCACTCCCCCATCGTCACCCACGCCTACGCTGCGGCAAAGCACCGACGCGTAGCAATCGGTTGTCGGTCGTAGCAATCGGTAAACGGACCCGCCGGGGGCGGGATCAGCCGCCCCCGGCGCCACCCTGCGACCGCAGCCGGTCGAGGCGCGCCTGGGCTTCCGCCCACCCCGGCCGCTCGCGCAGCGCCTCGGTATACATCCGCGCGGCGAGCTGCGGTCTGCCGTTTCGCTCGCAGCCGTCGCCGATCATCAACAGCAGCTGCGGGTGTTTCGGGTGCCCCTTGATGCACGCCGCGTTGTGGATGTAGAACGCGATGCCCTCGTCGAAAAAGTCTCTCTCGAACAGCTGCCAGGCGAGCTTGAACAGATGCAGGGGGCGGGCGGGCGCGAACCAGCGGCCGGCGAAAGGCAGGGACGCAGCCCGCCGCGCGTCGGGGGCGGCATCCATCTTCGACATGTCCGCGAGCACCCGGTCGACCGTCACCGGGCCTTTGTAGATCGCCGCCATCCTCCCCTGGCCGTCGATCAGGATGCTGGTCGGCACCGGCAACTCGCGATGCAGTTCGAAGGTCATGTCGTGGACGAGCTGGACCTTTTCGACGAGCCTCCGGTCGGCGGCCCCTGTAGCGAACGGCAGCTTGAGCTCACCGACCAACCGCCGCGCCCCGGCGAGGTCAACCCCTGCGCCATCGACGCTCAGGGCGACCACATCCAAACCGGCCTCCCGCATGGCGCTATGCCCCCGGGCGAACTCGCGGAGCTCGGCGACACAGGGGGCGCACCAGCTAGCCCAGAGGTTCAACAACACCGGTCGCCCGGGCTGCTCCGGGCTGCCGGTGAACACCGGCGACGTTTTCCCCTCCCAGTCCCGGTAGCTCAGTGCGGGCAGCGGGGTCAGAGCCTGCGACAGCACATGGGCAACTTCGGACATCTCGGGCTGAGCGGAAGCCTCTAACGTAACGCCAGGAACCTCGCGGGCCGGGATTGGCTCCGGGGCGCCC
>JANQMB010000123.1 GCA_028280355.1 Verrucomicrobiales bacterium
CCCCCCGCAACCCGCACCCTCCCCCCCCCAACATTATTGAGATGGGTTCTCAACAAGCCCTTGACGGCGCCCCTCACCCGCCCTATTTGAGACCGAATCTCAAATAGGATCGATGTTCTCCCTCCGCCAGTCGCTTTCTGCCCTCCTCGTGTCCGCCAGTGTCGGCCTCGTTTCCCCCGGAACCGCATCGGCCGCGGAGGAGGTCAACGTCTACACCCACCGCCATTACGAGGCCGACGACGCGCTGTATGCCAAGTTCACCGAGGCCACGGGGATCAAAGTCAACATCGTCAAGGCCAAGGCCGACGCCCTGCTCGAACGCCTGAAGGCGGAGGGAGAGGGCTCGCCCGCCGACGTCCTGATCACCGCCGACGCCGGCCGCCTCGAGCGCGCCAAGAGCGCGGGCGTCTTGCAGCCGGTCGAGAGCGCGGCGCTGACCGCCGCCGTGCCCGCCAACCTGCGCGACGAGGAGGGTTGCTGGTACGGCTTTACCGTCCGCGCCCGCGTCCTGGTCTACGCCAAGGACCGCGTGGAGCCCGCCGAGCTCGGCCGTTACGAAGACCTCGCCGACCCGAAATGGAAGGGGCGGGTGCTGGCGCGCTCGTCGTCGAACATCTACAACCAGTCCCTGCTCGCCTCGATCATCGCCGCCGACGGGGAGAAGGCGGCCCTCGGGTGGGCGAGGGCGGTGCGGGGGAACATGGCGCGCGCGCCGGAGGGCAGCGACCGCGACCAGATGCGCGCGGTGGCCGCCGGCATCGGCGACGTGGCGATCGTCAACACCTACTACGTCGGCCTGCTGGCCAACTCCTCCGACCCGAAGGACCGCGAGGTGGCATCCAAGCTCGGGGTCTTCTTCCCCAACCAGGACGGTAGGGGCACGCACATCAACGCCAGCGGCGGCGGCGTCGCGAAACACTCGAAAAACAAGGCGAACGCGATCAAGCTGCTCGAGTTCCTCACCGGCGAAGCCGCCCAGGCCACCTTCCCGGAGACCACCTACGAGTACCCGCTGCACATCGCCGACACCCGCTCCGAGCTGCTCAAGTCCTGGGGACCCTTCAAGGCCGACCCGGTCGCCCTGGGCAAGCTCGGCCAGAACAACTCCGCCGCCGTGAAGATCTTCGCGCTGGCCGGCTGGAAGTAGCGCGGCCTGCCCCGCGCACCATCCCACCGAGGACGCCCCCGGGCGGTGGCGGGAGACTCCCGATCCCCGCGCCGCTTCGGGCTTGCTAGCCGGGGCAGCTCCCGTCATCATCGCCCCAATGTCGATGCCGCCGCCGCGGCGCGGGGAGGCGGGTGCGAGTGAAGTCTGGGCTGTTCTATGGATACCGAAAAGATCCCGTTCCGGGGAACCGAACGCGAGGTGGTTCGCGGGCAACTGATCGTCAAAGTCGACCTCGAAACCGCCCGGCGTTCCGGCGGCGCAGCCTCCGTGCTGGGGAAGGTTCTCGGGGAGGGCAACTACTCGGTGCTGCATCCGGCCGACGACCGGGGGGTCTGCCTGATCGAGCTCCCCGGGGTTTCGGCGGCGGAGCTGGAGGGCGCCGCGGACGCCCTCGCCGCAGACCCCGCGGTGATCTTCGCCGACCCCAACGAACTGGCCGAGCAGTGCCCGGTGGCGCCGCCGAACGACCCGCTCCTCGCCCAACAGTGGAACCTGCAGCGGATCGACGCCGAGGCCGCGTGGAGCTACAACACCGTCGGCCCAGCCCGCGTCCTGATCGCGGTCGCCGACAGCGGTATCCCGATGCGCGGCGACCAGCTCTCCCACGAGGACCTGTCGAACCAGAGGGTGTTTCTCGTCGGCAGCGACTTCACCGGGACGGGGGCCGTGGCGCGGGACGACAACGGCCACGGGACGCACGTCCTCGGGATCGCCGCCGCCCGCGCCAGGAACCGGAAGGGGATCGCCGGGCTCGCCTACACCAGCGCGACGCTCAGCCTCAAAGTGTTCAACGCCGCCGGGCAGGGGTCGGCGTTCTGGGTCTACCAGGCGGCGCTGGAAGCGGTGTCGGTCGCGACGTCGAGAAACGCGCGGCTGATCTTCAACTACAGCGGCCGCGGCCTGACCCCCAACGGCGCCTGGACCGAGGCCGCCGGGGCGCTGCGCGACGCCGGCGCCGTGCTGGTGGCGGCGGCCGGCAACGACTCCGGGCCGGTGGGGTACCCGGCGGCGCTGTCGCCGCAGTTCGACAACGTCATCGCCGTCGGCGCCACCGGGCAAGACGACACCCTGGCCGGTTTCTCCAACACCGGCCCCGAGATCAACGTGGTCGCACCGGGGGTCGACATCCTGTCGACCTTCCCAGACTACGATGTGGCGGGCGGCTTCCCCCGCGACTACGGCGCGATCAGCGGCACCTCGATGGCCGCCCCCCTCGTCACCGCGCTGGCCGCCATCGTCTGGACGCAGTACCCGTTCTACGACGCCGCCCGGATCCGCCGCCGCCTCGAGGAGACCGCGATCGACCTCGGCGCCCCCGGTGACGACCCCCTCTACGGGGCGGGGCGCATCGACGGCCGCGCCGCGCTGGAGGACGCGCCGCTCGACCTGGGCGAGCCGGTGCCGCAGAAGCCGTTCTGGCCGAACGCGCCGGTCCCACCACCGGCGAAACCGGTCTTCCTCGACGCGATCCCGTCCCTTGGGGGCGGCTTCGCGGCCGCGAGGTGGTTCGTCGACCTGGGGAAGCCCCTCGACGCCAAAGGGAGGCTGGCCGCGGTGCGAGACGGGATGGCGCGCGACGGCGCCTTCGGGGCAAGCCCCGCCCTGGATCGGGCGATCGGCTCGCCGGACGCGGCGAACGTCGAGGCCGCGCGCCTGGAAGTCCGCGGCCAAGCTGAGGCGGCGAGCCTCTACAAGGCGCCCTGGCTCAGCCTCCGGGGGCTATTCGATGTGGGCTACCACATGCGCTACGCACACTGGTTCGCCGGGCGCGTCGACGACCGCGCGACCCTGCTGGAGCGGCTCGACCTCGCGCAGGCGGCCATGGCCGAGGCGCGGATCTTCGGGGTCGCCTACCTGGAGTACGAACCGTTCCGGGAGGAGGTGGAGGCGGCGGCGGACGGGCTGGCCGCGGCACGGTTAATCGAGGCCTTCGACAAGAAGCTCGGGGAAGCCATCTTCATGTTCACGGGGGTGATCCGCTAGCGCGGCAAGAGGCGCGGCGGCCTCAGGCGCCCCCGATCCCGAAACGGAACGGGTCGCCGGGGTCGATCAGCACCTGGCATTCCCCGTTTACCCACGCCCGCCCGCTCACCACCGGCGTCACCTTGCCATCGCCGAGCGGCTCCACCCGCCCCTCGAAGAAGGTGTCCAGGATGCCGCTCTGGCGCCAGACCTGACCCGGCGCGAGCTTCCCATCGGCGTGGAGGCAGGCCAGCTTGGCGCTGGTTCCGGTACCGCAGGCCGAACGGTCGTACTCGCCACCCGGACACATGACGAAGTTGCGCGAGTCGGCGACCGACGGGTCGCCGGGGGGACCGAAGACCTCGACGTGGTCGATCGCCGCACCGTCCTCGCCGCTGACCCCGGCCGCCGCCAGCGCGGCCATCACCGCCGAAGTGAACTCCAGCAGCTCGCGGGTGTTCCCGTACTCCACCTCCGGCCCAGACCCCTCGACGAGGAAGAACCAGTTGCCGCCCCACGCGACATCGCCACAGACCTCACCGTAACCCGGCACCTCCACCGCGACCCCCCGGCGGGACCGGTAGCTGGGCACGTTGGCCACCGACACCGCCCCGCCGGCCTCCAGCGTCGCGGTCACCACTCCCACCGGCGTCTCGACCCGGTGCTGCCCAGGGCCGATCCGACCCATGTACTCTAACGTCTTCACCAACCCCATGGTGCCGTGGAGGCAACCCCCGATGGGGCCGGCGTTGTTGAAGAAGATGACCCCCGCCGCATTGGAGGGGTCGGCCGGTTCGCACAGCAGCGCCCCGACCATCGCCCCGAAACCGCGAGGCTCTCCCAGCAGCGCGCCGCGCAGCCAGTCGGCCCGCCCCGCGAAGCGCCCCCGCCGCTCGGCCATGTCCCCGGCGCCGAGGTCGGGCGCCCCGCCGACCACGGCGCGCGTCGGTTCGCCCCCCGTGTGGGAGTCGATCACCTTCACCATCTCGAGCGCGGCCTTCATGTTCCCGCTTCCCCTAAGCGCATAAGCGGAACCCGTCTAGCCCCCCGCCGGGCGTCCGCCGCCCTTGCCACCAGGCCGCCGATCATCAATACTGTCCCCGTCCTCCTCAACACTATGACACCTCCCAATCGACCCCCCCGGTTCGTATCACCCCGCCGCAAAACCCCCACCCTGGCAGGATGCGCCACCCTGGCGCTCCTCGCGCTGGTCGGCACGGCTCGCGCCGACCTCAGCGGCACCGAGGCCGCCCTGGACCTCGACGCCCCACTCGTCCGCTCCGGCGTCGGCGCCGGCACGGAGACGCTCGGCTACACCTTCAGCCTCGACGCCGCCAGGGCGCTGACACACCTCGGCCTGTTCAGCTACAACGGCTCGACCTCCCCCACCGTCGACAGGCAGATCGGGGTGTGGGACAACGCCGGCACGCTGGTGGCCGAGGTGACGATTCCCGTCGGCGGCGGCGTGCTCGACGACCGCGGCGACGGCGACCTGTTCATCTACCAGGCGCTCGACACGCCCGTCGTCCTGTCCGCGGGCGAGACGTACACCGCGGGCGTCTGGTATTCGGTCGACAACTCGCCGGGCCTCGCCTTCGACGTCGCCTTCACCCCCATCGACGGTTTCAACTATCATGATGCGATGTTCTCGGACACCCTCGACGGGGCCTTCGTCAAGCCGACCAACCCCTCCATCCGCACCAACGCCTTCATCGGCCCCAACCTCCGCTTCGACCTCACCCTCCCCAAACCGGACTTCGGCAGTTCGCTGAGGATCACCGAGGTGGCGATCGACGGCGACACGATCACGCTCACCTGGGTGTCGAACCCGACCAAGACCTATATCGTCAACTGGTCGCTCGACCTCGTCACTTTCCCGGGCGACTTCGCGGACGGTATACCGGCCGACCCGGGCGAGACGACGACCCGGAGCTTCAGCCTCAGCGGCGCCGGCGTGGAGTCGGAGGAGAGGCTGTTCGTCCGGGTGCAGGAAGAGCCCCCGGCTCCATAGTGGGCAGTTCCTAGAACCGCCCGGGTGCCAGCTTCGCGATCTCGATGCCTGGCCGCTCGCCGCAGAGCAGCTGCGCCACCAGCTGGCCGGTGACCGGCGCCATGCTGAGGCCCAGCATCGAGTGGCCGGTGGCGACAAAAGCATTCGTCGCCGCCCGACCCGCCGGGCCGATGTAGGGCAGGCCATCTGGCGAACAGGGCCGCAGGCCGACCCAGGGCTCCACGCCGTCGAAGTGCCCGGGCGCGAAACGGGGGAAGTAGCGCGAGACCGACTTCGCGATACCCCCCACGCGCCGCGCGTCCACCGAGGTGTCGATCCCGCCGATCTCCATCGTCCCGGCGAAACGCAGCGCCCCGCCCATCGGGGTGACCGCCACCCGCGCCTCGGTCAAGATCGAGCAGAGCCGCGGCAGCTGCGCCGGCCCGGGCAGGGTCAGCGAATAGCCCTTGCCGGCCTGCATGGGCAAGCTCAGGCCCAGGTCGCGCGCCAGCTCCACCGACCACACGCCGCCGGCCAACACGAACTGGTCGGCCTCGATCTCCCCGGCCCCACCCAGGCAGCGCAGCGCCCGTACCCGGCCTCCCTCCCTAACAAACCCATCAATGCCGACCCCATAGCGGACCTCGCCCCCCATCCCGCGGATCCCGTCCCGCAGGGCGGCGAGGAAGGCCCCCGGGTCCATGTGGCAGTCCTGCTTGAACCAGACGCCGCCGGCCGCCGCCATCTCGACGTCGGGGTCGACCTCCGCCAGGCGTCGCGGGTCACAGACCTCGACGTCCAGGCCCAGCTCGCCCGCCGAGGCCGCCAGCGCCGCCTCCTCGTCCAGCCCCTTCTGGTCCCCGCACAACATCAGCAGCCCGCGTTGCTCCAGGCCGAAGCCCCACCCCTCCGCCAGCTCTACGAACAGCCTCCGGCTCTCCAGGTTCAGGTCGCGGAGGAGCTCCCGGGACGCGGCGACGTGGCGGGGGTTGGCGTGCCGCCAGAACAGGTACGCCCAGCGCAGCAGGTCGAGGCGCGGGCGGAGCCGGAGGGCGAACGGGCTCTCGCGGTCGAGCATCCAGCGCAGGCCGAGCGAGATCACCCCCGGGGCGGCCAGGGGCACGAAGTGGCTGGGCACCACCATCCCCGCGTTCTCCGCCGAGCAGTTGTCGCCGCCCTCCGGACCGCGCTCGAAGACGGTCACCCGCTTGCCCGCGCGCAGCGCGTAGTAAGCGGCGCAGAGGCCGACGGCGCCGCCGCCGACCACGGCGACGTCCATCTTCTCACTCGCTTCGCGGCCCGAACTCGGCATCGTCCGTTCTCACTAGCCGTTCTCGACGACCACCGCAATCCCGACCACAGCACCCGATGCCAGCCACCCCCGAACACCGCCGCCTGGCCGAGGACGCCGCGCGCGAGGCACACTGGAAACGTTGGGGCCCCTACCTCTCCGAGCGCCAGTGGGGCACGGTGCGCGAGGACTACTCCGACGACGGCGCTGCGTGGGACCACCTGCCCCACGACCACGCCCGCAGCCGGGCCTACCGCTGGGGGGAGGACGGCCTGCTGGGCTTCTGCGACAGCGGCGCGCGGCTGTGTTTCGCGCCCGCGCTGTGGAACGGGCGGGACGGCATCTTGAAGGAGCGGCTCTACGGCCTTACCAACCCGGAAGGCAACCACGGCGAGGACGTGAAGGAGGAGTATTTCTACCTTCGCTCCACCCCCACCCACTCCTACGCCAAGGCGCTCTATCGCTACCCCCAAGCGCAGTACCCCTACACGGAGCTGGTGGGGGAGAACCTCCGGCGCAGCGAGGCCGAACGCGAGTTCGAGCTCGCCGACACCGGCGTCTTCGACGGCGGGCGATACTTCGAAGTCACAGCTGAGTACGCCAAGGCTTCCCCCAACAGCATCCTGATCCAGATCTCCGCGGCCAACCGCGGCGACCAGCCGGCACCGCTGCACCTCCTGCCCCAGCTGTGGTTCCGCAACACCTGGTCCTGGGGGGACGTCGACGAGGGGACGAAACCCTCGATCCGGCAGGACCGGGACCACCGGCTCGCCCTCGACCACCCGGAGCTCGGGCGGTTCTACTTCGAGGTCGACCCCGACGCCGAACCGGACGGCTTCCTGTTCACCGAGAACGAGACCAACACCCGGCGCCTCACCGGCGAACCGAACGCCCGCCCCTTCGTCAAAGACGCCTTCCACCATTTCGTCCTGCACGGCGACCGCGACGCGGTGAACCCCGAGGCGACCGGCACCAAGGCCGCCGCCCTCTTCCGCCTGGAGATCGCCCCCGGCGAAACGCGGACGGTCCGGCTCCGCCTCTACGCCGAGGACGAGGCGCCGGCCTCGTTCCACCCCTTCGGCGAGACCTTCGCGGCACGGGTCGCCGAGCACGACGCCTTCTACGCCGACGAGCTACCCGGCGATCCCGCGGGCGAAGACCGCGACATCGCCCTGCAGAGCTACGCCGGCCTGCTCTGGACCAAGCAGTTCTACCACTACGTCGTGCGCGAC
>JANQMB010000146.1 GCA_028280355.1 Verrucomicrobiales bacterium
TCGCCACCAAGAGGGCCTTCGCCGAGCACCTCCTCGCCCGACTCCTAGCCACCGGATCCCCAACTCCTTCTTGACGGCATACATGCCCGAGCTTCCTACGTACGGTGATGCCACCCCCTGTAGGAAGCTCGCTTGCGAGCGATCCGGGTGGTTTCCGGTGGTTTCCAAACCATCCCCCCCAAACACCAGCCCTACAAAAGAGGGGAGGCAGCTCGGCTAAGTCCTTGCGAGATCCCCCAAAAAAAACTCGCGCAGAATTTGGTTAGCCGGGCTGCCTCTATTCAACCCCATTGTCCGCTTGCACGGACACATAAGATTTACCACTGCCCGCAAGCCAGCGCAAGACCGTTTTTCGGAGATTCTTCAGCCCCCCGACCCAAATAGTCCCCTGCGGCAGGCCGGCTGGGACGTCGCCCGGACCGGGTGGGACACCCGGTTTCCACCCTATGCGGAATATCTCCCCTTCCGCTCCCCGTCCATCCAGGCCCAGGCGGTCTCGATGATGGTGCGGATGTCTGTGATCTCGGCCTTCCAGCCCAGCAGTTCCTCCGCCCAGGAGGCGTCGGCCACTAGCTCGGGCGGATCGCCCTCCCTGCGCTCGCCGTACTCCACCGGCACCGGCAGCCCGGTCACCGCCTCGGCGGCGTCGATGATCTCCCTCACCGACGCCCCCTTCCCCGTGCCGAGGTTGCAGGCGGTCGTGCGCCCGCCCGCCTCGAGGTAGCCGAGCGCCTTGACGTGAGCGCGGGCGAGGTCTTGCACGTGGATGTAGTCGCGGATGCAGGTGCCGTCGGGGGTCGGGTAGTCGGTCCCGAACACCGTCATCGGACCGGTATCGCCACGCGCCGCCCTCAGCACGTTCGGGATGAGGTGGGTCTCCGGGTCGTGGTCCTCGCCGATGGCCCCGTCGGGCGAGCAACCCGACGCGTTGAAATAGCGCAGCCGCACGCTGCGGATCCCATAGGCCGCCTCACAGTCGGACAGGATCTTCTCCAACATCAGCTTGCTCTCGCCGTACGGGTTGATCGGCTGCTGCCGGTGCGACTCCGACATCGGGATCTCCTGCGGCTCCCCGTAGGTGGCGCAGGTGGACGAGAAGATGAACTTGTCACAGCCGTGCTCGCGCATGGCCTCCAACACGGTCAGCGGGGCGGCGGTGTTGTTGCGATAGTATTTGAGCGGGTCCCCGACGGACTCACCGACGTAGCAGAAGGCGGCGAAGTGCACCACCCCGTCGACCCGGTAGCGGTCGAAGATCCCGCCCACCGCGGCCGCGTCGGCCATATCGGCCTCGACCAGGGTCACCCCCTCGGAGACCAGCGCCTCGCGGTGCCCGAACACCAGGTTGTCGAGCACCACCACCTGGCGCCCCTCCTCCTCGGCCAACATCCTCACGGTATGCGAGCCGATGTAGCCCGCGCCGCCGGTCACCAGGATCACACCTTGATCGCTCATGGCGCTGAGGAAAGCGCGGCGGGGGACAAAGTCAACGCCCATCTCCCTGGCGCCGGGGGGGTGCCGACGGTGGGATTCGAACCCACACTGGAGCGATTTTAAGTCGCCTGCCTCTACCGTTGGGCTACGTCGGCGCACGGCCCGCCCGCAACCACTACCGGCGATCCCTACGGCGATCAATCGATTCAGTCCCCCCTGGCATGCAGGGCGAAATAGACCGCCTCCGGGGTGGCTGGCGCCGGCAAGGCGAAACCCGGTTTCACTTTGCCGAACGCGGCGACCGCGTCCCGGACCGCCTCGCGGACCGACAGGGCCAGGCAGAAGGCCGCCGGCCCCGGCTCTTTGGGGTATCCGCCGTAGCTCGGCAGCAGCTCGACCTCGAACTGCGCCGGCGCCTCGGCGGCGGTCGGGACCAGGTAGCTATCGGCGCCCGCGGTGAGCAGTTCGCCGTCCGCCGACCAGACCAGGTCCTCGCAGGTCTGCCAGCCGAGCCCCTGCAAGAAGGCGCCGCGGATCAGCCCGAGCTCGGCCTCCGGGTCGAGCTGGCGCCCGACGTCCTGCACGACGTCCGCACGCAGGACGCTCACCTCGCCGGTGAAGCCATCGACCAGCACCTCCGCGGCCGCCGCACCGCACGCGAAGTCCCTGAACGTTCGCCCACCGAGGATCTCGGCGGCGCTCGAATAGCCGGTGGCGCTGACGTTGATGTCCTCGGCCGACGCCGCCCGCACCACCTCGGCCAGCGGCACCGGCTCGGCCGGCGACTCGATATCGGCCACCCCGCCGCCAGCGAAACGCAGCTCCATCAGGTCGGTGACCTCGATCCCCCTGCCCTGCAGGAGGCGGTAGGCCACCAGGCGCAGCCGCTCGCGCAGCTGGCGGCAGGCGTCGAGCACCGCCTCGGCATGCAGCTCGCCATGGTGGGAGGCGGCGATCTGATCGGTCTCCCCCGCGGTGATCCTCAGCTCGCCGTCGCCGATCCCGAGCTGGTCCTCGACGAACGCGGCGATCGTGCGCCGCATCGCGCCACCGATCTCGACCTCGCCACAGACCACCTGTGCGCTGCCGTCTGGGAGCAGGCTCACCGTGGCACTGGCCTGCCGCGCCTCGGCCTCCGGCGCCCCGCTGCCCACCTTCGCCGGCACCACCGCCAGGCCGCGCTTGGCGAACCGGCTGGTCCCGTTCCAGGCGTCGACCTCGACCCGCCGCTCCCGGTAGGCCGATCGCTCCAGCAACCGGCCCCACGCCTCGCCGAGGCGCAGGTCGCCAGTCTCCTGACCATAGTGCGTCACCCCGCGCCCGTCCTCTGGGCCGTAGAAGTTGCGCTGCCTGACCGCCTCCACCACGACGTCGAGCCGCGCCCCGATCTCCGCGACGATCTCCTCCGCCACCAGCGCAGCGACCGCGGCCCCGCCGGAGACCGTCGAGGTGTTCGGCGGCAGGTTGGTCTTACAGACTCTGCCGGTCAGGCGGACGTTGGGGATGAAGTAGGCGCTGTCGAGGTGGTGGAGGATATTGCGCAGGACGGACGGCGCCCGGTCGACGGCCCAGCCGCCGTCGAGGTAGACGACGCAGTCGAGCAGCCCGATCCGCCCCGACTCGTCGTAGGCGGCCTTGTACTCGGCGTAGGCCGCGTTCTGTTTGCCGGTGAGGCGGAACTCGTCCTCGCGGTCGAAGCGCACCCGCGTCGGGAAGCCGGTCACCTGCGCCGCCAGCGCCGCCACCCCCGCCGGGATCAGCGCCCCGGTGAGCTTGCCACCGAAACTCCCGCCGACCCGCGGGCAGCTCACCTTGACCCGGCTCATCGGGACCCCCAGCAAGCCCGCCACACCGCGGCGCACGAAGCCCAGGTCCTCCGCCGACGCTGTGATGTTCACCTCGCCCTCCTCACCCGGCTCGGCCCAGGCGACACCCGGTTCGAGGGCGAAGTGCTCCTGGCCGGCGATCGCCAACCCCTTGCCGATCACGCCACCGAAACTCACCGGGTCGAGGTCGGGTTCGCCCCGCTCCAACTCCAGCTCGGGGCCGTGGAAAGATTGCAAGGCGATCGCCTCCTCCACCCCCAAGACCGGCGGCCTCGGCTGGTACTCGACCGAGACCAGGTCCGCCGCGCGCCGGGCCGCCGCGAGCTCGTCGGCGACCACCGCCGCCACCGGCTGGCCGTGGAACTCCACCGACCCTGCGGCCAGGAGCGGCATCTCACCGGCCTCTGGCGAAAGGTTGTTGTCGCCGCCGATGTCGGCGGCGGTGAGGACGGCGCGCACCCCCGGGACGGCGGCGGCGGCGGCGGTGTCGACGGAGAGGACGCCCGCCCTCGCATACGGCGAATAGACCAGGGCGACCTCCAACATCCCGCGCGCCGGGATCGCGTCGTCCACGAAACGGGCCCGGCCGCTGGCCAGGTTGCGGGCGCGTCGGTCTGGGGGCGATGCGGCCATATCGCTGTTAGGGGTCGGCCGCGACAGCCGGCCTCGCGAGGAGGTCCCGCAGGCCGACGTCCGCGTAGGCCGGCTGGCCCGGGTCGCGGTTCTGGGTGAAAAACTTCTGCCATAGCCCGGCGACCAGCGCGTTGCGATAGCCGGCCGTCGCCCGCTGGTCGGAGGAGGCGGGGAACAGCCCCTTCAGCTCGACCGCGACCCGCTGCACCGCCCCCCTGCCCCAAGGCTCGCCGACCAGCTTCTCCTCCGCCTCATACGCCCGCGCCCCATAGGCCGCGACCCCGCCGCAGCACAGCCGCGCGCGGACGACCACCCCGGCGCCGTCGAGCTCGACGACGAAGGCGGCGTTGGCGATGGCGCGGTCGTTGCTGCCGCGCTTGGAAACCTTGAAAAACCCGCACATCCGGTGGGCGACATCCGCCCCCTCCCCCACCTGCGGAAGGTCGGGGATGGTGATTGCAGTGATGATCTCGCCCTCCGCCAGGGCCGTCTGCCGGAAGCCGGTGAACAGCTCGTCGAGACGCAAGCTGCGCACGCCGTCCAGCCCCTCGACACACACCCCCGCATCGAGCGCCAGCAGCACCGGCACCAGATCCGAGTGGTGGGGGGCGGAGGAGAGGTTGCCGCCCAGCGTCGCGCGGTTGCGGATCTGCGGGCTGCCGAACCGCCGCGCCATCTCGCCGACCATCGGCAGCTCGTCCCCCAGCCGGTCGGCAAACCGCGCCAGCGTCACCCCGGCGCCTACCCGCCAGGCGTCGCCGTAACGCCGGATCTCGGCCAGTTCGACGATCGCCTCCAACGAGATCATCGTCGCCGCCTCCGCGCCGGCGCCACCGGGGTCATCCCCCCAACAGCGCGAGGTCCCCCCCGCCAGGAGGCGGGCCTCCGGGTGCGCCTGGCACAGGCGCAACGCCTCCACCACCGTCTCCGGGCGATAGAAGGACACCCCGTCCCGATCCCTGTAGGCGAGCGGGCTCACCCCCTCAGCCGCGGGGGGCAGATGCCCCGCCAACCCCCGCTGTTCACCCCCCTCGCCGGCGCGATCGCGGAGCGCGGACACCAGCGCGTCCCTGAACGGCTGGTATCCGGTGCAGCGGCAGAGGTTGCCGACCGACTGCCCGACGACATCGCCGAGGGAAAGCTCACGCCGCCCCTCATACGCCTCGGCCAACGCCACCGAGACCCCGGGCAGGCAGTAGCCACAGCCGAACCGGCTGCAGGATGCGAGCGCCTCCTGCACCGGGTGCAGCTGCCCCCCGGTCCCCAGCGCCTCCGCCGTCCAGATCGACCGGCCCGCCACCATCGGCAACGTCAGCATGCAGGCGTTCACCGCCCGCATCGCCGGTTCGCCACGCCCGTCCACATCGACCAACAGCACCGAACACGCCCCACACCCGCCGGCGCCACAGGCGTCCTTGGCGGCGACCAGCAGGTTGTCGCGCAGGTATCCCAGGAGGCTCGTCGCAGACGAGACCCCACCGGCACGGTGTGGCGTCCCGTTGATCAGAAACTCGAAATCGCCCTGCATCCGGCCGGTGTAGAAAAGCCAGCAGGCTAACCGCGGCCTCCCCCGGTCTCAAGCGCGGATGCGCCAGCACCGGCACCCGGGTCCTCCTCGAACAACCGCAGGAAGATCTCCTCCAGGGCCCCGGCCTGCTCGCCGGCTCGCAGTTCGTCCATCGTCCCCAACGCCACCAGCCGCCCCCGGTCGATGATCCCGATCCGGTCGGCCAGCTCCTCCGCGATGTTCAGCAGATGGGTCGACATGAACACCGTCACCCCGGCGTCGGCGCGCGCCTTGATCTCGTCTTTCACCGCCCTGGCGTGGAGGGGGTCGAGCCCCACCATCGGCTCGTCGATCACGAACACCTGCGGGTCGTGCACCAGCGCCGAGGCGATCGCCAGCCGCTGCCGCGTCCCGTGGCTCAGGGTCTCCACCGGGTCGTGGGCATAGGCGTCGAGGTCGAGCTTCGCGAACAGCGAGCGGGTGTTCTCGGCCACCGCCCCGGGGTCGAGCTCGAACAGCTCGCCGATGAAACGCATGAACTCGAGCGAGGTCAGCTTGTCGTAGAACACGGCGACGTCCGGCACATACCCCATCACCGCCTTCGCGGCCAGCGGCCGCTCGGCGAGGTCGTGGCCGGCGACGCGAAGGACGCCCTCGTCCGGCCGCAACAGGCCAGTGAGGGCTTTGATGGTCGTCGTCTTGCCGGCCCCGTTGGGACCGAGGAAAGCGAACAGCTCGCCCGCCGGCACCTCGAGGTCCAAGCCGTCGACAGCCACGAATTCCCCGTAGCGGACGGTGAGGTTATCGATCGAGATCATCGGTGTTCTGCTGCTTGTCGGTCACTGGTAGGGCAAGGGGTCGGGGGGGCGCCGCATCGCCTCGGAGAGCAGCGTGTACCCCAAGGGCGTATCGACCCCGAGCAGCTCGCCGGCCTCGCTGAAGGTCAGCTTCATCTCGCCGGCCCCGGGGAGCCCGAGCACGAGAAAATAGGCCCCCGCGCGATGCCCGGCGATCTCCACCGCCCCCTGCCGCGCCTGCCAGGCGGCTCCCTCGCCCGCCCCGGAGCCGAAATCGAACCCCCAGGCGGCCAGCAGCAACTGCATCTGCGCCACCCCCATCCCCCCGGGGTCACCGCGGGAGTCCCTGATGATCACCCCACCCCGCGACACCTGGTAGTGGAACGCGAAAGTCACCGGGTCGATCTCCATCGACACCGTCACCGACGGCTCGGCAAACCTGACCGAGATCTCGACCCCGACCAACTTCCTGTCCGGCCCGGGCCCGAGCTTCAACTTGCCCCGCCAGTTCAGCTTCTGCCTCGGCAAGCTCGGCAGCTCGACCACCCCGGCCGCCGCGAAGCCGATCTCCGCGCCCCGCCCGTCCGCCAGCTCGCGCGACGTCAGCAGGACGTCCCCGACGACCTCGCCGTCGTCGCGATAGACGAAGAGTTGCGTCACCTCCCGGTGGTCGATGAAAAGTTCGAGCACGTGCCCCGGGTCGACCGACGGCAGGCGCTCGAACTCGGGGAAATACACCGCCCGGATCAGCAACGCCGTCATGATGCCCCAGAAGAGCACGACGACGAATCCTAGAAAGCGGAACCACACAGGACAGCGACCCTCACCCCTCGTCCCGGCGCCCGCAAGCCCGGGATCCTCCCCCGCCCCCCCAACCGCCCCACCTCTGGGCGCCCTTGATACTTCGCCTCCCCCACCCGATACTCTGGGACTGCCAATGGTCCTGATCATCCTCCTCGCCCTCGCCGGCGTCGTCCTCATCTCGCTGGAGGTCATCCTCCCGGGGATGATCCTCGGGCTCGCCGGGGGCGCCGCGATCATCTCCTCGCTGGCGATGACCTTCGCCAGCGAGGAACTGGCCAGCCTGAGCTTCGGCGGCCGGGCGCTGGTCGCCGCCTGCCTCCTCCTCGGCTGCCTGCTCCTTATCGGCCTCTGGCTCAAGTACTTCGACCGCACCGCCCTGGGCAGCAAGCTCGTCCTCGGCCCCAGCAGCGACGCCAAGGTGGTCGACACGGCGCCCAAACAGCTGCTGGGCGTCTCCGGTACCGCCTTGACCGACCTGCGCCCCTCCGGCAAAGTCCGGGTCGAGGGGCTCCCGAAGTCCTGCGACATCGTCGCCGAGTCGGGCTTCATCGAGGCCGGGTCGGCCATCGAGGTCGTCAAGGTCGAGGGCCGCAGGGTCGTCGTCCGCGCCACCTCCTAGACACCGCAACTTTCCCAGTTCCCCAATCCGATCACCATGACAGCCAACATGCTAGCCGCGCTACCGAACAACGTCACCCTCATCGTCCTGGGTATCGTCCTCGTCATCATCCTGGCGATCCTCTTCGTCATCGGGATGTTCTTCAAGATCTGGCTGCGCGCGCGCGTCGCCGGGGCTCCCGTAAGCTTCGGGAACCTGATCGCGATGTGGCTCCGCAAGGTGCCCAACTCGCTGATCGTCGACAGCCGGATCACCGCCGCCAAGGCCGGCCTCAACTACACCACCGACCAGCTCGAGGCCCACTTCCTCGCCGGCGGCAACGTCCCCGACGTCGTGCTGTCGCTGATCGCCGCCGACAAGGCCGGCATCACCCTGAACTTCGACCGGGCCTGCGCCATCGACCTGGCCGTCAAGGGCACCGGGAAGACGGTGCTGGAGGCCGTGCGCACCAGCATCAACCCGAAGGTCATCGACTGCCCCAACCCGGCCTCCGGCAAGGACAAGATCGAGGCGGTCGCCCGCGACGGCATCTCGCTCCGCGTCCGCGCCCGGGTCACCGTGCGCACCAACCTCGACCGCTTCGTCGGCGGCGCCACCGAGGAGACGGTCGTCGCCCGCGTCGGCGAGGGCATCGTCACCTCCATCGGTTCCGCGGCCTCGCACAAGGACGTGCTCGAGAACCCCGACAACATCTCCAAGCTCGTCCTGCAGAAGGGCGTCGACGCCTCGACCGCCTTCGAGATCCTCTCCATCGACATCGCCGACGTCGACGTCGGGGACAACATCGGCGCCAAGCTGCAGACCGAGCAGGCCGAGGCCGACAAGCAGGTCGCCCAGGCCAAGGCTGAGGTCCGCCGCGCCGCCGCCGTCGCCAACGAGCAGGAGATGCAGGCGCGCACCCAGGAGATGCGCGCCAAGGTCGTCGAGGCGGAGGCTGGCATCCCGATGGCCATCGCCGACGCCTTCCGCAGCGGCAACCTCGGCATCATGGACTACACCCGCTACAAGAACCTCATCGCCGACACCAAGATGCGCGACTCCATCGCCGGTGAGGGCGGCGAGGACGCCGGCGAAGACCCGAGCCTGTAGATCTTCGAGTTTTAAGTTTTAAGTGATTAAGTTTTAAGACCTTGCCTTCCAGACGCCATCGACAGCCCCTCTCGCTTAACAACTTAAAACTTAACACTTAAAACTCCGATGGACGGTTTCGACGGCGAGGGCCTGTTTATCCTGGCGGCGGTGGTCATCGCCTTCGTCAATTGGCTGTCCAACACCCTCAAGGCACGCGCCGCGCGCCGCGAGACCGAGCGTCGCCGCGCCCGCGGCGAACTCCCCCCGACGGAGACGGCTGACGAGGAAGGGTCCTGGCCGGAGCCCGACACGGCCCCGGACATCTACGTCCCGGGCGGTGCGGACGCCAACCAGGAGATCCGCGACTTCTTCGCCGCGCTCTCCGGCGAGGCGCCACCCCAGCCCGAACCCGTCCCCGTCGTCGAGGCGCCCCTGCTGCAACGGGAGCCCGCCCCCCGTTGGGAAACACCCCCACCGATCGAGCCGGAGCTCTCCGCCGCCGAACGCCGCGCCCTCGACAACATTCAGGAATTCCCCCTATCCCCTGACGCGAGCCGGCAACGGCGCCCGGTCCACCCGATCGTCGATATGCTGCGGAGCAGCGTCGGCGCCCGCAACGCCATCATCTTGGCCGAGGTGCTCGGGAAACCGAAGGCGCTGGCCGAGGGCGACGGGCTGCTGTAGCCCCCCAACGCCGCTAGCTCCCCTCTCTTCCACCCGGCTTTGGCACAGCGCTGGCGGGTTTGATCGTCACCGTGACTGGAGTGCCTTTCGGCGGGATGACCCCACCCGGGGTCGGGGTCCAGGCGGAGCCCTCCCTCTCGATCCCCTTCCCCGGATAGAAGAAGAGCCCGCTGTTGTCCCGCGGGGCGATCCCGGCGATGTCGCCGGTGACCGCCGCGCCAAACACCCCGTTTTTGGTCACGAAAGAACCGCCGTAGACCCAGGTGGCCGCCGCCAGCATCGGGGCGTTCCGGATCGTGTTGGTGATCCACTCGTTGACGGAAGCGCCGGCAGCCGTGCCATCCTCCTTCTTCCAGCTCAGCGCGATCTCGACCCGCGCCGCGGCACGGACGTCCGCCGGCACGGCGGGATACTTCCCGGTCGGCCTCCCCTCCCCATCGACCAGCGGCACCAGCTCCGGCGACGCCTTGTAGCGGAGCAGCTTCATCGCCAGGTTGATCTCGAACGGGCCCACCGCGGTACTGAGCAGCGACTCGTGCAGCTTGCTCTCCGGGCCCTGGTCGACGATCGCGTACTCGAGCTTGTATTGGCTGTCCACGCTCGCCTCGTCGATGTTGACCTCGGCGGGGAACGTGATGTGTCGGGTCTCGGCATGGAAGCGGACGGCGCCGATGGCGAAGTTCCCGTCCCCGAGCTTGCGGACTTTTGGGACGTCCTCCCGGGCGGCGGGTACGGGGGGCGAACTGCTGGGGAGAAGGGGGGCGGGGCGGCCAGGGTCGCCCGGGGATGTCCCCCCGAGAACGAGGGTGGACATCACGACCCACAAGGGTGCTAACGACTTCGACTCCAAACCGATCTCAGGGTTCGCCCCCATCAGCGATGGCAGTTGCGGACGAGCAAAGCCCAGGCAAAACGGTCATCCTCCGCCCGATGATGAGTGGACATTTAGGCAGCATAGGCACTTGGGCGCCCCCTTGCAAGACCCCCCACTCCTCCGTCAGCAGCCCCCCTCCACACCCATCGACAGCAGGGTCATCGGCCCTGAATCGCGAG
>JANQMB010000175.1 GCA_028280355.1 Verrucomicrobiales bacterium
TGTGGGGTTTCCGCCGGAACTCCCCACAAAGCGCGACAGCGCCAGACCCCCAGGGGACATTTCCCCAGTTTGGTAATCTATTTCGAGAAGTAGTCTAACCGTCGCCAAACATCCTCGCCAGCAGTTCCGCCGTCTCGGAGTGGCAGGGGAAGCGGGCCGCGCTGCTGCCCGGCAGGTTGAGCCTGACCCGCAGCTTCCGGGCGGCGGCGATCTGGGCGAGGAACCACTCGATCCCGAACAGCTTCGACCGGCGCCCCATCCCGCCCGTCTGCGCGATCAGCACGAACTGTTCCACCCCCAGCGGGACCATCTGGATGCCCCAGTCGAGCTTGACCCGCAGCTTCTTGTCCCGGCTGGCCCACTTCCAGTTGATCCCCTCGCCGAGCGCCGTCTTCACGTTTCGCATCGCCACCGCCATCGCCCCCTGGGAACTCCCGTCGCCGCCCAGCCACACCGGCGCCGAGCCGGCGCCCGCCCGCAGGGCGAGCGCCGCCGGCAGCCCGCCCGGGAGGATCGCGAAAAACTCGTGCGGCAGGCGCTCGAGGTTCGAGTGCGGCACCACGAGGTAGAACTCCTCCGGGCCGGACTCGAAGCACTGGACGGCCAGCGAGTTGACCAACACGTTGCCGCGCGGCGGCAAGCTCGCCCCGAACCCGCGGGCGAACTGCGTCCCGAAGACGACCGACTGCACCAGCCCGATCGTCCGGCTCCCGAGGAACCGGACCGGAACTCCCGCACCCCGCACCTCCTCCTTGGCCAGGGCGTCGAGGAGGTCGTGCGAGCGCGCGTGCTCGGCCGGCAGTTGCCCCCGGATGCAGGGGATGCGCTCGAGGAGCCCGGCGGAAGCGAGGCCGCCGCTGCGTTCCCCGGCGGCGCCAGCCCGCCTGCTGGCCTTGCTCTGCGCCTCCGGGACCTCAGGGTAGACCTCGCCGGCCCACTGCCACCTCTCGTCGCCCTCCCGCAACACCTGGCACTCCGCGGTGAGGATGCCCTCGAACAGATACTCGTCGAGCTCCAGTTTGCTCAGCGGCCCGAAAGACTGCCCTCCCGGCATGCGGAACCGCCACACCCTCCCCTCCGGCTCGCCGCCGCCCCCGGGTCCATCGACCTCGAAACGCTCGCCGCAGTCCGCGCAGCGCACCCGGTGCCCGGCCAGCTCGCCCCCGACCGAATACTCGGCCTTGCATTTGGGGCATTGGATCTGGAGGGAATCTGGCATCGGCCCCCCCTGTATATCCCCCGTCGGGGAATCTCACAACCGCCACCGTGCCCCCACATATCCTTTGCCTCGCCTAGTTTGCCGATCTATAAAGGGCGCCGATGTCCGACGCCCAACCCGCCGAACGCCGGCCCATCCAGAAGCTCCTGGTCGCCAACCGGAGCGAAATCGCCATCCGCGTCTTCCGCGCCGCCAACGAGCTCGGCCTGCGCACCGTCGCCGTATACGCCGACGAGGACCGGTTCTCCGTGCACCGCTTCAAGGCGGACGAGGCCTACCGCCTGAACCCGGAGAAGGGGCCGGTCGGCGCCTATCTCGATATCGATGGCATCATCGATGTCGCCAAACAGCGCGGCGTCGACGCCATCCACCCCGGCTATGGCTTCCTGTCGGAGAACGCCGAGTTCGCCCGCGCCTGCGAGGGGGCCGGCATCATCTTCGTCGGCCCGCGCCCGGAGGTGCTCGACCGGATGGGGGACAAGATGGCCGCCCGCCTCGAGGCCCAGAAGATCGGCGTCCCCACCCTGCCGGGCACGGACGACCCGATCTCCGACCGCGACGAGGCGCTGGAGGTCGCCCGCTCGATCGGTTTCCCGCTCATCATCAAAGCCGCCTTCGGCGGCGGCGGGCGCGGCATGCGCGTGGTCGAGGAGGAGGGCGATCTCGACAAACTGCTCACCGAGGCGCAGACCGAGGCGCAGCGGGCCTTCGGCAACGATGCGGTGTTCCTCGAACGCTTCGTCCGGAGAGCCAAACACATCGAGGTCCAGATCCTCGGAGACCGCCATGGCAACGTCGTCCACCTGCACGAGCGGGACTGCTCGGTCCAGCGCCGGCACCAGAAGGTGATCGAGATCGCCCCCTCCATCGGGCTCCCCGACCATCTGAGGGACGGCCTCTGCGAGGCCGCCGTAAAGATCGCCTCCGCGATCGACTACGACAACGCCGGCACGGTGGAGTTCCTCGTCGATGTCGAGGCAGAGGAGTGGTTCTTCATCGAGATGAACCCCCGCGTCCAGGTAGAGCATACGGTGACCGAGGAGATCACCAACATCGACATCGTCCGCTCGCAGATCCTGATCGCCCAGGGGAACGAGCTCCACGGACCGACGGTCGCCATGCCTCAGCAGGCGGACATCGAGCGCAACGGGGTCGCCGTCCAGTGCAGGATCACCACCGAAGACCCCGAAAACAATTTCACGCCAGATACGGGCAAAATACTCACTTACCGCTCGGCGGCAGGGCACGGGATCAGGCTCGACGGCGCGCTCGGCACCACCGGTGCGACGGTCACCCCGTTCTACGACTCGATGCTGGTCAAGATGACCACCCACGCACCGAACTTCGAGATCGCGCTGCAGCGCGTCGGGCGCGCACTGCGCGAGTTCCGCATCCGGGGGGTGAAGACCAACATCCCTTTCCTGCTCAACGTCGTCGCCAACGAACAGTTCCGCGCCGGGGACGCGACCACCCGCCTGATCGACACCACCCCCGAGCTGTTCCAGTTCAAGGCGCGCCGCGACCGGGCGACCAAGCTGCTGAATTTCCTCGGCGACGTCGTCGTCAACGGCAACCCGAACGCCAAAGGGCAGAAGCCGGACTCCGTCCTCCCCAAGGCCAGGGTCCCCGCCCACGACCACAAGGCGCCCCCTCCCCCGGGCACCCGCGACCGCCTGCGCGAGCTCGGCCCGGAGCGCTTCGTCGATTGGATCCTCGAACAGAAGCCGCTCCTGCTCACCGACACCACCTTCCGCGACGCCCACCAGTCCCTGCTGGCGACCCGCGTGCGCAGCTACGACATGCTGGCGGTCGCCGACTCCGTCGCCAGGCGGACCCCGGAGCTGTTCAGCCTCGAGATGTGGGGCGGCGCGACCTTCGATTCGGCGATGCGTTTCCTGCGGGAGGACCCCTGGGAGCGCCTCACGAAACTGCGCGAAAAGATCCCTAACATCCTGTTCCAGATGCTGTTCCGCGGATCAAACGCGGTCGGCTACTCGAACTACCCCGACGACGTCGTCAAGGGCTTCGTCAGACACGCCGCGGAGCGCGGGATGGACATCTTCCGGGTCTTCGACTCGCTCAACTACACGCCCAACATGAAGGCGGCGATGGAGGCGGTGCGCGAAACGGAGTTCGGGCTCTGCGAGGCGGCGATCTGCTACACGGGCGACATCCTCGACCCGAAGCGCGACAAATACTCCCTCAAGTATTACGTCGACCTGGCCGCCGAGCTGAAGCAGATGGGCGCCCACCTGCTGTGTATCAAGGACATGGCCGGGCTCTGCCGCCCCTATGCGGCGGAGAAGCTCGTCCGGGCGCTCAAGGAGGAGGTCGGCCTGCCGGTGCATTTCCACACCCACGACACCAGCGGCATCAACGCCGCCTCCATCCTCAAGGCGGCGGAGGCCGGGGTGGACATCGCCGACGCCGCCCTGTCGTCGCTCTCGGGCTCGACCAGCCAGCCCTGCCTGAACTCGGTGGCCGCCGCGCTGGAGAACACCGACCGCGCCACCGGCCTCGACATCGCCTCGCTCGACGAGTTTTCCGATTACTGGGAGGGGGTGCGGAAGTTCTACTTCCCCTTCGACACCTCCCCTCCCCACGGCACCGCCGAGGTCTACCTCCACGAGATGCCAGGCGGGCAGTTCACCAACCTCAAGGAGCAGGCGGAGGCGATGGGGCTCGGCGAACGCTGGCCGGAGATCGCCCGCTGCTACGCGGAGGTCAACGAGCTGTTCGGGGACATCGTCAAGGTCACGCCGTCGAGCAAGGTGGTGGGCGACATGACGATGTTCCTGGTCACCCAGAACATCCGCCCGGCCGACGTCGTCAACCTCCCCAAGGGCACCGCGTTCCCGGAGTCGGTGGTCGATATGCTGGCCGGCGGCCTGGGCCAGCCGATCGGCGGCTGGCCTGGCGACGTCCAGGCGGTGATCCTCGGCGACACCCCGGCGATCACCGACCGCCCGGGCGCCCACGCCGAACCGGTAGACCTGGAGGAGGTGCGCGCCACGCTGAAGACCAAGCTGCGCCACAACCCGAGCGACGACGAGGTCTGGAGCTACCTGATGTACCCGCAGGTGTTCCTCGATTTCGCCAAGAGCAAGCGCAGCTTCAGCGACCTCTCCGTGCTGCCGACACCCGCCTACTTCTACGGGCTGCAGACCGGCGAGGAGATCAGCATCGACATCGAGGTCGGCAAGACGCTGTTCGTCCGCCTGGTGCACATCGGCGAACCCGACGGCGAGGCGAGACGCAACGTGATCTTCGAGCTGAACGGCGCCGCGCGACACACCTCCGTCCTCGACACCACCCTGACGCCGACGACGGTCGCGCGGCCGAAGGCGGACGAGAGCGACGCCAGCCAGATCGGCGCGCCGATGCCGGGGCTGGTCGCCTCGCTGGCGGTCAGCATCGGCTCGAAGGTCGAGGCGGGCGACAACCTCTGCACGCTCGAGGCGATGAAGATGTACACCACCATCACCTCCCCGCACTCCGGCACGGTCGAGAAGATCGAGGTCGAGGCCGGCGACGACGTGGGGGCGGGCGACCTGCTGATGACGGTCGTGTAGCGCCGCCTCGCCGAACCGGCGGCCGTCTCTCCGGGAGCCCGGCCAAGTTTCCCCGCGTCGAGAGGCGGCTATGGGGGGGGTCTGGAGACCCTCAGGCGGACGAACCTCCCCCCGCCGCCGGCGGGCACCTCGACCCTGTGGGTCACCTCCCGCGCCGCGACCGAGACATCTGCCGGCAGCGGCGTCCAGTTCAGCATATCCGGCGACTGCTCGAAACCGACATCGATGTCCCCCCGAGCGATATCCCCTGTGAGGGACCACACCATCGCCACGGTGCCCCCCGCCCCGCCGACTCTCTGCACGGGGGCGAGCGCATCCGGGGACAGCGGCGCCGTCCCGAGGGCATATTCGATCAGGTTCCAGAGCCCGTCGGGCTCCTCGTCATCGCCCTCCGCCCCGACCCCCTCCCGCGCGGCCCAGGCACCGTAGCTGTCGGCGATCACCCGCCCGCCCGGAGAACCGAGATGGCCCGAACTCCGCCAGCCCGAGGCGCCGTCCCAGGTCTCGCGGCCCGCCGCGAGATCGACGATCTCGATACCCTCGCCCCCCCCGTCCGCAGCCGCCACCCACCGGTCGCCATAGGCGAAGCGCAAGACGGCGGCCTCATACGGCGCCGGAAGCTGTAGGCCCACCCTTTCCCCCGCGTTGTCGAGCTTGCCTGAAAACTCGCCGACGACGTTCAGTCCGGTCCCGTAGCGCGCCTCGAACGCCGCCCGATTCGCGACCACCAGAACGGAGCCGCCCGCCGGAAGGGTATGGGGGGGGAACACGAAATCGATCCTGTTCGTAAAGCGGACCCCCTCCAGTTCGAGGTCGGCGCCCCCCACGTTCTGCAGCTCGACGAACTCGAAATCCGATCCGCCGGGCGGGTTGAACATGAGTTCGCTGATGCGCAGCGCCCCGAAGATCGCCGAGACGCGCAGCCGCTCGGCCTCGGCGGCACTGCCCGGATCTGGCTTCCCAAGCCCCGGCGTGGGCAGATCGACGAACTCCAACGCGTCGCCGCCGGGGACGCTCCTCTGCTGGGACCGGTCGGCAGACTGGTTCCCGTAGATCACCAGATCGACCAGCCGGCCGGCCGCGTCGAACAGGGCGATCTGGTCCAGGGTCGAAGAGAGCCCGAAGCCACGCGGCCTGATGGCGAGATAGGAACCACCCCCGATGAAGCTCAACGGCGGAAGCTGGTAGAGCTTCGGTGCGTTGGCCGGGGAGTCGGTCAAGGATACCCCAGACAGCTCGACGGGCAGGGTGCCGGGGTTGTACAGCTCGACGAACTCGCCCTCGAACACCACCGAGCTGGCCGCTAGCCACTCGTTGATCCGCAGGGCCGAGACGTCCCCCGTGGCCTGCCCGAGGTTCTCCGCCCCCGGGGTCGGGACGTTGAGTGCCCATCCGGCCCGATGGCCGACACGGCCGATCGAAAGATCCGCCGCCTGCTCGCCGAACCTCACCGAATCGACCGGCGTCCCCGCCTGGTACAAGGTGAGGGTCTCACCCGACAGGTCGAGCCCGAAACCCGTGTGGGTGCCAGAGGTCGGGGCGGCATCCGCATACACGATCAGATACCCCCCGGCGGGGACGGTCGTGCCGGCGAGGAAGGCGAACTTCGCCGGCCTCGAGGGGTCGTCGGAAAGCGAGTAGCCCCCGAGGTCGAGATCAGAGGTGCCGGGGTTGTACAGTTCGACCCAATCGGGGTAGGTCCCCTCGTGCTCTAGCGCGGAGACGTTGTTTGCCATCACCTCGTTAAGCCGGACACCCGCCGGGAGGGAGCCCGACACCGTCCACGTCTCGGAGACGGTCGGCCGCCCCTGCCAGTTGCCGGCGAAGTCCCGCCCCTCCGCCTCGACGGTATAGACCCCGTCGGCGAGCCCGGTGAGGGCGATCTGCCCCGCCCGCACCGTCGGGGCTGGCGGGGAGAACCCGTCGCCGATCGGGATCTCGGAACTCCACGGACCGCCGTTCAACCGCCAGCGGTAGCTCGTTATCCCAGGCCCCCCCACGCGCAGGGTGGCATCCCCCGCAGTCGTCAGCGACGGGGGTTCACCGCTGATGAAGATCCCCTCCGGGACCAGGGCGCCGAGATCTTCGCCAAAGGGGCCCGCCGCGGCGGCCGGCGACCCCGGCAAGAGGGAGAAATCCCCCGCGTCGGGGTCGGCGAACATCGGCTCGGCGGAAACGTTGCCTGTCCCCAGGTCGAAGACCGTTTGCCCGGGGTGGTTCGGCCCGATCGTGGGGTCGACGAGATCCGGGTCGACCAGGTTGTCGAACAGTTCGAGCGGCGTGGTGGGGGCGGGTGGCTGCTTCGAGTCGTCGGCACCGCTGAACAGCCTCGGCGTCTCGGCGAAAATGTTGCCAGCCGCATATGCGCCGTCGCCGTGGGTCGCTGTCGGGTCGGTGTCGGTGGGGATGAACAGGTTGATCACCGAGGCGACGCTCGGGTTCCCGAAGCGGTCGTCGAAATCGGGATGGATCTTGTAGACCGTGTTGTGCTCGAAGATCGTCGCCGTGTCGACCTTGAGGTTGATGGCGTGGTCCACGTCGGAGAAGATGTTGCGCGCGACGAGGATGGTGGTGCCCTCCCCCCCATCTCCGGTGGAGATCGCGTTCGCGTACCCGCGGTCTGAAGTCTCGTCGTCCTTGAAGACGTTGCGGAAGACGTTGCCGACGATGTAGCAGTCGCCGCCCAGGTCGCACAGCTCGTCGCCGGCGCCGGCGAAGGCGTTGCCGACCACCTGGACGATGGGGTCGGGGCGGCGTCCGCTATCGACGTCGATCACGTCGTTGTGCCCCTTGTTCGTCCCGAAGGTGTTGTTGCGGATGATGTAGCGCCCGCCGGCGGGGATCGTCCCCACGCCCTTGACCTGCTCGCTGATGTTGTCCAACCCCAGGGCTGCCGGCTGTTCGCCGGGGGCGAACATGTCGGGGAAGGTCGAGTTTTCCAAGATCACCGACGAGCTGTCGGTGTAGAACATCCGGATGTGGGTGCCGCGGAAGGTGACGTCGTCTACGACACACTGGGAGCGGATGATACCGATCGCCCCGGTGCTGTCCTGGGCGCTGGCGACATCGACGTGGGCGATCCGGTTGGCGGGGTCCATCGAATCGACGATCTTGATCCCGTCCCACTTTGGCGGGGCGTCGGGGAGCCCGCCGTTGCCCGCCGGATCGGGGGCGAAGGGCGTCCCGGGCACGTGGGAGAACTGGATGCGCATCTCCTTGGTCCCGACGATATGGGCCCTGCCCCCGATGCGGATCTCGGCGCCGGGATCGACGAAGACGGACACCCCGGGCTCCACGACGAAGGCCACCCCCTCCGGCACGGTCACGTCGCCGGTCACCCTGTAGGGGCTCCCCGTGGCCGTCCATCTCACCTCCTCGCCGAGCGGGACGAAGGGGTAGAAGCCGATATCTGGAGAACCCGCAGCGGGGTCGCCAGCGGCGATCGCCGGCGAACCGGCACCGAGGTGGTAGTCGCCGCCCGCCGTATCGACGAACAGCGGGTCGGCGGCCTCCAGGTTGCCGACCCCTGGCCAGGGCTCGCCGACGTCCGAATAGCTGGCTGCGATGCCCGGCGGGTCGTAGTCGCTAGAGAAGTCATCGGCGTTACCCCAGACGATCGAGTGCTTGATGGAATAGGAGCTGGGCGCGTCATCGCCGTCCTTGTTCTCCACCTGGACACCGACGCCGGTGTTGCCGGTGACCGTCGCCGCCTCCAGGACCACCGTGGCACCATCCTTGGCCGAGATACCGATGCCGTTGCCGACCAGCAGCGCCCCGGAGATCGTCACGCTTCCGCCGAATATGCTCATCCCCTTGTCGACGCAGTCCCGGCTGATAGCGCCCTCGACCTCCACATCGGCGCCCAGCGTGTCGATGCCGTCGTCGTCCGTGTAGGCGACGGTGAGCCGCCGCAGGGTCAATGTCTGTGCCCCGCCGGCGGCGTTCAGATAGATGGCGTCGTTATCGTCGGTGACCCCATCCTCCCGGTAGATGCCGAGCATGTCGGTGATGTGACAGTCCTCGACGAGCCCCCCGGTTCCGAAGGTCTCGACCCCCATCACCGACCTCGCCCAGTGGCAGCGGCGGAACGTCATCTCGGAACCGACCCCGCCCGCGCTGGCGGTCTGGCCGATCTTCGCCGGGTTGTCGGTGAGGTTGCAGTCCTCGAAGCTGACCCGCGAACCGAGGATGCGCAGCAACCGGCCGTGCCCGGTGTGCCCGCCGCGTGGCGAGTGCCCGCCGCGGTGGAGGTTGGTGAAGGCGAACTGCGCCCCCTCTGCCGAATCGAACAGGACCTCCCCCCACGGCGCCCCCGGGTCGGTGGCCGTGAAGGTGATCGGCTGCGTCGCCGTCCCCATGCAGACGACGGTCCCGCGCACGATGAGGTCTTTGCCGACCGTGCTCTGCGGCGTCGCGTCCCCGTCGACGAGAACCAGCGTCCCCGGCGCGATGTTCAAGGTGTGGCCGGCCGGGACCACGACGTCGTCCGTCACCCGGACCACCCCTGACCAGCTGGTGCTCACACCGGGGAGCACCCCCGCCACCTGGCTGACGGCCGGCGTCGGGGTGAGGCTGACAATCGCCCGGCTCGCGACCTGCCCGCCGGCCGTGGCGGAGATTGTGAAATCACCGGGGTCGACCCCAGAGCCCGCCGTCTGGGTGACCAGCTCCAGGTCGAAGCTGATGTCGGAACTCCCCCCGTCCCCCTGCTTGATCTCGACGGCGACCGTGTTGGTGCCGCTGACCAGCAGGTTGGGAGGGAGGCCACTGAAGCTCTGGAAGTTCTCGCTCGGCGTGTCCTGGCCGCCGACGGTGTACTCGTCGTAGGCCATGTCCGAGGCCATGTTGGAGGTCTTGAAGAGCTCGACCCCATTGAGGTAGACCGCCGCCCCGTCATCGTATCGCAGCCTGAGGTCGATCGCCGTGACGACGGAGGCATCGGCCACCTCGAAGGTGCGGCGGAAGTAGGTGGTGGCGTGCTTGTTGGCGCCATCCGCCCCGAAGCTCAGCACGGTGGCCTCACCGCCATCGCCATACCCGAGCTCCGCCGGCCCGCTCTGCCAGGTCGAGTCGTCGAAGCCGCCCCCCCGCCAGGCCGTACCCTGGTCGGAACCGTCGTCGAGGTACCTCCAATCGCTGCCCGCCGCCAGGACCGTGACCGGAGTTCCGCCGGCGCCACCACCGGCGGAGACGAGGGCGGTACCTACCCCGTTGCGGACCTGCACGACGTTCGGGCTGAGCAACACCCCTGGCACGTTGGCGCTCAAGCTCGCGGTGGTCTCCCAGACGTCGCGGGCGAAACCGCCATCCGGGTTGCGGAAGTCGACCCGCACCAAAAACGGTACGCCGGGCAGATAGCTATTGCGGACCGTCACCCCCATCGTCCCCTGAGAGCCCCCGCCGGTCAGCGTCCCCGATACCGGGGTGAAGGTGCCGGTGTCGTTCCAGACATTGAGGAACTCCTGGTGCAGGAGGGAGCCGGCGCCGTTGCGCCCATCGTAGAAGGCGACCCAGACCCGGTTGAGACCCGGTTTCAGGGCACCGCCGCCACCCGCGGGAACGTCCAACTGCCAGGTGCCGGCGCGCGGGTCGAGCGTCGCTGGCTGGCCGTTGACCAGAACCGACCTCGTGTGCGCCGCATGGAACGAACCGCTGAAGGTGGCGGCCCCGTCGGCGCTGCGCCCGTAACCTTCGATCGAGGAAGGGAGATCTGTACGCGCCGAGTAGGCGACCGGGATCCGCGCCAGCGCGCCGGCGCGGCGGGCGGCCACGAAGTTCTTCATCTCGTCCAGGGCCGCCACCGACGCGAAGCCGCCGACCGCGCGATCGAGGATCGGCCCGACCAGCTCCGGGCGGAACTTGTTCTCCAACAGCTCGAGCAGCTTCGCGTAGTAGAGCGGGACGATGTCCGGGTGGTTGAAGAACTCGTGCAGACCATCGACCCCATCGTAGGTGAACAGGGAGAGGTTCGGATCCCCTGCCCGCGACCCCTGGTCGAGCACGGTATCGAGGTCGTGCGGGACTAGCTTGAAGCGCACATCGACCGTCCCCCGGTAGAGTGCGTAGTCGTCCCCCTTCCCGGTCGGCAACCCCCCTTCGCGGTTCCCGATCAGGGTGTCTGCTGCGAAGAAACACAGCCACTGGTCGATGTCTACGACGGCCCCCACGTCCTCCAGATAGGTCTCTGCCGGCGAGTTGTTCAGGGCGTCGGTGAGCGCGATGAGGTCGCCCCAGTCGTCCTCCGAACCGTTGGTCTGCTTGAAGTAGGTGTTCCGGTATCCGGAGGGATCCTGCCCCTCGTAGCGCAGGTCCCCCTCGTCCCCCGTGTCCTCGTCGTCCCGCACCTGATACAGGTTCCCGCCCGGGTCCCCCGGCCAGTGGGCGGCGGTGAAACCGGAGTCCAGCGACTCTGTCTGCGCATAGACCCCGAACATGCGCGGCCCCCCGGGCTCCGCGAGGTCGCCGCCGTTGATCCTCAGCTCCGCCGCCACGCTGTCGGCGGCCTCGACGCCGAGCCACTGGTAGAGCCAGCTCCCCGCCACTTGGGAATGCGTGAAGTACGCGTTGAACTTGATCGAGGCCAGCCCGCCCCACGGGTCGTCGCTGCGGAACTTCAGTAGATGGTTGTTAGGGGGGCCGTTGCGGCTGGAGGCGCCACGGTTGCGGATGCTGGCCAGGTAGCGGACCCGCAGGCCCGTCCCCTCGGCGCTGAGGAAGGTGCAGTTCATCTCCGCGTTGCTCCCCGACCGGTCTCGGTTGGTGCCGATCTGCTCCAACTCGGCGCGCTCCACCTCGGTCATCACCACATAGTAGGTCGGCCGTGCCCCCGCAGCCCGGGCCGCGCCGGGGTCGAAGCCGTCATCGACCTGGTAGAGCGCGTTGGCGAATTGTCCCCCGCCCTCGACCTCCCCGGGCCACGAACGCCGGTTGACCCCGTCGCTGGCGACCACGTAGAACTCCACCACCCCTCCGTCCGGCTGTGCCGGGATCTGGGCGGAGAAGCGGTCGACCCCATCGAAACCCATCGCCAGGGGGGCGAAAGTAGACGTGCCGTCGAGCCGCCAGAAGAGGTCGACGCTCGCCCCGGAGAGCGGCGCCTCATCGCGCAACTCGACCTCCACCGTCACAGGATCGGTCGAACGGGGGACGGCCGGCGAATGGCCCACGTCCCGGATCAGAGGGGCCACATCGGCGGCCGCCACCGAGTTCGCCGCCCCAGGCGTGCCACCATCTGGGATCGAACTCGCCCAGTTCTGCCCGCCCCGGTTGCTCAGGGCGGGGTTGATCAGCTCCAGCGAGGCGCCCCCCCCATCATGCCGGGCGCTCCAGACCCAGCCCCGGTGACCGAGGTCGGGCGCACCCCGGGCGCGGGTCGCCCAATCGCCCTCGTCGGCGTAGTCGACCTGGTCGATCTCGACACCCGCCGCGTCGCGCAACCGCAGGGTCTCCCCCGAGTTCGACAGCCGCCCGACCCAGGGGCCGAGCGCCGCCGGTGCGGCCGGGTAGTTGGCCGCAAACTCTGCGGGGTCGGCGGCGACGATCAGATATCCCCCCGCCGGGATCACCGAGGCTGGAAAGGTGAACCCGACCCCCGCGCTCAGGCGCCAACC
>JANQMB010000230.1 GCA_028280355.1 Verrucomicrobiales bacterium
CGAGCGCGACCCACAGCTACGCCGCGCCCGGGCGATACCGGGTGACACTGACGATCACCGATGCCGGGGGTGGCGGGGCTGTGATCGATTTCGTCCAGAACATCCACCCGCCCCTGCTGGCGGCGCGCCCCACCGTCTCCTCCAGCGTCGCCTTCGAGGTGGGGGGGGCAGGCGGTGACCGCATCTGGAACGTCAACCCGGACAACGACACGGTGACCGTCATCGATGCCGGCAGCCTGGCAAAGGTCGCCGAGGTCGCAGTGGGGGACGAGCCGCGCTCGATCGCCGTCGCCCCCGACGGGCACCTCTGGGTCGCGAACAAAGGGGAGGGGTCAATTAGCGTCATCGCGCCGGGCTCGCTGGCGGTCGTGGAGACGGTCGCGCTCGGCCGCGGCGGCCGCCCGCACGGGTTGGTGTTCGCACCCGACGGGTCTGCCGCCTTCGTGGCCCTGCAGGCGTCCGGTGCCGTCACCAAGCTCGACCCCGTCGGCCGGGTGGTGCTCGGCGTGCTCGAGGTCGGCCCCGCACCACGGCACCTGGCGATGGATCCCGGCTCTGGGGTGCTCTACGTCTCCCGCTTCATCAGTGCCAATGTGCCAGGGGAGGGCACCGCGGCGCCGAGCCCCCTGTTCGGCGGTGGCGAGGTCTCGATGGTCGACCCCGTCGCCCTCACCACAACCGGGACGGCCCAGCTGAGCTATAGCCTCCAGCCCGACTCGGGCGGCGGCGGGCGCGGGATACCCAACTACCTCGGCGGCGCGGCGATATCGCCGGCGGGGGACATGGCCTGGGTGCCCTCGAAACAGGACAACATCACCCGCGGCACTCTGCGCGACGGGCAGGGGCTCGACCACGACAACACCCTGCGCGCCATCAGTTCGAAGATCGACCTCGCGACCGGGCTCGAGCGCTACCCGGCGCGGGTCGACCACGACGACGCCTCGATGCCGAGCGCCGCGCTGTTCGGGCCGAACGGGCTCTACGTGTTCGTCGCCCTCGAGGGCAGCCGCGAGATCGCGGTGATCGACGCCTACGGCGAGCGGGAGCTGTTCCGGGTCGATGCCGGGCGCGCGCCGCAGGGGCTGGCGCTGTCGGCCGACGGCCGGACGCTCTACGCGCACAACTTCATGGACCGCAGCGTGGCCGCCTACGACATCTCCGGGTTGGCCGGCGCGGGCGCGGCGGCCATGCCGCTCCTGGCGACGGTTTCCGTAGTAGCCAACGAATCGCTAGGGGAAGAGGTCCTGCAGGGGAAGCGCCTCTTCTATGACGCCCTCGACGAGCGTCTGTCGCGCGAGTCCTACATCAGCTGCGCCTCCTGCCACAACGAGGGCGGGCACGACGGGCGCGTGTGGGACCTGACGGGGTTCGGCGAGGGGCTGCGAAACACCATCGACCTCAACGGGCGGGGCGGGACAGCCCACGGGCCGCTGCACTGGTCGGCGAACTTCGACGAGGTGCAGGATTTCGAGAACCAGATCCGCGCCCTGTCCTCGGGAACCGGGCTCATCTCGCCCGGTTCCCCCCACGCGCCGCTGGCCGCCCCCAACGGCGGCCGCTCGGCGGACCTGGACGCGCTGGCCGCCTATGTGGCCTCGCTCTCCGAGCAGCCCGAGAGCCCGCATCGCGCGGCGGATGGTTCGCTCACCTCCGAGGGGCTCGCCGGGCGCGCCGTCTTCGTGGCGAAGAACTGTGCGTCGTGCCATTCGGGGACCCGCTTCACCGACAGCGGCGCCGGTGGCCTGCACGACATCGGGACCTTGAAGCCTTCCAGCGGTGGCCGGCTCGGCGGCGCGCTGGCGGGTCTGGACACGCCGACGCTGCGCGGGCTCTGGGATGGCGCGCCCTACCTGCACGACGGTTCGGCCGGGACGCTCGCCGAGGTGGTGGCCGCCCACGCGGGCATCTCCGTATCCCCGGCCGAGATGTCTTCGCTGGTGGCCTACCTCATGCAGATCGACGGCTCAGAGCTCTCCGCTCCCGCTCCGGGCCTGCCGCAGATCACCTCCTTCGCCGCCGACCGGTGGGGCGTGCCCGCCGGTGGGGCGGCGACCTTGAGCTGGACGATCGATGACGGGGGATCCCCGCTGACCTCGCTCGGGCTGGATGGCGGGCTCGGCGACGTGCTCGGGCTCGGCGAGGTCGAGATCACCCCGGGGGCGACGACGAGATACACGCTCACCGCGACCAACGTCGTCGGCAGCGTCAACGCCGAGATCGAGATCGCCGTCGGGCCGGCGCCCGGGTCGGGGGGCTATCCGGGGACGTGGGCGGAGTGGTTGGCCGGCGGATGGGGCGGTGGCCTCGACGCGGCCGCCGGTGGCGACCTGGACCGCGACGGGCGGCAGGCCTTCCTGGAGTTCGCGACCGGCGAGAGCGACATCGACGGTCGCGCCACGGGTTCGGCGCTGCGCCTCGAGGTGGCCGGCGACACGGTGGATGCGGTGTTCCGGCGGCCGGCCGGTATCAGTGGGGTAGTCTATGTGTTAGAAGCGAGCGCGGATGGCCAGGCGTGGGCGGCCGTCGCCGGCGGCGTGAGCAGCGCGCTCGGCGATGGGCGGGTAGAGGTGCGTTTCCCCGACCTGCCTACACTCTCCGGGATCGGGACTGCGTTCGGCAAGGCTCGTCTCGCGGTGAGCGGCGGGGGTGGGACCCGGCGGTCGGGGGAGTCGGCCTGGTATCACCTCGATCTCCATCAGGGGTATCAGACGCTCGGTGCCCCCCTCTTGAAACCCCAGGTCTTTTCGGGCGCCCCTTCGGCGACCGCCGGCGGCGCCCTGCGGTTCCCCGGTGTCGATTTCGCCGGGTTGTTCGCGGCGGGCGCCAGCTACTACCTGGAGGTCGTCTCGGGGAGCGAGGCCGGACACCGGTTCGACATCGACACCGGTGCGACGGCGGGCGAGCTGCTGGGGCTCGATCTGAGCTCGGCTCGCAACACCCGGCCGACCCTACCGGCCGCGGTTCTCGGGGAACGGGTGGTCGTCCGGCGGCATGTCGGGCTGGGCGAACTTTTACCGAAGGAGAAGTTCTCCGGTGGTCTGGATCCAGCCCAGGCGGATCAGGTGCAGCGCTTTGTCGGCGGCGGCTATCAGGGGTACTTCTTGCTCGATGCGACGCCGCCGCTCCACCAGTGGACGGGGCTCACCGACACATCGCTCGCCGACGCGGCCGGGGCGCCAATCGCTCCGGGCGAGGGGATCTTCGTCCGCCGGTCCGGCGGGGGGACGCAGCGCCTCCTGTTCGTCGGCGGGGTGAGGGAGAACGCCTTCGTCCAGAGGTTCGAGGGGGGATACAACTTCGTCGGCTCGGGTTATCCCGCCGCGTCGAGCCCGGCAGATCGCGGGCTGACCTTCGCCAACGGCTTCACCGGCGCGCTCGACCCCGCCATCGCCGACCAGATCCGCATCTGGGGGGGGGACGACCAGGTCGGGGCGGGATACGAGAGCTACTTCCTCCTCGACGGCGGCCCCCTCAGCCCCTTCCGATACTGGACCTCGTCCTCCGACCCCTCGCTCACCGACCACGATGAGACGGGGCTCTTCGACCTCGGACGGGCGGCCTTCCTGAGATCCGGCGCGGCTGACCTCCTGATCCGGTATGGACCGTAGGGGCGCCCCGCGGCAGCGTGGCAAACCCAGGGTGGTGAGATAGCGGCGGCGGCGCTAGTAGTATTGCCGTATGCGATCCCTCGCCCCCCTTATCGCCCTGCCCCTCTCCCTCACGGCAGCCGCCGACGACTGGCCTCAGTGGCGCGGGGCCGACGGCCAGGGGCACTCTGGCTCGCGGGGCCTGCCGGTCGAGTGGTCGGAGGAAAAGAACGTCACCTGGAAGACCCCCCTGCCCGGGCGGGGCTGGTCGTCGCCGGTGATCGGGGCGGGCCAGGTGTGGATGACCGCCGCGCGCGAGACGGCGGCGAGCGACGAGGAGGTGGAGGAGCGCCTGAAGGAGAACACCGGCGGACAGCCGCTGACCCTGTTGGACGAAGCGACGTTCCACGCCATCTGCGTCGATGCGGCGAGCGGGGAGCTGCTGCACGACATCGAGCTGTTCTCGATCGACGACCCGCAGTGGGTACACCGTTTCAACAGCTACGCGTCGCCGACCCCGGTGGTCGAGGCCGGCAGGGTCTATTGCCATTTCGGCACCTTCGGGACGGCCTGCGTGGATGCGGCGAGCGGGGAGGTGCTCTGGCGGAACCTCGACCTCCACTGCATGCATGAGAACGGCCCCGGCAGCTCGCCGGTGCTGGTCGGCGGGCACCTGATCATCCACATGGACGGCAGCGACGAGCAGTACGTGGCCGCCCTGGACAAGGCCGACGGCAGCCTGGCGTGGAAGGCTATGCGCAGCGGGGAGCTGCGCGACAACCCGCAGCTGAAGAAAGCGTACGGGACGCCGATCCTGATCCAGCGCGACGGGCGCGACGAATTGGTCTCCCCGGCGGCGAACTGGGTCTACGGGTACGACCCCGAGACCGGCCGGGAGCGGTGGAAGGTCGACTACGAGGTGCTGGGCTTCTCCAACGTCGCGCGGCCGGTGACCGGAGACGGGATGCTGTTCCTCTCGACCTGCTTCATGCGGGCGGAGATGTTGGGCATCAGGCTCGGCGGGCAGCCGGAGATCGCCTGGCGCTACGGGAAGTCTGTCCCGAAGACCCCCTCGCCGATATACGTCGACGGCCTGTTGTATTTCGTCGGCGACTCCGGCGGGCTGGCGACCTGCCTCGACGCGAAGACCGGCGAGGAGGTGTGGCGGGAGCGTATCTCCGGCGGCAAATACTGGGCGGCGCCGCTGCACGCCGCGGGCAAGATCTACTTCCATAGCGAGGCGGGGGTCACGACCGTCCTCGAGGCCGGGCGCGAGTTCAAGGTGGTGGCGGAGAACCGCATCGACGGCAAGCTGATGGCCTCGGCGGCGGTCTCTGGCGACGCGTTGTTCCTGCGCAGCGACACGGCGCTCTACCGGATCGAGAGGGGCGGCGGCCGGTGATCTGGGACTGGGTCAGGGAGAACGATGGGCTGCTCTGGTGGCTCGGCGGGATCTCGTTGGCGACCTTCGTCGGCAGCCTGATCGTCATCCCGGTGCTGGTGGTCAAGATGGCGCCGGACTACTTCATGCCCGGCCGCCGCTCGGCGATGGCCGAGCTGCACCCGGTGGTCCGCCTCTTCGGCCTGCTGGGGAAGAACCTGCTCGGCGGGTTGCTCTTCCTCGCCGGGGTGGCCATGCTGTTCATTCCGGGCCAGGGGTTGCTGACCATGCTACTGGGGTTGGCCCTGCTCGATTTCCCGGGTAAGCGCACCTGTGAGCTGTGGCTGGTGCGCAAGCCGAAGATCCACCGCGCCATGAACTGGATCCGCCGCCGGTACGGCCACCCGCCGCTGCAGGTGCCGTAGCTCGGGGCCACCGCCCATCCCAGGGTGGGCGGCCGGGCGCCTGCGATCCCGGGCTTGTTAGAAGCGCAATACTCCGGCAGTATCCGGCCAGAATCGCACCCATGAAGACCCATAGCCTACTCTCCCTCCTCGCCAGCAGCTCGCTCGCCCACGCGGCTTTTGAAATCAAAGAGGCCCCCGGCGAACACATCGACATCCTCGACGGCGGCAAGGTGGTCGCGCGGGTGATGACGGCCCATGACACCTCGACGCCGGAGCGCGCCCACGAGACCTACAAGGTCTATACCCACATCATGGACGAGAAGGGGGAGCGCCCGATCACCAAGGGGGCCGGCGGCAAGTTCACCCACCACCGCGGGATCTACATCGGCTGGTCGAAGACCAAGTACGCGGGCAAGGGCGTCGACTCCTGGCACATGAAGGGCTGCGTGCAGACGTACCAGAAGACCCTCAAGGCGGAGGCCGGCGAGGGCTCGGCGACGCTGGCCATCCTGGTACATTGGGTGGCCGCAGACGGGGAGGTCTTCGTCGAGGAGGAGCGCACCCAGACCTTCCGCCGCGGCGGCGAGGGGGCGATGCTGCAGGTCGATTTCGACACCGTCCTCAAGGCGCCGCTGGCCGACGTCGAACTCAACGGCGACCCGGAGCACGCCGGCTGCCAGTTCCGCCCGAGCAACACGGTGGCGGACAACAAGTCGGCGAGATACCTGTTCCACGCCGACGGGGTCGCGCCGCAGAAGGTCAAGGACCTGCCGTGGGTCGCGGAGAGTTTCCAGATCGGCGACCGTGGCTACTTCGTCCAGCACATGAGCCACCCCTCGATCCCGGAGGGCAACACCTACTCCGCATACCGCGACTACGGGCGTTTCGGCGCCTATTTCGTGGAGACGGTTCCCAAGGGCGAGTCGCTGCGGCTGCGCTACCGGTTCCTCATCGGCGGCGGCGAGATGCCGGCGCGGGACTACTTCGCCGGGCGCTACGAGGCGTTCGCGAAGTAGCGGTGCGGGAGGGGGCGACCGCCCCCCTTTATCCTTAGTCTCAGCAGAGGCCGAAGTTGTCCCGGCGGCGCGTCAGCAGCGCGATCAGGCCGAAGGCGACGATCAACCCCGGCCCGAACCAGCCGAGCTCGCCGGGCATCCCCTTCTTCTCGGCCAGCTCCGAGATCTTCCCGTAGGAGGCCCAGCCCGCCCCGAGCGTGGCTACCGTGGTGGCGGTGGCCATCAGCACGTTCCACCGCAGCCGGCGCCCGCCCTCCGGGCGGCTGCTCCCCAGCAGGCCCTTCGAGTTCATCAACAGGAGGAAGGTGAGATAGGCGATGGGGAGCAGGGTCAGGCCGAACACGGAGACGGGGATGGCCAGCCACGGGCCGAGCTGGCCCCAGGCGATCGGGCCGAAGAAGCCGATGACCCCCACGAGGATGCAGCCGGCGCGGTGGGGGGCGCCGCTGTCGGGGACCCCCAACATCTCGCACACCGCAAAACCGTTGATCAGCATCAAGATGATGATGGTGGAGATGGCCATCGCCAGCACCCCGATGCCGAACACGTACTGCGAGAAGAACGTCCCGGCGAACGGCTCGAGCGCCTTGGCGAGCTCCCACTGGCTCCGTTTCGCGGTCATCATCTCCAGCTTGGCGACCGCCTTCTCCCCCCCGGGCATGGCGGTGTAGATGGCCGTCAGCACCTCCGCCTGGCGGGCGGCGTCGAGTTCGGCGAACCCGCCCTCCCCGAACTGGCGCTCGGCGGCGGCGACGAGCGATTTGCTCTGGGCGGGGTTGTTGTTGTCGGGGTTGTCGTGGAACTGGGTCGCGGCGGCGATCACCAGGCAGCCGGTGGCGATGACGAAGGGGATGAGGAGGCCGGTCGACAGGTCGAAGATGGCCAGGCCCCTGTGCTCCTTGCCCCACCGCCGGCGCAGCATGGAGTAGGGGAGGAGGAAGGTCATGTTGATCCCCACCGTGGTCCCGAAGGCGGCGATGATGTTGTCACGCTGCATCCCGGTGATCCTCTTCGTCCACGCCTCCGCCGCGGCGGGGTCGAGCTGGTCGATCATCGGCCGGAACGTCTCGGCCGGCCGGAAGAGCGCGCCGAAATCCGGGACGAGCCCGGAGAACACGGCGCCCCAGCGCAGCGGCGAATCCTCGGCCAGGGTGAGCACCAGCACCACGCCGACGAACGACACCACGATGAGGCCGACGAGGACCTTGAGCATGCGCTCGAAGAGGGCGACCCCGCGGCTGCCGCTGCCGTACGACCAGATGATGGTGGTCGCGACCGCGAGGACCGCCGCCGAGATGAGCATCTTGCTGCCGTTGGTATCGGGGATCGACGGCGCCAGGTTCTTGGCGACCGCGCCGAAGGCCAGGTTGAACTGCGGCAGCACCCAGACCATGTTCGCCACCATGGTGGCGATCAGCCACGCCCAGCCGAGGAAGGGGGAGACGTGGTCGTTGATGGCGCGGAACGGTCGCTCGCCGGTGGACAGGGTCACATAGGCGATCGCGCTGAGCATGATCACGCCGAGCACCATCGCCACCGGCTGCACCCACATGAAGTTCGTGCCCCCGATGACCCCGACACCGAGCGCGCCCACCAGCGACCCCCCCCCGAGGGTGATCGCGCTCTGCAGCCAACCCGGCCCGCAGAGCTTGGCGTAGGTCTTCGCCTTCGCCCCGGCGCCCTTGTCGGCGACTGAGGCGAGGAGCTGTCTCTCCTGTTCGAGGGAATGGTCGTTGTCTGGCATCGCCTAGGGCTGGTCGTATCGGTCGGTCGTATCGGTCGGGAGTGCGAACGGATGATGGATGGGGGCCATCCCGATGACAAGGGGGATTTGGCTCTCGCCGCGCCGGTGTTTGACCGCACCGGCAGGCGGCGGCTAGCGTGGTTGGCCATGAGCTCCAGAACTGTCGCCGCCCTGTCCGCCGCGGTCGCCCTCGTCGCGGCCGGCCAGGCCGCGGGGAAACCCAACTTCATCCTGATCAACGTCGACGACCTCGGCTGGACCGACCTCGCCTGTTTCGGCAGCGGGTTCTACGAGACCCCCCACCTCGACAAGCTCGCCGCCGACGGGATGCGTTTCACCGACGCCTACGCGGCCTGCGCGGTCTGTTCGCCGACCCGCGCCGCGATCATGACCGGCCGCTACCCGGCGAGGCTCGGGGTCACCGACTGGATCCGCGCGCGCTTCCAGGGCGGGAAGATCCCCGCCGACAAAAAGAACCCCTCCGGCTGGGTCGGCGGTAAGAACCGCAAAGTCCTGTGCCCGGAGAACGCGCTCTGGATGGAGCTGGGGGAGGTGACCATCGCCGAGCAGCTGAGGGGTGCCGGTTACACGACCTGCCACATCGGCAAGTGGCACCTCGGCGCCGACGACTGGTACCCCGAGAAGCAGGGCTTCGAGTTCAATTTCGGCGGCTGCGACTACGGGCAGCCGCCGAGCTACTACGACCCATTTGCCAACGGGCGCCTCGACGGGATCCACGGCCTGCCGCCGAGGAAGCCCGGCCAGTACCTCACCGACCGCGAGGCCGACGAGGCGATCGGTTTCATCCGGCGCGCCGAGGACAAACCGTTCTTCCTGTACCTGGCCAACTACGCGGTGCACACGCCGATCCAGGCCAAGGCCGGGCTGCTGGCGAAGTACGAGGCGAAGCCCAAGACCAACCAGAAGAACGCCGCATACGCGACGATGGTCGAGAGCGTCGACCAGGCGGTCGGGCGGATCCGGGCGGCGCTCGACGAGCTCGGGGTGGCGGGCGACACCGCCATCCTGTTCACCTCCGACAACGGCGGCCTGCTCGGGCCGACGCACAACGCGCCGCTGCGCTCGGGCAAGGGGAACCCGTATGAGGGCGGGGTGCGCGTCCCGCTGATCGTATACTGGCCCGGGGTGACCGAGGCCGGATCGGTGAGCCCGGTGCCGGTCACCAGCGTCGACTACTTCCCCACCCTGAGCCGGGCCGCCGGGGTGCCCCCCCCGGAGGGGGTGGCGATCGACGGCGTCGACCTGATGCCGGTGCTGCGGGGCGGGGGGGCGCCCGGCCGCCGGGACCTGTTCTGGCACTTCCCCCACTACCGCGGCAAGATCACCCCCTACTCGATCGTCCGCAGCGGGGACTTCAAGCTGCTGAAGCGATACGACGGGAAACCGTTCGAGCTCTTCGACCTGGGCGAGGACATCGGCGAGAGCACCGACCTCTCCGCCGAGATGCCCGCGAAGGTGGAGGAGCTCGACGCCAAGCTCGCCGCCTGGCTGGAGGAGACCGGCGCGAAGGTGCCGCGGCCGAACCCGGACTACGCCGGGCCGTAGCCCGCTAACAACTCCTGCCGCCCTCCGCGCCGGGTGCCGGGGACGGTCCCAGCGGCGGCAGCGAGGCCTCGATGACCCCCTTCGCCCTCGGCCAGGCGACCAGGGCCTCGGCGATCATCCAGACCTCGAGCGCCAGGGTCGCCAGCCCGACGCCGACCAGCAGGAAGTTGCGCTGGTCGAGCCAGCCGCCCTCCCTGAACAGCTCGATGCCCATCGCCGCCCCGGGCAGCAGCAGCATGACCGCGGCGGGGGCGGCGACGAACCAGAGCGGCAGGCCGCGGCGCCACATCCAGAACAGGATCACCAGGAAGGCCAGCCCCGCCAGCAGCTGGTTGGTGGCGCCGAACAGCGGCCACAGGATCAGGCCGCCGGTCCCCGCGGTGTCCCATGTCCACTCAGCGCCGGGCTTGGGGAGCGAGGCGATGGCGGCGGCGGTCACGACGGCGAACGCGGTGGCGCCGTGGCGGTTCGTCAACGGGCGCAGCGGGGCGGCCGGGCGGCCGCGCCCGAAGCTCAGCGCGGCGGCCAGCTCCTGGATCACGTATCGCTGCAGCCGGCAGGCGGTGTCGAGGGTGGTGGCGGCGAACGAGGCGACGAAGACCCCCATCAGGGCGACGGCGAAACCGGGGGCGAGGCCGAGCGCCTTGAGGAAGTTCGCCGAGCCGTCCACGAAGGCGCCGACCTTGGCGCCGAGCCCCTTGGCGGTGTCCCAGGCGGCATACTTCGCCTCGTACGCCGCGGCGCCGACCAGGGTGGCGTCGCCCGACCTCACGCCGAGCCCGATGCCGGCCACACAGGCGAGGATGACCAGGGTGGCGAGGAAGCCCTCGGTGAGCATCGAGCCATAGCCGACGAACTGGGCGTCGGTCTCGCAGCGCAGCTGCTTGGAGCTGGTGCCGCTCGACACCAGGCAGTGGAAGCCGCTGATCGCCCCGCAGGCGATGGTGACGAAGAGGAAGGGGAAGATCCACGGTGCGCCCTCGGGGGCCTCCGCCCCGGCGCGCAACCCCGGCGCGACGATCTCCAGCGCCGGTCGGGCGGCGCCCTCGGCGGGTGGCGCGCCGCCCCACAGGCCGGCGACGACCAGCCCGAGTACCAGCAGGCCGAGCGCGCTCAGGAGCTGCAGGCTGTTGATGAAGTCGCGCGGCTGGAGCAGGGTCCACACCGGGAGCACCGAGGCGACGTAGGAGTAGGCGAGGAGGATCGCGACCCAGACGATGGTCGGCAGGCCGTCGATCTTGCCAGGCTCGCCGCCCAGCATGTGGTTGAAGGCGTGCAGCGGCCCCCAGTCGCCGAAGGCGACCGTGAGATACATCACCGCCAGGGCGAGGAGCGAGGGGATCAGGATGCCCTTCCCCCTCCGGTGGATCGCCACGCCGATCCCCACGGCGAGGGGGATCTGTATCAGGCAGGGGAAGATCGCCGCCGGGTAGAGGTCGAAGACGGCGGCGATCACCAGGCCGAAGATCGCCAGCACGATGGTCAACGCCATGAACAGGATGGCGAGGAAGAGGAGCCGGGTGCGCGGGGCGAGCACGCGGCCGGCGATGTCGCCGACCGTCTGCCCCCGGTTGCGCATCGACACCACCAGGGCGCCGAAGTCGTGCACCGCGCCGATGAGGATCGAGCCGAACAGCACCCACAACAGGGCGGGCACCCAGCCCCAGACCACGGCGAGCGCCGGGCCGACGATCGGGCCGGTGCCGGCGATCGAGGTGAAGTGGTGGCCGAACACGACCCCCCTCCTGGTCGGGACGTAGTCGACGTCGTCGCGCATCCCGACGCTGGGCGCCGTGGAGCGGGGGTCGAGCTTGAAGATCTTGCGGGCGAGGAACCGGCCGTAGGTGTGGTAGGCGACCAGGTACAGGGCGAGCGCCCCTAGGGCGATGGCGAGGGTTGCCATTGGGTTTCGGCGGCGGGGTCGTAAATTTGTTGATTCGGAAATGCCCCCGGCGATTGGTGGAGGGGCGCCCCGGCCGGGCGGGACAGCTTGCTGCGGATTGTCCGGCCGCCCGGCGGCCAAATCAACCGTCTCGTCATGGACCAACTGTTCGTCTGCATCCTGGTGGTGGTCGTGTTCGCGGCCTTCGTCCGGGAGTGGTTCCCGCCCGACATGGTGGCGATGGGGGCCTTCGTCCTGTTGATGGTCTCCGGCGTCCTGACCGTCGACGAGGCGCTGTCGGTGTTTTCGAACCCGGCGCCGATCATCGTCGCCTGCATGTTCATCCTCAGCGCCGCGCTGGAGCGCACCGGCGCGATCGACGCCCTCGGCGGCTATTTCGAGCGGGCGGCGGGCAACCGCGAGGGCAGGATCCTGATGGTGTTGATGCTGCTGGTCGCCCCGCTCTCCGCCTTCGTGAACAACACCCCGGTGGTGGTGGTGTTCCTGCCGATCGTCCTGGCGCTCTCCCGGAAGCACGACCTGGTCGCCTCGAGGTTCCTTATCCCGCTGTCCTACGCGGCCATCGTCGGCGGCACCTGCACGATCATCGGCACCTCGACCAACCTGATCGCGGCCGGCATCGCAGAGAAGTCCGGCGACCCCCGCCTCGGGCAGTTCGGGATGTTCGAGGTCTCCCGCCTGGGCATCGTGTTCGTCGCGGTGACCTTCCTCTACATGTATTTCGTCGGGCGGCGGCTGCTGCCCGACCGGGTCACCCTATCGACCCTCTTCGAGGCGGAGGAGGGCAAGGAGTTCCTCACCGTAGCGGTGGTGGGCAAGGGGTCGCCGATCGTCGGCCGGAAGATCGGCGAGACCCGCCTGGCCAAGATCCGGGAGTTCAGGATCATCGAGGTCACCCGCGGCGGGGACAGGCTCGAGCTGCCGTTGGACAAGATCGTTTTCGAGGCCGGCGACCAGCTGCTCGTCAAGAGCCGGGTCGGCGGGGTGATCCACGCCGGCGAGACCGCGGGGCTGGAGATCGGGGGCGGGGCGGAGCTCGGGCTGGAGCGCCTGCGCACCGACTCTGCGGTGCTGATGGAGGGCATCATCGGCCCCGCGTCGTCGCTGGTGGGGCGGTCGTTGAAGGAGCTCAACTTCCGGCAGCGTTTCGGTGTCCTGATCCTGGCCGTACACCGGCGCGGCGTGAACCTGCGGGAGCGGTTCGAGGACGTGAAGCTCGCCTTCGGGGACACCCTGCTCGTCGAGGGGCCGGTCGAGCGGATGAACAGGCTGTTCCAGGAGCGCGACTTCATCAACCTGTCGCGGCCCGAGGCGCGCGAGGTGCGCTATTCGAAGGTGCCCTTCGCGGTCGGCGCGCTGGCGCTGTTCATGGTGCTCGGGGCGTTCGGCCAGCCGCTGATCGTGCTGGCGCTGGCCGCCGCGCTGTTGACCCTGTTCACCCGCTGCATCGAGCCGGCCGAGGCCTACGGCGCGGTGGAGTGGAAGGTGATCTTCATGATCTTCGGGATGCTCGGGATGGGGCTCGCCCTGCAGAAGACGGAGCTCGCCGCCGATGTCGCCGGTTGGGCGACGGAGCTCGCCGGCGGGTACGGTTCCTTCGTGATGATCTCGGTGATCTACCTGCTGGCGGCGATCCTCACCGAGCTGGTGAGCAACAACGCGGTCGCCGCACTGCTGACCCCGATCGCGATCAGCGTCGCCGTCGCCCTCGGACCCGACGTCGACCCCCGCCCGTTCGTCATCGCCGTGATGTTCGGGGCCAGCGCGAGTTTCTCCACGCCGATCGGCTACCAGACGAACACCTACGTCTACGGCGCCGGGGGGTACAAGTTCACCGACTTCGCGCGGGTCGGCATCCCGCTCGCGATCCTCCTATGGCTCGTCGCGAGTTTTCTTATCCCGTTGATGTGGAGGGGGTAATGGATGTTTTGCCGGCGTCGCGACGGGGCTTTCCGGGGGTGTGATTTCGGTTGCGAGGATAGGGAATCGGATCTACAGATTGCGCTCCCCAGGCCCGGGGGGCGCGAAGGCTCTACCCCCGGGGACCCGGATTGCCCGGAATGACCGGGCGTCGCTAATTTATCTAGAAAGCGCTACCGATGGCAAAGAAAGCCGCGAAGACCGCCAAGAAGAAAGCTCCCGCACGCAAGAAGGCCCCCGCCAGGAAGACGACCGCCAAGAAGAAGGCCGTCGCCAAGAAGAAGGCCCCGGCCAAGAAGGCCCCCGCAAAGAAGAAGGCGGCTGCGAAGAAGACGACTGCGAAGAAGAAGACCGTTGCGAAGAAGGCGGCGGCTGCGAAAAAGAAGTCCACCACGAAGCGGGCAACGGCGAAGTCCCCGACAAAGCGGGCGGTGGCGGCCAGCGCTGTGGAGGATGACGATTTCCCGCCGATCCCGGTCCGGCCTAAGAACGGCAAGCCGCACAAGTTGAGCAAGTTCGAGGAGCAGCAGCGGCAGAAGCTGCTGGACCTGCGCGATTCGCTGGTCGATGCGATGAACGGGGTGGCCAAGGAGAACCTGCGCACCGGCGGCGACGGCAGCGACACCTCGGCCTTCGGGATGCACCAGGCGGACGCGGGCAGCGACGCCTACGACCGCGACTTCGCCCTCAACCTCCTCTCGCAGGAGCAGGACGCCCTGCACGAGATCGAGGAGGCGCTGAAGCGCATCGAGCTCGGCAACTACGGGCTGTGTGAAATGTCCGGCAAAAAGATCATGCACGCGCGCCTGGAGGCGATCCCGTTCACCCGCTACACCGTGGAGTGCCAGGCGCAGATCGAGAGGGAGAACGGTTCCCGCGGCGGCCGGCGGCCAGCGGCGCGCTCGATGTTCGGGCTGTTGGACGACGGATCGGCGCTTGAAAGTAGCGCCAGTTAGGCCTAGGGTCACCGCCCCTTACTAGAAACCGAGGACAAATGCCGCGCGATATCATCATTTTGGAGTGCACCGAGGCCCGCGAGGAGGGCAAGCCGCCCTCGCGCTATACCAGCACCCGTAACAAGAAGAGCCTGAGGACGCCCGGTCGTCTCGAGAAGGTCAAATACAACCCTTTCCTGAAGCGGCGCACGCTACACCGCGAACTCCGGTAGAGGGGCAATCCGCAACCAAGCAGTCTCCATGGAACCCAAGACCGAACAGCGTGCCTACAACCTCCGCCGGGCCAACCGCAAGATGCCCCGCAGGCGTCTGGACATCCCGGTCGAGAAGATCGACTACAAGAACCCGGAGGTGCTGACGCTGTTCACGACCGACACCGGCAAGATCCTGCCGCGCCGGGTCACCGGGGTGTCGGCGAAGATGCACCGCAAGATCACCCGCGAGATCAAGCGCGCGCGGGCGGTGAACCTGCTCAAGTAGCGGGGTGCCACCCCGGGGTGGCGACGATACCTTTTCTCCGGGAGGGCCCCGCGCGCCGCGGGGCCCTTTCTGTATCCACGGAAGCCATGCAGGAGTTGAAGGACACGCAGAACGAGCCGGACGATCGCAACCTGCCGATCGACAGGGTGGGCGTTAAGGCCCTCCGCTTCCCGGTCGAGATCAAGGACAAGGCCAACGCGGTACAGGGCACCGTCGCCACGGTGGCGATGGCGGTGGACCTCCCGCACCAGTACAAGGGGACGCATATGAGCCGCTTCGTCGAGGTGCTCAACGCCCACGGGCCACAGCTGGGCGTGCGCGACATGTCGGCGATCCCGGGCGAGCTGCTCGAACGCCTGGACGCCGAGAAGGCGCACATCGTGATCGATTTCCCCTTCTTCCTATCGAAGCCGGCACCCGAGACCGGCGAGCGCGGCCTGATGGACTACCAGGTCCGTTTCGAGATCGACGCGACCCGCGAGGAGATCGATTTCGTGGTCACCGTCGAGGTCCCGGTGACCACGCTCTGCCCGTGCTCCAAAGCGATCAGCGCCCGCGGCGCCCACAACCAGCGCGGGGTCGTCACGTTCGCGGTCCGTTTCGAGAAGCCGATCTGGATCGAGGACCTGGTGCAGCTGGTCGAGTCCTGCGCCAGCTCGGAGCTCTACAGCCTCCTCAAACGCCCCGACGAGAAGGCGGTCACCGAGCGGGCCTACGACAACCCGGTGTTCGTCGAGGACCTGGTGCGCGACGTGGCCGCCAAATCGGACGCCCAGCCAGACATCAGGTGGTACCGCGTCGAGGCGGAGAACTTCGAGTCGATCCACAACCACAACGCCTACGCGATGATCGAGAAGAAGGGGGGAGTTTGCTAGTTTTCAGTGTTCAGTTTTCAGCCCCCGTCACGTGAGCCCTCCGGGCGAACGACAACCTTTTCGCACAGCCTCTCATTTCGGTAGGTGTTGCTCCCGTACAACACCCCTTCGACCACTACCTCGACCCGCTTCGGGGATCCGGGGGAGAACGTCACCTCGATCTCGTACCGTTCTCCCGAATCCCCGACGAGGGACAATCGCTGCTCCGACCCAACCCGACCGACCAGTTCGGAGAAAGGTGCCGACGCCAGGCGGTTGATCTCCCGGGCCAACAACCGATATGCCTCCTCCCTATCCACGCCACCCTTTCCTAGCCCCACCTCGCCATTCTTGCTGAAAACTGAACACTGAAAACTAACAACTTCTTCAGACCCTAAACAGCGCCCCCAGTTTCCTGCCGAGGGCGAGGCTGGCGCCGGCGATGGTGATCGCCAGGAAGACCATCGCCCAGACCCCCAGGGCGGAGGCGAGGAAGTGGCCGTTGCCGAGCGAGCCGAACAGGGTGTAGATGGCCTTGGTGATCGGGTAGTGGGGTTGCTGTTGGGCGAGCACCAGGGAGTCGGACACCTCGAGCATGGCGAAGGAGAACGCCAGCAGGCCGCCGGCGATCAGGTTGGCGGCGATCAGGGGCACGGTGACGCGGCGCAGCGAGCGCAGCGGGGGCGCCCCGAGGTTCTGCGCCGCCTCCTCCAGGTCGGGGGAGGTCTGCTGGAAGCCGGCGACGGCCGAGCGCACGACGTAGGGCAGGCGGCGCACGGCGTAGGCGATGATGAGGATCAGCGTCGGGTCGCCGG
>JANQMB010000231.1 GCA_028280355.1 Verrucomicrobiales bacterium
CCGACTCCGCGGCGGTTTCGGCGAGCAGGCCGGCGCGGAACGCCGCGCACATCGAGAGCAGCGGCAGACGGCGGTCCTCCTCAACCACCACGCGCAGACCGTTGTCGAGTTCGAAGAGCTCCCGTCCGGGGGGGCGACCGGACACCGCCACCGCGGGCGCGGAGACCTCCTTTGCCGGGCCGACCTCGACCACGCTCAGGCTGTCGTCGAGGAGGTACCGCCGCGCGACCTCCTCCACCGCCCGCGCGTCGACCACCTCGATGCGACGCAGGTAGTCGCGGGTGAAATCGAGGTTGCGGGCGAGGATCCAATTGCCCCCCAGGTCGGAGGCCTGGCCGCTGGCGGTGACCAGCGTCCCGAGTTGCGTCGCCAACGCCATCCGGCGCGCCTTGGCGATCTCGTCGTCGCCCACCCCCCCGTCGAGCAGGCGGCCGACCTCCTCCAGGATCGCCACCTCTGCCGGGCCGCGCTTCTCCGGGTCCAGGTCGGCGCCGATCGCGAACAGCCCCCCGTCGGCCGGCGTGTAGGAGAAGGCATCGACGCGGTGCACCGCCCCCAGGCGCTCCCTCACACCGCAGTGGAGGCGCGAGCTCCGGCCGTCGCCCAGCACCGTCGCCAACACGTCGAGGGCGGGCATGTCCGGGTGGGTGAGGCCCGGGATCCTCCACGCCAGCCAGAGCTTCGTCACCGGCGTCGGGAACGCTTTGAAAAAGTCCCGCCGCCCCAGCTGCTGTGGCTCCTGCGGTACGAACACCGGCGCCAGCGGGCGCCGGGGGAGCGTCTCGAAAAACTCCGCCACCTGGTCGCGCACCGGACCCGGCTCGACGTCGCCGACGACCACGAACACGAGGTTGTTGGGGGCATATCGGCGGCTGTAGTAGTCGAGCACATCGTCGCGGTCGAGCTGGTCGAAGACCTCCCGGTAGCCGATCACCGGCACGCCGTAGGGATGCGTCGGAAAGGCGGTGGCGAACATCTCGCGGCTCGCGACCCGGTCGGGGTCGTCGTCGCCCATCGCGAACTCGCGGCGGATCACCTCCTGCTCGCCCGCGAACTCCGCGGCAGGGACGGTCGCCCGCGCCACCACGTCCATCAGCACGTCGAGGCAGCCGCGGGCGCTCTCGCCGGGGCAATCGATGTAGTAGACCGTGCGGTCGAAGGAGGTGTAGGCGTTGATCTGTCCGCCGAGGACCCCGATCTCACGGACGACCTCCTCAGAGCTCCTCGCCTGGGTCCCCTTGAACAGCATGTGCTCGAGGATGTGTGAGAGGCCGGCGCCGAGCCACCCACCCTCGTGGATGCTGCCGGTCTGGCACCACCCCTGCAGGCTGACCACCGGCGACGACCGGTCCTCGCGGACGATCAGCGTCAGGCCGTTGTCGAGCACGAACTTCTCGACCGGCAGGTCGGGCAGCTCCACCCCCGGGGAGATCGAGGAGCCCCCCATCAGCCGTCGCGGCGCGCCCCCCCCTCACAGTCGTGGGCCGCCTCCCTCTTCGCCGGCGGCAGGAACGGCACGACGAAGGCCTCGTGGAAGTCGTACCCCCCGGCGAAGTCCTCGCGGCGGTCGCGCTCGCTCTTCCCGAACGCCCCCGCGGCGATCAGCAGGAACACCATCTCGCCCACGTCCTCACAGCACCGGACCCCCCACTCGTCCAAAACCGTCCGCGCCATCGGCCCGAAGTCGCGCAGGGCCCTGCGGCGGAACGCCTCCAGCAGCTCCCCGCCGCCGACGTGCCGATCGGCGCCGCCGGTGCGCTTGCGCTGCGCCTTCACCGCGTCCGCCAGCACCGCGTGCAGGAAATGGTAGGCGTCCGCCGAATAGCGCGGGTCCCCGGCGACCGCGGAATCTACAGCGTCTTGGAAATCAACCTTTTGCATGGACTCTGTCCGGGTCTCCCCCGGCGGCGGCCGGCGACGCCGATTTCGCCTTCCAGTAGCGGTGCCCCGCACCGACCAGGAAGGTCACCATCGCCGCGACTAAGATCGCCCGTTCGCGCACGGTCAAGTTTCGCATCGTCGACGCTCTGTTTACCCTCAGCGGAACTCCTTGTCGAGTTCATCCAGATAGACGGACAGGCCGTCTGCCCGCGAGGGCGGCGGCTTGCGCAGCTCCTCGACCGCCTCCTTATAGTCTTCGAAGGCGCCGCTGCGCTGCCCGACCTGGGTCGCCTCGTACCAGTTGAGGTAGTCGGTGGCATCCCCCGCTGAGCGGTGGAGGGCAACCCGCGCCGCGGCCAGCTCGGCGAGCTTCTCGTCCACCCCCCTGGTCTTGCCCCTCGCGAGCCTGTCCAGAACCTGTTGGTACTCTTGGATCAGGGGTCGGTGGAGGGGGAAGGCACGATAGCTCAGCTGCAGCAACTTCACCTCGACCGCGCCGAGCAGCTTGTCCCTGTCAGGGCGGTCGATGAACTGCCGGTATTCGGCCAGGTCGACCACCACCCTGGTCATCGGGGCGCCCTCGCCCCCCCCGTCGGCACCTCGCCGCCCCCTCTTGGGTCGCAAGACCTGCCAAAACTTCCTCCGCTCGGAGTCGCCCGCCCCCGCACCGGGCGGGACGTCCCCCTCCACCATGAAGCCCACCTCGAGGCAGCGCCCGAGGGCCCGCTCGGTCTCCAGCGGGTCGAGGATGTCCTTCACGGTCGGCTGCGCCATCGCCGCCAGCTCCAGCGTCCACCACTTCTCCAAGCTGTTTTTGGAGTCCGCCGTCCCGGGGAAATGTTTCTCGAGCAGCGCCTTCGGGGTGCCCCGGAACACGGCGAGGTCGCCGATCATCCGCCGCATTCGCTCCGCGCCCCCCTCGTGGCCGACCAGGGCGAGGACGAGACCGCAACACGAGGCCTTGTAGATCGACCTGGAGACCGAATCCATCCCCTCCGGCTTGGCGTAGATCAGCTCGTTGACGGTGAGTATCTTCCCCGATTTGAAGATCGCCGAGAATAGTTCGGTCGGCCGGTCGCGACGCCGGAACTCGATCGCCTCCGCGACGCCGATCCGCAACCACTCCGGCAACACACCCGAACGTCCCGCGAGATCGGCGTGCGGTTTCGCACGCAAGATGTTCTCCACCAGCAACAGGCGGATCAGCTCCTCACGCAACACCTCGCGGGTGAACGCGTCGCCGAGCTCGACGTCGATCTGCAGGCGGTACCCGCCATCCGGTTTCTTGAAGACCCGCGAACGCACCGGCCTCCCGGCGTTGATCGCCGTGGTGCTCCCGCGGACCTGGATGACCACCGCGAAACGCCAGCGGTCGTGCTGGCGCAGCAACGCCAGGAACTCCGCCTTCACCTGCTCCGCGAAGACGCAGAACGCCCCCCGCGCCCGCGAGTCCTTGCCGCGCACGACGAACTGCCTCGAACTGCTGCGGCTCACCCCCTCCGACCCCAGCTCGGGAGACGCCGCCGCCCCCTGGCCGTGGAGCCCCTGCGTCAGGATCAGCGCGAGCGTCACCACCAGCGGCATTGGGGGGAGGATACGCATCGCGATCGGGGGCGGGGTCGATATTCAGGGTTCGGCGGGCTGCAGCCCCGAAAAACCCGCAGCCCTGGATCGACCGACCCTGCGAGCCGACCTCGGACAACGGGGTGGCTCGTGGGGGTGGCGGTCTAGGGGATGGCGCGGGGATCGAGGCGCAAACGACCGTCGGAGATGGTAATCCTGTTGGTGCGAGAAAGCATCTGTTTTTCAGGCCCCAGCACCGCACCGATATTCTCCAGTCCACCAGAGATCAGTTTTAGGCAACCGCCGGGCACCGGGAGCCTCCCGAAACGGCCACCCGGGGCGTCGATCCGGAAGCTGTCCCCCTCCCGCACGATCTGGATCTCTGCGGAGACGGTCGAGTCGAGCCCGAGCACCTCGCGCTCGAACACCAGCTCGAGCCGCCCCTCCCCAAGGCGCACCCAGAGGCCACGGAACTCGGCGAACACCTCGAACCCGTCCGCCTCGCGCGCCGCGACCTCCGAACGGATGTGGCGGTTCAGCTCGGCCTCGCTACACTCGAAACTCCGCCCCACGTCGAATGCGGCACCGGCCCGCTCCAGCAGCCTCGGCGACACCGGCTTCTCCCCGCCGCGACCCCCGATGTCGTCGAGGGGCTCCGGGGTATAGACCAACACGAGGGCCCCTGCCAGGGCGAGCGGCACCACGACGAACAACAGGCGGATGGCGAAACCCAACAGCTTCATCGTCTCCTGATCCCCCCCACCCTCAAAAGGCGCGCGGCGGAGGCCCCTCAGCTACCCGCCTTCGAACCCGAGAGCTTCTTCGTCCCCGATTTCGACTTTTTGGGCTTCGTCGACGAGTCCGATTTCTTGTCGCCGGAGCCCGAAGCCTTCTCCGGCTTGTCGGCCTTGGCGCCGGCCTTGTAGGACTCGCTGCGGTAGTCGGTCTCGTAGAAACCGGAGCCCTTGAAGATGATCCCGGCGCCCGTCCCCAGCAGGCGGGTGACCTTCCCCTTGCACTCGGGATCCGGGCACTTGCTCAGCTTGCGGTCGTTCATCGACTGGAACACCTCGAAGGTGTTGCCACATTTCTGGCACTCGTAGTCGTAGGTCGGCATGGCTCGCCCCGCCGGTTTCTGACGGCGGGCTGAATCCGTAACGCCATGAGAACCACCGCGCAACGGCAAAACTGGACCGGGCGTCCTTGACCATAGGAACCTCCTGATCTTTAATTCCCGTCGCCCGTCCTGGGCATGGTGCCGATGTCCCGATCCCAACAACTCCTGGCCGCCCTTGCCCTCGCCGTCACCTTCTCAGGCTGCGAATCGATGCGCCCCTACGACGACATGCGGGGGCGCACGGTCTACCTGGAGTCGCTCGGCCCGGGGGCGAATTCCCGCCCCCCCCGCAACGGCGCCGGGCCGGCGGACACCGTCTCCTATTGGGACGGCGGCGCGGCGCAGGGCTCGCCATCGATCAAGATCAGCCTCGGCGACCAGAAGGCGAGGTTCTACAAGGGGGGCACCCTCGTCGGCATCTCGCAGATCTCTAGCGGCCGCGAGGGATACAACACGCCCACCGGCAACTTCAAGATCACCCAGAAGAACATCGACCACCGCTCGAACCTGTACGGCGTCTGGAAGACCTCCGACGGGACGGTGATCAACGACGACGTCGACGTGCGCGCGACCCCCAACCCGCCGGCGGGCGCGCGCTTCGAGGGCGCCCCGATGCCCTACTTCATGCGCATCCATGGCGGGGTCGGCATGCACGCGGGTTACCTCCCCGGCTTCCCCGCCTCGCACGGCTGCATCCGCATGCCGGAGTGGATGGCCCGCCACTTCTTCAACAACGTCCGACACGGGACGCCGGTCACGGTGACCTACTGAGCTCGATGACGCCCCCTGACCCGGACGGGCAGATCGAGATCGGCGCCGGCCAGCTCAACGGGCTGCTCGGATCTGGCGCGGTGCCGCTGCGGCTCATCGACTGCAGGGAGCCGGACGAGTGGCAGCTCTGCAGGATCGACGGCGCGGAGCTGGTGCCCCTTTCGGAACTCCCCGCCAAGTCCGCCGGATGGGACCCCGCCGCGGAGGAACACCTGGTCGTCTACTGCCACCTCGGCATGCGCTCCCTGCAGGCCTCGCAGTTCCTCCGCGCCAGGGGCTTCGCCAAGACTTTCAGCCTCGCCGGCGGCATCGACGCCTGGTCGACCGAAATCGACCCCTCGGTGCCGAGATACTAGGGGATGCCGATAGGCCCTCGCAGCAGTCTGCGATGTTCGAGGATACGAAAAGGGGGCAGGCAGCCAAAAAAGGAGGGGCGGCATCTTGCCGCCTGTTCGACGCGCCCCCAACAGGGCGGCAGGATGCCGCCCCTCCGATCGCTATGCCAGTTTCAGAACAAGATTCAGGCAGCCCCCCTCCGTGACCTGGCAACCCGTCTTCAAACGCGCCCTAGAGAACGCAGGACGTTCGATGTCCCTCAGCTGTGCACCCGCGCCGAGGTTTTCAGGCGCAGGCCGTTGAGGCGGATGAAGCCAGTGGCGTCGTCCTGGTTGTAGGCCTCCTCGGCGCCGCCCTCCATGGTCGCGACGTCCTCGCTGTAGAGGCTCAGTGGGCTGCGCACGCCGGCGGCGATGACGTTGCCCTTGTAGAGCTTCACCCTCACCTCCCCGCTGACGTTCTTCTGGCTCTCGGTGACCAGCGCCTGAATCGCCTCGCGTTCGGGGGCGAACCAGAACCCGTTATAGACCAACTCGGCATATTTCGGGATCAGGCCGTCGCGGATGTGCATCACCTCGCGATCCATCGTCAGGCTCTCCATCTGCCGGTGGGCGTCGAAGAGGATCGCCCCACCGGGCGTCTCGTAAACGCCGCGGCTCTTCATGCCGACGAAGCGGTTCTCGACCATGTCGACCCGGCCGATTCCATGTTTGCCGCCGAGGTGGTTGAGCACCATCATCACCCCGTATGGCGAGAGCCTGGTGTAGCCGTCGGCCTCGCCTTCGGCGGCGACCCCCAGCTTCCCCAGCAGGTCGTCGAGGCCATCGATCTTCAGGCCGACGGCATCGCCCTTCTCGAAGAGGACTTGTAGGTATTCCGGCTGGTCGGGCGCCTCCTCCGGCGAGGTTGAGAGCACGTACATATCGCGGCTCGCCTCCCCGCTCGCGTCGTACCAGGGGTCCTCGAGCACGCCGCTCTCAAAGCTGATGTGCAGGAGGTTGCGGTCCATCGAGTAGGACTTCGAGGCGCTGGCCTGCACCGGGATCCCCTCCTTCTCCGCGTAGGCGATCATCTCCGCCCTGCCCGGGAACTGCTCGCGGAACTCGGCCATCCGCCAGGGGGCGATCATCTCCATCTCCGGCGCCAGGGAGGCGGTGGAGAGCTCGAAGCGCACCTGGTCGTTGCCCTTGCCGGTGGCGCCGTGGGCGAGCGCGTCCGCCCCCTCGGCGCGCGCGACCTCGACCATGCCCTTGGCGATGACCGGGCGGGCGATGCTCGTCCCCAGCCAATACTGGCCCTCGTAGATCGCCCCGGCCTGGAACATGGGGTAGATGAAGTCGCGCGCGAACTCCTCGCGCAGGTCGCCGATGAAACACTTCGACGCGCCGGTGTTCAGCGCCTTCTCCTCCAACCCGTCGAGCTCCTCGCCCTGGCCGACGTCAGCACAGTAGGCGATCACCTCGGCGCCGTATCGCTGCTTGAGCCAAAGCAGCAACACCGAGGTATCCAGACCTCCCGAATAGGCGACGACAATCTTCTTGCTCATGGTGGACGGGACACTAGATCACCGCTAAACCTTGTCAATCCATGCACTCGGCCACCGCAGCGGTCCTGGTCGGCATCGGCGGGTTCGCCGGTGCGGCGGCGCGCTGGGGGCTGGGCAGCTGGGTCCAGTCGTCGCTCGGCGAGGGCGTCCGCTTCCCCTACCCAACCCTCGCCGTCAACCTGCTCGGCTGCCTGGCGATCGGGATCACCTACACCCTGTGGGAGACCAACCCGGTGCTACGACTGCTGGTGACGGTCGGGTTCCTCGGCGGCTTCACCACCTTCTCCGCCTTCGGGCTGGAGACGCTGGGCCTGCTGCGCAGTGGATCCGTGGTCGGCGCGACGCTCTACGTCGGGCTGAGCGCGACGTTCGGTGTGATCCTGGTCTGGCTGGGAATCCAACTGGCGAGTTAGTCTAGATCGGCAAGCGGGGCGCTTGCCAGATCGAACCGAACCCAAACCAGAACCAACAAAACCTAGCAGTTCTCCAAAAAAGTGCAGAAGATTCTAGACACTACCAAATTCCGCGCCCCCTATCCACCGGATTCGATCTTCTCGAGCATTTTCACAGCCTGGGCATGCTCGATCTCATCGTGGGAATACCGAGCATAAATCCGAAGAGGCTTCGCCGCCTCAGCCTTGCGGTCGAGTTCGTAGAGGGCAAGCCCTCGCAGCCAGTAGAGGTGATAGAGCGTGGGGAACCCTTCGATCGCAGTCGCACTTAGATCGGCCAGAGATTTCCAGTCGCGATTCAACAGCGCGATCTCGCAACGCGCATTCTGCGCCTGCCGTTCGTCGCCCACCTGTCTCAGATAACTTTCGAGATAGGCTTCCGGAACCAGCTCCGCCTCCCCTAGCGTCTGGGCGATTTTGAGTACGAGCCACATCCCACTAAAGTCTTGCTCTAACCAATCACTGGTAATGATCTCTGAGATTACACTGGCCGCCTCCTCACGCGCCAACTCCTCCATATCCTCCATCCCAGCCATTTCTAACGCGCGCAGCGACAAAGGCAACGTCGAGGCTTCGAGCAGCTCGTCCGGATCTAGAGCATCGATTGCGACCCGTAACTTCTTCTTGTCACCAGCCTTCATCAGCGATGCGAGCACTAAATTGGTCGCGCGACCAGCCAGGCGAGGGTGTTCGATCTTCGCCAGCTCGGCTTTCACATCCATCTCTCTGCCGCGCCGAATATCGCAATGCAGTTCGAAGAACTGTAGCGCCGCGGCGCTGAACGGGTGTTCCTTTGCATCGGCGAATGGTTTCGCGAGGGCAGTCAGCTTCGTCACCACATCATCCTCATCGGTATCAAAGAAGTGACCGGCGGCGAGGATCGCAAACGAGCGTTCGAGATCATCGCCAGTCTCGCGCAACAAGGCGTCGTAGATCTTGAGGTTGAACGCTTCATGTTCGGGACGCCCCGAAGAGATCCCTAACAGTTCCCCTCCAAATTGTGGGCTATGTAGGGGGAGAATGCCCGATTTGAACCGGTGCGAGGCGAGAGCCAAGGAGTCTTCATATCCCAACAGCTCGGCGTCAGCGTCCCCCTTCAGCGCCTCCGAGAGGTAGCGCCCACGTTTGCCGTCCATCGCGTCGAAGCGCTCGCTCAATATACTCGTCATAGCCTCCCGCAGCTCCACACCCTCCCTAACAGCTTTTACCTCGCGGAGCATAGACAGCCGCAATCTCGTCAGCGAAGTCTTCGCCCCAGCCTTTAGCTGCCAATCACCGACGCCCTCGCGAATCGCATCCATACGTTCGGCCTCCCCCATCAAAGCCAGCCGACTGAAAAGCAAAATCACCACACCGATTTCGAGGTCGCCAAGCGGCTCGTCCACCACCGCGCCAATGGCCACTTCGATCTCCTCGGCGGTGGAAGTGCCATGCCTTGCCAACTTCCTGTAGAAGTTTCTAATATCTTTGAGAAAGACGTTCTCGGGAGCAGGCGATGGCATCGCCAGGTAGCGATTGAGTTCGCCGACGCCCACCTCGCGCAGCGCCTCGCCACATGCGAACAGATACATTACCCCCCTGCAATTGGGGCGCAGGCCGGGGTCATCGATCACGCCATCGAATATCTGCCGCGATTCGTCCCACCGTTGGGCTCTAGTGCCCAGTTCATAGACAGCGTTCTCGAAGTGGCTCTCCCTCTGATCCAGAGGCAGATCAGAACTCTCCCCCCCCGCAGCCACGAGCAGCTCAAGCTTGATCCGTTCGGCATCATTTAGCCGGCTCGACTCGCCAAACGTCCTATCGAGATCCCTGACCCGCGGATCCGATAGGCCTTTAGGCAGAACGTAATCCCACCATTCCGGCCGGTTCTTGTCCATCCAACGCCCCACAGCAGCACCGAAATCATCGGAAGCCGCCCCGCTCAGGGACAGCTCCTCGTAGCGAGCTACCAGCTGCTCATGCTGCGCCTCATCCGCTTTCACCTTCGGGTGCTCGATCTCCCCCTTCAATAGCTTCTCTTCCGCCTCGCCATCGCCCAGAGCCCGGTAGACTTTCGAGAGGGAGACGACGGCGTAGGCGCGGCCGTCCTTCTCCCCATCTTCAAGGATACCCTCCAGGGCGGACTTCACCTCCTCGAGTTCTTCGCCGAGGGCCACGGCGGAGAGAGCCCAGAGACGCACCATGCCGCGACTGACAGCATCCTCATCTTCGTCAGCCCCTAAAAACTCCTCTACGTACTCTAACATTTTCTCGTGCCAACCGAGATCGACATAGCCGACCCCCTGCCAAAGCCTCGCCTGCCGAACTACAGCGGGCTCACCGAGCTTTACTCTCTCGAGGATCTCAACGCCCATCTCACGCAAGGCCCCGGCCTCCTCCAGATCTTCCGCTTCATTGGCCAGCGAGATCAGGTAGGTGCCAAGCTGCTGCGCGGTCGACGGCAACCATCGGGCAGCGTGAGCCGTCCGATCACAGAGTTCGCCGAACCCCTCACGCTCCGGGCCGCGGAACGTCGCCCCAAAGCGCGCTCCCAAATTGGAGAGATTCTCGAAAGTTGGCACCTCGATATGTGAGGATGATTCCTCAATGCCGTATCGTTTCCTAAATCGACACCACTCCCGCCACCAGCCGCGGGCGTCGCGCCAATAGGCGCGCGCCTTGCCGGAATCCTCGAGCAAGACCCGAATCTTCTTGGCCTGATCTTCATAGGTCATCTCCGCGACAACGCTCTCATCGACTTCGACTAGCAATCCCCAACGTCGCAGCGCCTCAGTAGCTTTTCCTGTCTCAAGACAGACGAACCCCGCCATCACCAGCCCATCACAGACCTCCGCGTCATCGAGCCTCCCCTCCCCCTTCTTGAAGTATGATAGCGACTCGTCAAACTCACGCACCGCCACCAAGCTTGCGCCGAGATCCTCGTCGAGCGATCGCCTAAAGCTGTCCGGAAAATCCGGCGATGCTTCCATCGCCCTCAAAATTTTCAGCTCTTCGGATTCTTCTCCACGAACCCTATGATACGCGGCACGCAGGAATTTGCCGTCCCAGTGGTTGTCATCGCTCACAGGGAGCCGGTCCATCGCGTCGTACAGTGATGGCAGCAGCTTGCCCCCCAACCAGCGATCATCGTCGCGCTCGTCCCACTCGACCCAGCTCGCCACGCGCCAGAGGGTTAGCGAGTAATCGTCACCGGGCTCGAAGCTTACCAGCAACTCTGTTGCGTGGCGGACGTAGGGCTTGACCTTGTCGGCCTCCCAAAGCGCCCCACACTGTTTTAGCAGCGCCGCCCTGTCGGCAAGATGCTCCTTCGATGGTGCCGTCTTGTCCCAGGCCTCATCCCGATTCGCCTCCACCACTTTCGCCAGATCGGTCCTGATGCCCTCCCAGGTGTCACGGATTCCAAAACTGTCGGCCAAACCGCGCAAGCCCGTCCGCAGGTGAACGGCGATCTCCGCCCCTTCCTCGACCGGGAGTGCCTCGAGCAATTCTGCGATCGCACCGCCACCGTCGTCTTCCCCGAGATCCCGGGCTACGGCGATCACCGCGTCGAGAACCTTAGAGAGTTCCGGGTCGCCTGCGACGACTAGCTCTGCCAGACGCGTTCCTAGTTCGCCCTCCTCCCCAAGTACGGGAGCGATTTTCGCAAGCAGCTCAAAGCATCGGATGCGGGCATCAGACTCTAGATCCAACGCTTCTCGCAATAATTTCGCCGCGCGCTCTTGCTCCTTCCGCCCCCCGCGTTTCTCCAATAGAGAGGCTGCATTATAGGAACTCCACGCACGCCGAGAATCGTAGGCACCTTGATCTCCAGCAACCTCCTCGAAGATAATCGTCGCCTCTTTCTCCTCCCCAGAGTCACGTTTGGCAAGAGCGAGCAAATAGCGCAACCAGGCGTGATCTGAAGCGGAAAGTTTACCGTCCCACTCGGCGAGCAATGCGCTGAGTTTCTCTGCAGCTATCTCGTTGCGATCTGCGTTCCAGTCCACGAGCGCCAGCTTTGCTTTCGCATAGACGATTGTCTGCGAGTCGTCGGGGAAATACTGCAACACACGCCGCAAAGCCTCGACGCGCAGTTCCTCACTTCCGTTCTCTGGAAAACGTCGCTCGAGGAGAGCCAACTGCCCCTCACCGGTGGACAGGATTGGAAAATTCTTCAGGTCAACCACCTGAGGTACGGCAGGCGCTTCGCCCGCCCCTGCCTCTAGCAGAAGGGGCTCAGCCATCCAGCTCCGCAACGAGCGCAGGGCATTGAACGCCGCTCCAAACTCGGCAGCCGGAACCTGCGATTTGCGGCAGTCGATCTGTAATTGGGCGCGGTATCCGTCCTCGCCATCATGCTTCGACCACGATGCGCCTGCGCTGATCGCCGGAGATTGCACGCTGAACGGACGTGGAAGCGAGACGGGCTCTAGCCCTTCGGGAAAAACAACCCTAGCATCCACCACTATCACATCCCTCCACATGTAGAATGGAGCCTTGCGATCGCGTTCGTCACCGAGATGAACCAGCAGCCCATCGGAGAACGGGAAGGAGAACCCGCCCCGCGTATCGTCGTTCGCCGCAGCCGGGGGCACCACGAAGTAGGCTTTCAATTCATAGCGATCCACGGCATCCCCGTGCCCCTCCGCCTTCTCGACATCAACCACCTCCGCAGCCGGGAAGAAGCCATTGATGATATCTGCCAATCCGGATACAACCCGCTGCCGATCACGCTTGGCATAGCTATCGGCATAGCTACACGCATAGTATCCTTCAGCCACCAATGTCATCCATCCCGAGAGCCCGCCAGCGCGGTCGCGCTCGATATCAAATCGGTGAGAAAGGCGCCCGGCGGACTGGGCCGGAGTTCGCGCCCACTCGGCCGCCTCCCCCTTTATCAGCAGCACATCGCGATCGGCGTCGCTGGGCGACAACAGTCCAGGTTTGGAATACTCGACAGTGGGATCACAGAACACATAGCCGTCACTCTGCTCGATCGCGAGAATAGCGTGGTTAAAATGCCGGTGACTGGGCGACCGTTTCTCAACTTGGCCAGCGTGCCTCGTATTCACAAGCGTCAGGTACGAACGGATCCCCTTGTGGGCCAACATCGCGCGCAACAAGTTCGACTTGTCCTTGCAGTCGCCGTAGCGGTTCTCCCAAACCTCGTTGCAGTCATACGGCTGGAGCCCCGCCTGACCAAACTCCAGCCCCGTATAACGCACCTCGTTTGCCACCTTCGACAAGAGGAGGGCAAGGATCTCCCCCTCGTCCTCGATACCCTCTGTCCATCCTTCGACCTTCGCTGCCAGATCTTCTCCAATCTCGAACCTGTCCTCAATCAGACCGTTGTACCAGCGCGCGAAGGCGTCCCAATCGGGTAGCGTGGACAACCAGACCGTCGGCGCCGTGAACTTAGAAGAAGGGCTCGACGGCTCGTACTTTTCCCCGCCAACCCTCGCTCTCTCCCAACTCAGACGGACGCGGTCGCCCTCAAGTTCGTCGCGCTGCATTGCTGGCACCCTCCGACTACTGGATACTGCCCGCAGACGCTTCTCCATCTTCGTCGGCACATCGATCAACCTGCGCTTCGTTAAAATTGGCCAGCGAGCCCCCCAACTCATTGACGTACAAAACTCCCCGGCGATCGGGAATCGATCCTCCTCGATGACGACTACGGCTTCAGTTACCGATCCAGGATCGACCTCAGGAAACACCAGGATCAACTCCGCGTCATCCGAGTAGAGAGATGCCCCTGCATCCCGCTGGGGAACCCGGATGATCGCCGCGTTGTCCTTGATCGGCAATGTCCGGCCATCTGCAGTCCGAGTTTGAGCCTTCGCGAGATGGATCCGCTGGGTCTTCTGACGATAGTAGTAGGTGTCCTCCGCGATCGCTTTCGCCCCGCCCTCCGTGAGAGCCTTGAACACATAGCGGATTACTTGGACGCGACGCCCCTCTTCATCGATATGGTTCAGAACCTCGTTCAACAAAACGACGCCGCCAAACGCCTCATCCATCGCGGCCTGCTCAAAATCCTCTGCGGGCTTAAGAACGTCGTCGATGGGGGTGAGCAGTGCCTCTAGCCTTTCCCCATAGATAGCCGGCGGTGTACGTGACACCCCCTGCTGCTGGGCACCAGATGGCGACCCGATCACCGGGAGAATCCCGGCAATGAGAAAGAGCAACCGATGGGGGTGAGAGCGATCTAGGCGGTGGCGACGCTTCATCGCCGCGGATCCTAATTGACGAACCTCAAGAACGCCAGCGCAGAAGCGCTGCCGCCAATCCTACTCTTCCTTAAAGCCTACCCCGCGTTCTTGCAGATCTCCGAGAAGCTCCCGGGCTCCAGGCTGGCGCCGCCGACGAGCGCGCCATCGACGTCGGGCTGCGCCATCAACTCGGCGGTGTTGGCCGGTTTGACGCTGCCGCCGTATTGGATGCGGATCTTCGCTGCCACCTCCTCGCCGAAGAGCTCGCCGAGCACCTTGCGCACGAAGGCGTGGGCTTCCTGCGCCTCGTCTGGGCCGGCGGTCTTGCCAGTGCCGATCGCCCAGACGGGCTCGTAGGCGATCACCGCCTCGGCCATCTTGTCGGCGGATAGCCCCTCGAGCCCCACCTCCAGTTGGCGGCGCAAAACCGCCTCCAGCTGACCGCCCTCCCGCTCCTCGAGCGTCTCGCCAATGCAGATGATCGGCTTCACCCCCGCCGCGTGCAGCGCCTTCGCCTTGGCGTTGATGATCGCGTCGTCCTCACCGAAGATCGACCGGCGCTCGCTGTGGCCGATAATGACATAATCGACGCCGATCTCGGTCAGCATCCCGATGCTGACCTCGCCGGTGAAGGCGCCCTTCTCTTCGAAATGGCAGTTCTGAGCCGCGAGCCCCGTCGTGTCGCTGTTGGCGAGCGCCCCCTTGGCCGCCCCGAGGGCGACGAAAGCCGGCGAGATCACGATGTCGACGGCGCTGCTGCCACCGATGAGGTTCTCGAACTCGTCGATGAACTCGGTCGCCTCGGCGGGACCTTTGTGCATTTTCCAGTTGGCGGCGATGATCGGTCTTCGGGACATGGCTCTTTGCGGTTTCTGAAAGGTTCTACGGTCGCGGCGGACCAGTTCTCTAAGCGTCGTCGAGGGCGGCGACGCCCGGTAGCTCCTTGCCCTCCAACAGCTCGAGGGAGGCCCCGCCCCCCGTGGAGATGAAGGTCACCTTGTCGGCGAGGCCAAATTTCTTGATCGCGGTGACCGAGTCGCCACCGCCGATGATGCTCACCGCGCCGCTGTCCGCGACGGCCTCGGCGACGGCCCTGGTACCCTTCGCGAAGGCGTCGATCTCGAAGACCCCCATCGGCCCGTTCCAGACCACGGTGGCCGCGTCCGCCAGCACCGCACAGAACTCGCCGATCGCCTTCTCGCCGATGTCCAGCCCCTCCCAGCCATCGCGGATGCCGCCGCCTTCGGCGTAGGGGGAGATGTTGTTGGTGTTGGCGTCGTCGGAAAAATCGTCGGCCTCGAGGCTGTCGGCGGGCAGCAGGAGGCGCACACCGGCAGCCTCGGCCTTCCCGAGCAGTTCCTCCGCGACCGGGATGTCCTCGTCGACCGCGTAGCTATCGCCGATCGCATGCCCCTGGGCCTTGCGGAAGGCGTACTGCATCGCGCCGCCGATGAGGATGGTGTCAGCCTTGTCGAGCAGCGCGTTGATGACGCCGATCTTGTCGCTGACCTTCTTGCCACCCAGGATCACCACGAAGGGTCTCGCCGGGCTCTCTAGTTCCTCCTTGAGATATTTCAGCTCGCGCTCCATCAGGAAGCCCATGGCGCACTCGCCGACGTGGGCGGCGACGCCGGCGGTGGAGGCGTGGGCGCGGTGGGCGGTGCCGAAGGCATCGTTGACGAAGACCTCGGCGCCCTCCGCCATGGCCTTCGCGAAAGCCGGATCGTTGGCGGTCTCCTCCTTGTAGAACCGCACGTTCTCGAGCAACAGGACGTCGCCCTCGCCGAGCTCGCCCGCCGCGGCTGCGGCGGCGTCGCCGACACAGTCGTCCGCGAAAGCCACCGGCCCACCGAGCAGTTCACCGAGCCTGGCCGCGACCGGGCGGAGGGAGAGTTCCGCCTTCCTCTCGCCACCCGGGCGCCCCAGGTGGCTGGCAAGGACCACTCGCGCACCGGCGTCCACCAGATGGCGAACCGTCGGCAAAGCGGCGGTGATGCGGGTGTCGTCGGTGATGTTGCCATCCGCGTCGAGCGGAACATTGAAGTCACAACGAACGAACACTCGGCGGCCTTTGAGGTCGAGGTCGCGGATGGATTTCTTGGCCATTGGACAGTGATATCTTCGGGGACTGGCTGATCTCTAAGGATTTACGGAAATCTCTTTAGAGAGACGAAGGGCACCCCATCGCTGGGGTGCCCCTTCGGGATCGTTATCGGGTGCGGACGGCGGCCTAGGCGCCGGCGAGCAGGTACATCGCATCGATGGCGCGGTTGCTGTAGCCCCACTCGTTGTCGTACCAGCCGACGATCTTCACCAGATCGCCGCCGATCTCCATGGTGACGCCAGCGTCGAAGATGCAGGAGTGCGGGTTGCCGACAATGTCCTGCAGGACCGGGTCCTCGTCGCTGTATTCGAGGATGCCCTTCAGGGCGCCGTCGGCGGCCTCCTTGAACTTGGCGTTGATCTCGTCGGCCGAAGTCTTGGTCTTCAGCTGGGCGGTGAAGTCGGTGACCGAACCGGTCGGGGTCGGGACGCGGAAGGCGCCACCGGTGAGCTTGCCCTTGAGCTCCGGGATGACCTCGCCGATCGCCTGGGCGGCGCCGGTGCTCGAGGGGATGATGTTCACGGCCGCCGAGCGCGCGCGCCGGAGGTCGCTGTGCGGCGCGTCGAGCAGGCGCTGGTCTCCAGTGTAGCTGTGGATCGTGCTCATCACCCCGCGCTCCACGCCAAAGGCGTCGTTGAGCACCTTGACCATCGGCGAGAGGCAGTTGGTGGTGCAGCTCGCGTTGGAGACGATGTGGTGCTCGTCGGCCTTGTAGTCGTCGGAGTTGATGCCCAGGCACATCGTCAGATCGACGTTCTTGCCCGGCGCCGAGATGAGTACCTTCTTGGCGCCGCCGCTGCTGATGTGCAGCTCCGCCTTGTCGCGGGCGGTGAAGAAGCCGGTCGATTCGAGGACGACCTCGACGCCGTGGTCGCCCCAGGGGAGCTTGGCGGGGTCGCGCTCCTCGTACACTTTGATCGAGTGCCCGTCGACGGTGATGCTGGTGTCGTCGTAGCTGATCTCGGCGTCGAGCTTGCCGTTGGTGGAGTCCCACTTGAGGAGATGGGCCAGAGTCTTGTTGTCGGTCAGGTCGTTGACCGCAACCACGCTCTTGCGTTGCTCGGGCGTCATCGCACGGAAAACATTGCGGCCGATGCGGCCAAATCCGTTAATTCCAAAGGTGGGCATAGTACTATGGTTGCTTTCTGTTGGGTGATCCTAGAGGAAGGGCCGCTACTAAAGCAAAGCGCCGGCCGAGCGTCAACCGCGATCATCAGGGCACGGCGGCACGACTCCGAAACGCGTCGAAACACGCCACAACCCGCTAACGGGCAACGATGTAAGCCCCGGAGACCCGCCCAGGGCGTATCCCATCCCCGCGGGGCTACTCCGCCGCGCCACCAGCGCCCTCATCCCCGCCCTCCGGGACGATGAGGGTCTCGACGGCGAGCCCGGGCGCGAGGTATTTCTTGGCGAGGGCGTTCACCTCGCCGACGCTCACCGAGGCGTAATCGTCACGCATCGTCCGCGCCCAATCGAGTTTCTGGGGGAACTCCTGGGAGCTGAGCACCACGGTGTCGAGCCAGTAGCTGTTGTTGCGCAGCTGCTGGTCGATGCCGGTGAGGAGGGGTTTGACCGTCCGCTCCAGCTCGTCCTCCCCGGTGCCCTCCGCCGCCAGCCCCTCGCCGATGCCCCGCACCACGGCCGCGATCTCCTCCGCGTCCTGCGGGTCCACGGTGAGGAGCGACATCAGGTACCCGAAACCGGTGTAGGTGCTGCTGGGGATGTTGCGGGCGTATGGGCTATAGGCGTCGCCGAGCTCCTCGCGGACCTTCTTGCGCAGGCGGTCGGCGAAGATCGACCCGAGCACGCTCAGGCGGCGGGTCCTGGCGATGTCCCAGATGTCCTCGGTCGCCCAGTAGACGCCGACCATCGCCTTGGGGATCTCCGAATCGAAACCGAAGGTCTTCCCCTCGCCCCCCCCGACGAACTTCAACTTCCTGCGCTCGGCGAAGCCGGGCTTCTCCTGCCGCCTCTCCGGCAGGGCGCCGAAGGTGGCCGCCGCCGCCTCGAGCAGCGCCGCCTCGTCGAAGTCGCCGACGATCCCGACCTCCATGTAACCCTTCGCCAGCGGCTCGGCGAGCCAGGCCTTGACCTCGTCGAGCGTCCTTGCCAGCAGCTCCTCCCTCTCGGGGAACCCGGCGCGGAAGTCGCCGCTCTTGAGGAAGGGGTCGACCTCGTTCTGCATCACCCCCATCGGCGTGTGGTCGAGCTGGGCGAAAAGCGGGTCGACCTGCTTGTGCATCTGCCGCAGGCTCTCCTCGCGGTAGCCCGGGGCGGTGATGTAGGCGCAGAGGAGCTGCAGAGCTTCGGCGAGATCCTTGTTGTTGGTGCCGCCCCGGAGGACGAAGGCGTCCTCGCCGACCGAAAAGGTGCCGCCGACCGTCTTGCCGGCGAAGATGCGGCGCAGCTCGTCGGCGTCGTGCGCCTCCAGCCCCCCGGCGGTGAAGGTCCCCGACGCCACCATCGCGAGACCGGGCTTGTCCTCCGCCGCGGTCAGCAGGCCGCCGCCAATGCGGACGGCGATAGAGATCGAGTCCTTCTCGAAGTCCGTCCGCTTCAGGTTTAAACGGACGTTGTTGGCGAACCGCAGCTGGGTGATCCCGAGGTCGCTGACCTCCTTGCGCTCGGCGATCTCGCCCGGTTTCCCGAAGTCGGTGTAGGCGAACTTCGCCGCCGCCGCCTCGGCCGGCGCCTCCACGGGCACCGCGCCGCTCTTCTTGTAGGCGGCGAGGATCTGCCCCCCCTTCCCTTCCAGCTGGGCGTTGCCGCCGACGAAGATCTGCCGGTCGTCCCCCGCCCAGACCTTGCGGAACTCCTCGAGGCAGGCCTCGCGGGTGATGGTGCCGACGTGTTTGTCGTACCACTCCATGTCCTGCGCCGGGCTGCTAAAGACGTAGCCGCTGGAGATCGAATCGACGAGTTCGTCCGCCAGGCCGCGCGACTTCCGGGAGGCGGCGCTGCGGAGGTCCTGTTCGTAGACGTTGCGGATGTTGGCCTTCACCTCCTCGAACTCGGCCTCGGTGAAGCCGTGCTCGAGCGCCCGGCGGATCTCCTGCTCGGCGACGGCCAGGGCGCCCTCCCACTTGTCCGGCTCGCAGGTGACGTAGATGCTGGCGAACCCCGCGAAGTCGAGGAACTCGTCCGCGTAGGCGCCGCCGCCGGTGAACGGTGCGCCCTCCTTCTTGGCGAGTTCGGAGAGCCGGTTGTCGAGGATGTCGGTCGCGATCCACAGCTTGGTGTCGCGGATGCCCTTGGCCGTGTCGTCGGGGCGCCACTCGTAGGGGCGGACGGCCTCGATGCTGACCGAGGTCTCCGAGGACTCGCGCTCGTAGTGCGACTTGGTGATCACCCCGCGCCCGGTGGTGATCTCGCCGAGGGCGGGGTCCGGGCGGGGGTCCCCCGCCGCCATCGAGCCGAACTGCGCCTCGATCATCGGCACCAGCTTCTCGGGGTCGACCGCCCCCACCGCGACGACCGCCAGGCGGTCGGGGGTATACCAGCCCTCGTAGAAGTCCATGAACGTCCCCCTCCCCGCGCCCTTGATCACCTCCTTGGTGCCGATGGGGAAACGGCTGCTGATCAGCGAGTCGGGGAGGGCGAACTTGTAGGCGACCTTCTGGGTCCGCCATTCGGCCGAGTCGCGGGTGATGAGCTCGGAGAGGATCACGCCCCGCTCCTTCTCGATCTCCTCCACGCTCATCAGCATGCCGTCGGCGTAGTCGCGGAGCAACAACAGCGAGCGCTTCAGCAGCGCCTCGTCGGGCTTGGGGAGCTCGAGCTTGTAGACCGTCTCGTCGAACGAGGTGTGGGCGTTGGTGTCGCCGCCGAACGACATGCCGAGGCGCTGGAAGTACTCGACCATCTCGCCGGCGGGGAAGTTGGTCGTGCCGTTGAACGCCATGTGCTCGATGAAGTGCGCCAGGCCCTGCTGCTCGTCGGTCTCCATGAGTGAACCGGCGTCGACGAACAGCCGCAGGCTGATCCGCCCCGGCGGCTCGGCGTTGGGCAGGATCGCGTAGCGCACCCCGTTCTCGAGCACGCCCCAGGTGACGGCAGGGTCAGGCGCGAGGTCGCTGCTGTCGTGCGCCCACTTCCCCTTCGGGGCGGACCAGCCAGCGAGGGGGAGGGTCAGGGAGAGGAGGGCGGACAGGAGCGGGGTTTTCGGGGACATGACGGGTGGAGGATAGTCGCAGGGTTCGAGGATGCAAAGCGTCGCCGCCGGCCGATGTCGCCTGAAAATCCGGGGCGGCCGAGGAAAAATCGGGGCGGGACGCCCCCTCCGGCACCGGGCGGACTTCCCCGAGGTGTCGGATCCGTCACCCTAGGGGTTTCGCGGCCACCGGACCGGCGGGGTAATCTTGTCACTACCTAGAAATGCATATGATGAGAGAGACGCCCGACACGGCAGAAGGCGCTGGATCGCAGGAGGCGATCCAGGCGCTGCGCGAGGTCGGGACGACGAAGAAGACGCAGTATTGGTCGTTTGAGGAGATCGAGGCCGCGATCCGCGAGGCCAACTTGCTCGGGATCGACCCGCAGAAGTTGTTCGGCACCTCAACCGCCGGCGAGGACCTCGCCATCTGAGCCCCCCCGTCGCCCGCGCCCATAGAGCACGAGACACCAGACTCCGACGAGGATGAGGCCGAGCGCCTCCCTGCCGGTGGAGGCCTGGTAGAGCCCGTCGCCGGGATAGAACCACACCATGAGGTTCGGCTGAACCCAAATGGCGCCCCCGATGCAGGCGACCCCCAAGAGGCCCGCCGGCAGGGACACCACCGGATAGAACTGGGCCAACAAGGTGAACGCGGCCGCCAGATAGCACGCCGCCGGCGACACGGGCGAGCGGTCGGCGGCACCGAAACCGAGCGCGAAGGCGAGCATCGCCATGACGGCGAGGGCGCTGAGGATCCGGAACGGCATCACCGACCCTAGCACGGCCGCCCCCCACCTCAAGCGGGCGTCCGGCACAGCCGCGCCAGCCACGCCCGAGCTCTCCAGGGAGAGCCGGCGGGATGCGCCGGCGGGAGGACGATTCTGGACGATCGCGGGTGTTGCCAAAGCCCCCATCTCCTCACAGAGTGAGAACAGCGCACCGATGAGGGTATTAGTCGTCTACAAGAAAAGCGCCTGGGAGCTGTTCACGGGCTCCGAGGACCCGCACGTCGGCTCCTTCATGCGCGAGTCCGGGCGCGACGCGAAGCTCTTCGAGGAGAGCCACGAGATCCAGAAGCGGTCCCTGGACGCGGTCGTGGCGGCCGTCGAGGGGGCGGGCGCAGCGGTCGAAACCCTGTACCGCTCCGACTTGCACCCCGACCGCTTCGAGGGCCTCGACCTGGCGATCACCGTCGGCGGCGACGGCACCTTCCTGGAAACCTCGCACTGCGTCCCCACGGGGATGCCCATCATGGGGGTCAACTCCGACCCCGCCCGCAGCGTCGGCTTCTTCTCGACCTGCCCGGGCGCGGAGTTCCCCTCCCTGTTCGAACGTTTCGACCAGCTGCCCGACACCGAGCTCCCGCGGGCCGAGGTGGCCATCGACGGGGAGCGCAGCGGCCCCCCCGTGCTCAACGACGTGCTGTTCGCCAACCCGAACCCGGCCGCCACCACCCGCTACCGCATCGGCGAGCAGCGGTATCGTAACAGCGGCCTGCTGGCGTGCACCTCGGCCGGCTCCACCGCGTGGATGTTCCAGGAGGGCGGGGAGCCGATGCGGCTCGACGACCGCCGCCTGCAGATCTACCACCGCGGCACCCGCGGCGTCCGGCCGGAGTTCGCCGGGTCGCTGGCGCTGGTTTCACTCACCCGCCGCGGCGAGCTCTTCATCGACGGCGAGCACCTCTCGCTGCCGCTCTCGATCGGCCAGCGGCTCGAGCTCCGGCCCGGCCCGGCGCTGAGGGTGATCGGCGACCTCGCCTGCAAGCGGGAGGAGTTCATGGCCAGATACCGCGACCGCGAACACAGAACACCATGACCATGTCACCTAGGAAGGCAGTCTACGCCGGCAGCTTCGACCCGCTCACCAACGGCCACCTGTGGATGGTGGAGCAGGGCCTCCGCCTGTTCGACCACCTGACGGTCGCCATCGGCATCAACCCCGAGAAGCGATACACCTACGGCCTCGAGGAACGGCTGGACATCCTGCGCGCCTCGCTGCCCGATAGCGACAGCCTGGAGATCGCCCACTTCGAGAACCGCTACCTGGTCGACTACGCCGCCGAGGTCGGCGCGGGGTATATCCTGCGCGGGATCCGCTCCGCCCAGGACTACGAGTTCGAGCGCGGCATGCGCCACATGAACGCCCAGCTCGACGGGACGATCAGCACGGTCTTCCTCATGCCGCCCAGCAGCCTATCCGAGCTGAGCAGCAGCATGGTCAAAGGGCTGGTCGGCCCCGAGGGCTGGGAGGAACACGTGCAGAAGCTCGTGCCCGCCCCGGTGTTCGAGGCGCTCAAAATCGAGTGACGGGCCTGGCTGGCGCCTCAGGAGGAACCTAGCCCTCCTCGCCGGCACCCTCGCCAGCCTCCGGGTCGACCGGCGGGGTGAGGAGGCTCTTGTACTTCCCGGGCAACTTGCCGGAGGTCATGCCGTCGAACAGGACGGCGATGCCGTGGGCCTCCTTCTGCATCGAGTAGTTGTCGGGGAAGGTCGGGTCCTTCTTGATCAGGCCGAGCGACGCGAGCATCGAGCGCAGGGCCAGCCCGCGCTCGGCGCCGAAGTTGATGGTGAAGGCGCGAGAGTAGTCGGTGAGGGCCTTGGAACGGATCATGGCGATGTCGCGGGTCAGTTTCTGCCGCTCCTCGCGGGTCTCCTCCGCGCGCGGGTCGAGCTCGGCGAGCTGGGCGGCGTACTCATCGGAGATCTTCTCCGAGGAGATGCCCCGCAGGTAGGCCACCTGCGCCATGTGGTGGACGTTCAGGCTGTCCTGCAGCGGCAGCTCGTTCGGCGCGACAGTGTACTCGGGGATGTCGGCCTCTTTGACCTCGTAGTCCTGCATCATGAGGTAGAGCGGCTTCCATTTCCCCCCGGCGAGGTGCGCCCAGCCCTGGAAGAGGCGGATCTGGTCCTGCCACTTCTTGCCCAGGTTCACCTTCTGCACCCGGATGTAAGGCTCCATCATCTCGGCGAACTTGCCGGTCCGCCGCAGGCACTCCATGTAGTAGAACACCGCCTGGGCACCGATGCTGTCCTCGAGGGTCGCGATGCCCGCGTAGTCCTCCATCGCCTGGGCGAAGGCCGGGATCGCCTGGGCGTAGTCGCGGCGGTTCCAGAACTCCATGGCCTCCTTCCAGTCCTTGGGCTCACGCCAGGAGATGTTCTTGATCCTGGAGTGCGGGTAGCCGGCGGCGGCGGTGCCGTTCTCGTAGGGGCTGATGTAGAGGTTCTTCTCGTCGGCCTTGGTGACGAAGCCGGGGAAGTCGGTGTCGTCGATCAGGGTGACGGTGACGGCGATCGGCTTGGCGATCAGCCCCCCGGCCAGGAGGGCCAGGGTGGCGGCGGCGGCGGCGAGGGTCCGGTTGATGGGTCTCATGGTCGTGTGTCGTGTTGGGGGTTGTCGTTCGTTCCCTGCCCTATTCGAACTCCGGCGGCACCTGCTGTCCCTCCTCAAGGAACTGGTCGACGTGATCGGAGAAGATCCTGCGCAGCTTGGCGAAGTCCTCGGCGTACTCCGGGTCGTTGATGCCCTCCTTGAAGCGGATCCCGCCGACCCTGGCGAGGTGGAAGGCCTTCTCCGTCTCCCCCGCTGCCAACTGCAGCTCGGCGCTGCGGGAGGTGGCGGGGATCGAGTACTCGTAGTACTGCGGGTATTTCCCGATGTTCTGCAGGTAGGCGCTGAGCGCCTCCTTGACCCGGCCGCGCTTGTCGCGGGCGGTGGCCAGGCTGAACCACGCCTCCGGGCTGTTGGCGCGCCAGGACTTGTTGGAGACGTAGGCGAACCAGGCGTCCTCCGCCTCCGTCCACTTGCCCTGCTTGCTGAGGTACCGCGCCCGTTCGTAGGCGGACTCCTCGGTGAGCTTGGTGTTGCCGGAATTGGCGACGACCCATTCGGAGTACTCGAGCCCCTTCGCGTCGTTGCCAGCACCCGCGTCGCGGAAGTAGATCTTCGCCAGCGCGTTGTAGGCGTAGTCCTTCGAGTCGATGCCGGGCCGGCCGAGGATCTCCTCGAACCAGGCCACAGACTGCGGGGTCTGTCCGCCGGCGCGCAAGAAGTCGCCGATCCGCGCCAGCACGTATGGCGCCAGCTGCTTCTTGTCGAAACCCCTGAGCTCGTTGAAGGCGGTTCGGATCGCGGCGGTCTTCTGCGCCCCGTCCTCGAACTCCTTCTCGATGATGTCGATGCGCGACACAAGCAGCCAGGCCTGCACGGCGTCCGGCTGGCCGCCCTTGGTCGCCATGTCCTTGAGGCGCTGGATGGTGGCCTCGGCCCCGTTCAGCTCGACCGAGACGTCGCCGTATTTGGCGATCGCCTTCTCGAGGTCGGCGTTCTCCTGCCTCCCGAGGCGGTCGATCATGTCCTCCATCTTGTCGAGCCCCTCCTGGCCGCGGCCGACACTCTCTTCGACCAGCGCCTCGAGGGCGCTGGCGACCACCTGCGGCTCCAGGTAGTTCTCGGCGAAGTCCCGCGTGAACTCGTCGTAGTAGGCGGCGGCGCCCTCGAAGTTCTCCAGGGCGATGGCGACGGGGACCAGTTGGCTGAGCGCCTCGGCGGCGACCTGGTAGTGGCCCTCGGACTCGGCGCGGGCCTTGCCCTTCTTGTAGGACTCCTCGGCGGCGGCCCACTCCTTCTTCGCCTGCAGGACGTCGCCGCGCAGGTTGAGGCTGCGGTCGTAGATCGGGGCGTCGGGGTAGCGCTGCTCGATCTCGTCGAGCTTCACCAGGCAGTCGTCCAGCTCGTCCATGGCGAAATGGCACGTCGCCCGGTCGAGGATGGCGAAGGCCCTCAGCGAGGAGTCGGGGTACTTGCCCAGCCAGGCCTCGAGCAGCGGCGCGGCGGTCGCCCACTCGAGGAGCTTCACCTTGTTCGCCCCGTGGTAGTAGCTGGACTCCTCGAGGAAGGCGCTCTCGGGATACTTCTCGGCGTGCTGGTCGAGCAGCGGGTCGGCGTTCTCATACTGGCCGTCGTAGTAGTAGGAGCCGCCGAGGCAGAACAGGCAGAGGTCGTGCTGCAGCGACCCAGGCGGGAGCTTCGGGAGGATGTCTGAGGCGATCTTGATGCAGCGCTCGTAGTCGCCGCGGCGGAACAGCTGCTCCATCAGCATGCTCTGCACCTCCGGCTCGAGGTCGTGCCCGGGGTACTTCTTCAGGAAGATCATCCCGTGGTGCTGGGCGGAGAGCAGGTCGCCGAAGGAGAACGCGCAGCGGGTGGCGTTGTAGAGGATCTCCGGGTGGATCGGCGTCTTGACCTCCTTGCCGTCCACCTTCTCCACGCTCACCGCGGTCGGGAACCGGCGGGACATGTAGTCGTGGACCGCGTAGGCGGCGCGGAAGCTGCCGTTCTTCTCGTAGATGTAGGCGAGCAGGCGCAGGCCGGGGATGTCCACCGCCGTGCCGCCGTCGATGGTGGCCTGCAGCTTGTCGATCTCGCCCTGCACCTTTTTCTTCTGCGAATCGTTCTGGTAGAAAGCCTTGCGGTCCTGGAGCTCGGTGATGGCATCCTCGGTGCGGGGCGTCAGGGTGAAGAAGCGCAGGGCCAGCGCGTCGAGGTTGTCCTCCCCGCCGGAGGCCTCCTGCGCGAGCTTGAGGAAACGCTTGTTGAAGCTGTATTTGAAGCTGTCGAAGGGGGAGAACCGCAGCAGGCCGTCGTTCTTGTCCATGAACGACAGGGCGTCCTTCACCATCGCCTTCTCGACCCACTGGTCGCAGAGGTCGAAGAAGGCCTTGTGCAGGAAGTACTTCTCGCGCGTGTTGAGCTGCGCGTGCGCGTCGTAGACCTTCTGGATGTAGCCGGTGGCCTCGGCGACCTTGCCGAGCCTGGCGTGGCAGACCCCGAGGTTGGTGTAGAGCTCCGCCACCGAGTAGGTGCCGCGCTCCGGCTTCTCGCTGAGGAACTTGTTGTACAGCTTGATCGCCCCCTCGTATTCCTCGGCGCCCTGCTCCGCCCTGCCCCAGTGGTAGAGGGCGAGCAGGTGGTAGTGGTTGCGGGTCGGCGGGGTCGTCTTCGCCTTCGCCGGCGGGATCTTGTTGGGGAACTTCTTGAAGGTGATCTCGAACTGCGCGGCCGCCTCCTTGTATTTCTTGAGCTGCATCTGGCACAGCCCGAGGTGGTAGTGGATCAGGCCGAAGGCGGGACCGTAGATGTCGAACGGCTGCGCCGAGCCGTAGTCGTTGACGACCGACTGTAGCACCGAGGCCGCGTCGGCCCACTTGGCGTCCTCCATGAGTTGGACAGCCTTCCGGTAGTTGTCTTCGACGGGGTTCTGCGCGACGGCGGCACCGGCCGAGAGCAGCAGCGAGACGGCGGCGGCGAGGGCGCGGAGCGATAGCGTGGGGGGGGGGGTATTCATGGGACTTCGGTCTGTGAGGGTTACCGATGGTGAGGGTTGAAGAATATAGGCTCGCCAGCCTCTGATCGGAAACCGAAAACCCCGGCGGGCACCGGCCTCTCAGAACTTCCTGGCTACCTGAAACAACGTCCGGGAACGTGGGCTGTTAGGCGTCGGGGCCTCTCCGCTTCCATCTCGGGGGGGTCAGCCCTCCTCGTCGCGGAAGCCGGTCATCGTGATGTTGTTGATCTTCACCGAGGCGAGGGCGTTGACGACGTCGATGAAACGCTGCGTCTTGCCGTCGTCGGAGGCGGCGACGATAACCATCGGCGTGTTGCCGGTGCTGTTGGCCAGCTCCTTGTATTCCTTGAGGCGGTCGCGCAGCGGCTGGAGCTTGTCGGGCTTGCCGGAGTTCGATGGCCCCGAGATCGGCTGGCCGTCGTAGGTGATGCTGCCGTCGGCCTCGACCTTGATGGCGACCGGGTCGACCGGGTCGGGGTTGTCGGTCGGTATCTGGGTCGGGAGGACGATCTTGAGGTCGGTCTCCTCCTTGCGCAGGGTCGAGGTGACGAGGAAGTAGATGAGCAGCAGGAAGCTGACGTCGATCAGCGACGAGATGTCGAGCTCGGGGTCCTTGTCCTTCTCGGGGGCGTATTTGGCTCTGCGTGGCATGGGGGTGTTAGCGGTCGGTCTTGAACGAGCCGAACACGACGCTGTTGACGCCCCCGTTCGCCGCGGCCTTGGTGACCTTCTTCACGTCCCGCACCGAGGCGTCCCGGTGGGCGCGCAGGAGCAGGGTGGCTTTGACGTCGCGCTGCTCCATCTTCTCGCGGAAGTTGTTCACCCGTTCGGTGATCTCCTCCTCGGTGACGGTGATGCTGCCGTCCCCAAAGGTGAAGGTGCCGTCGGCGCGGATGTTGAAGATGATGCGCCCCTTGACGTCGTCCGGGCGGTTCGACTCGTCGGCGACCGGGGGCTTGATGTTCTCGTCCACCCGCACGGTGATCATGCGGGAGGCCACCATGAAGAAGATGAGCAGCAGGAAGACCATGTCGATCATCGGCGACATGTCCATCTTGGCGTCATCTTCCGCCCGTTTGAGGACGGCGCTGAGTTTCGCTGATGCCATCGGTGGAAGTTTGATTGGCCCCGCCACCACCCCCGGGGCCAGGCCGCGGGCGGATGGGGGCCTGTTATGGGTCTCCCCCCTAGCCTGCCTGGAGCCCCTCGGGGACCTTGGCCATCGCCTGGTCGGCGTTCACCGCCTGGTAGCTGGCGTCGAGCATGTCCGAGGAGTCGAGGTGGCAAGCTGCGACGAGGCCGTTGAAGCGGTTGCGCAGCAGGAAGTAGAAGAAGATCGAGGGGATGGCGATGACCAGCCCGCTCAGCGTGGTGACCATCGCGAGGCCGATGTCGCCGGCGAGCGAGGACGGGTCGGCCTGCCCTTCGGCGGCCAGCGTGTTGAACGCGCCCATCATACCGGCGACGGTGCCGAGCAGTCCGAGCATCGGGGCGATCTGGCCGATGACGCCGAGGTAGCCGATCCACGTCATGTGCGAGGGGTTCTCGCGGACGGTGAACTCGGCGATGGCGTCCTCGACCTGCTCCCGGCCGAGGGTCTCGGGGTCGGTGGCGTCGACGTGGGGCAGGGCGTTGGCCATCAGGCGGCCGAGGTAGGTCGGGCTGGTCGACGACACCTCGATGGCGCTGCGGACGCGACAGTTCGCCATGTGGTCGAGCAGGGCGAGCTTGAGGTCGTCCGGGTTGAACTTGGTTTTGGTGAGCTGGATGAAGTTATAGACGATGAGCGCCACCATCGCGATCGACGCGATATAGAGCGGCACCATCCACAGCCCGGCGTCCATCAGGTTGTCGAACGCGGTGGCCTTCTCCTTCGCGTCGCCGCCGTCGTCCTTGTCCTGCGCGAGCACCTCGGGGGCGGTGTAGAAAAGGAACAGCAGCCCCCCGGCGAGCAAGACGAAGAGCGCCAGCTGCCGGCGGAATTGGGTTCGACGGAGGAGATTGGAGGGTTGGATCATCGATTTTTGGGTTCTTGAAAAGGCTGATTGCTGCCTCCCCAGACGATGCCCAAGCCGCATAAGCGGCTTTCAGGAACGTAGGGGGTTTGCGCAAAGAGCCGCTGATTTAGCATGGAAAGAACACCTTTACAACGCTTTTTGTCCGCACCTCTTAGCCGCGCCACCCCGGGTCACCACCAGGCGCCATCCGACCCCCAACCTGACTAGCATACAGCCCCCAGCGCCCCGCTATTTCGACTCCCCGAGCGCCGCCATCACAGGCTCGAGCAGTTCCTCGGCAACCTGGCGGCAGCCGGCGTCGGTCAGGAGGATCTCGCTGAGGAACGAATCGGCGTAGCGCGGGATCTCGCCCTGGAGGTTGACCCACCCCACCCCGGCCGCCTCGCACCTCGCCTTCGCCGCCCTGTAGAAACGGTTCAGCTCCGTCTCCATGACCAGCGGGGGGAGCCGCACCCCGCTGCGCTTGCCCTGGACCGGCGCGGTGGGGTACCAGGGCTCGGTGAGCCGCTTCGCCTCGGCCGGGCCGAGGGTGGACTTATAGATCGTCGGCTCCCCGACCACCAGCAGCTTGGCGCCGCGCTTGCCGGCGAGTTCGACAAGGCCGTCCAGCCCGAGCAGGTACTCCTCGAGCGGGTCGTCACCGGTGCGCACGATACGCTGGGCCATCGGGCGCTGGGAGTAGTTGTAGTTCATGGTCGCCAGGTAGTTGCGATAGAAGTTAGGCTCGGCGAGCCGCGCCTGGAGGGAGCGCTGTGAGCGGGCGCGCCTCCAGTTGCGCACGATGCGCAGCAGGTGGGAGGCTTTGGCGAGCTGGTATTTCCACCCCGGCGGCTCCGCCTCCCGCATGCGCTGGAGCGCCCCCGGGTCGAAACGGTAATCGCCGTATTTCCCGATGGCGTCACCGAACCCGAAAGAGGCGATGATGAGGTCCACATCGTACTTGTCGGTGACCTTCTCCGCCCGGACGAGCCCGGAGAGGATCCCGCCCCCCTGGAGATCGGCCAGGGCCGCGACCTCGACCTTCTTCCCGGACGCCTCGGCGATCCCGGAGGCCAACAGCCCCCACCAGGTGTCGGGCGCGGACTGCAGCAACAAAGTCGTCCCACCCCCACCCACACAGAGGATGCGCAGGTTCTCCGAACGCCGCTTGCCCGACCAGCCGACCTTCCGCAACAGGTCACCGTCGTAGCGGAAATCGACGCTCGATTTGATCCCCTTCAGGTCGTTGGTGAACACCAGCCTCCCGGAGGGCTCCATCGGGACGGGGAAGGCGAAGCGGACGATGAGCTCCGCCAGCAGCAGCAGCGCGGCCGCAACGCCGCCGAGGATCAACAGGATTTTGACAGGTCTCATTGGGGTCGCAGCCGGTTAGGCGCTCGAGTATAGGGGGACCGGACCAGGAATCAATCACCCGCGTGGCGCCGCCCCGGCACCCTTGATGGTGAAACGCAGCACCGTCAACAGACGCCCGTCGACGGAGACCCGGACTTTGTAATGCCCCTCGTCCCAGGGCGTCCCGGGCGGTGCCGGGGCGAACGAGTGCCTCCGGCTGGCGGTCTTCCAGGAGGGCTGGATGGTGAAGTCGCCGGCCGATTCTGCCAGGGTTCCCCCGCCCGGCCCCACCCACTCCCAGGCGACCTTGTGGCTATGCTCGGTGGTGTAGTTGGGGTTGTTCACCACCACGATCTCCGCCCACAGATCGCCGGTGTCCCCCGGGTCGAAAACCTCCAGATACTCCCGGCGCGCGCCGCCGGGGGCGGCCGCGGCCTCCCCCCCATCGCCGGCGGGGTAGACGCCCGCGTCGAGCAAGCCGTAATGCACGACCCTCGGACGCGTGCGCGGCTTGGTCAGAGGGTCGGTGACGACGAAATGCCGCTCGGCGATCACCCGGTTGTCCTGCTCGAGCTCGAAACGGTACCGGCCGGGCTCCCAGTTGCCTGCCGCCTGCCAACCGACGCCCTCGACGAGGACCACCTCCTCCACCTCCGGCGCCACGACGCTGGTGCTGGCCGCGGCGGCCATCAGCGATCCGTCCGGGCGGTAGTAGTAACCGACGATGTTCGGCCGCTGCGCGCGCACGTTGTGAAGCCGGTTCCTGGCGCGCACCACCCAGTAGATCCGGCGCGCCCGCGAGCGGGCGAAACTGGTGCCCGGCCTCTTCGTGATGCCCGGCCTGAAAAAATCGCCCCCCTCGTAGAAGGCGAGCGACTCGATCTCCAGCTCGTCGATGCCAGGTTCGATCGCCGCCTCCCCGTCGTGGATGTAGAACGCCGCCTCCCCGACCTTCTCGCCCTCCAGCCAGACCTTCACCCGGTAGGTGCCGACGTCCCACTTGCCGCTCTCCGGCCACCCGAAACTCTGTGAGGTCCAGGTGTACTTCCAGTCCGGCGGCACGACGATGGACCTCTCGTGGGCGCTGATCAGCTGTCCCTTGAAGGTGTAGAGCCCGACCACCACGCTGTAGTCGTACTCGTTGTCGCCGAGCCGCAGGTTCTTGAACACCGTCTGCGCCGAGATGTATCCCGCGGAGCCCTTCTCGAAATCGCGGCGGTACTCGACGCCCGCGACCCCCTCCCCCGAAGCCTGAGGTCCCTTCGTCCCGGCCCCGGCGTGAAACTGGATAGCGTGGAACGCGAGGCCGGCCTCCCCCCCACCGTCGGCACCGGCCGAAGAGACCGCCGGGGCGAGGGCCGACACCGCAGCCAGGGCGGCCAGGGCAAATGCCCGTGGAATCTCGATCGCGGAGGTCATTAGGTGGAACAGGGTCGAAGTTTAGTTTAAAGAGGCAGCCGACGACAGCGATTATATACGCGCCCGACACCCGCGGGACCAACACAAGCGACCATGCCAAGCATCCTCTTCACCAAGGGTCCACTCCTCGACCAGAGCTACCCGCTCGGCGACTCCGGGCTGACCATCGGCCGCATCGAGGGCTGCGACATCCGCCTCGAGGACGACACCCGGGTCTCCGGCCGCCACGCCGAGATCCGCCAGGGCGAGGGGGGCTGGTGGGTGTTCGACCTCGGCAGCTCGAACGGCACCAGGCTCAACGGACAGACCGTCGAGTCGAGCGCCCTCGGGGCCGGGGACTACGTGTCGATCGGCGAATCGGCCTTCCAGTTCCAGGGCGAAGGCGGGGAGATCGACGGGGCCCCCGTGGCAGAACAGGCCGACGACGACGACCCGGCCGAAGCGGGCGACGACGCCGAGCTGGTGGCCGAGCTCAACCGCGCCTATACCGAGATGAAGGCGGCGCTCGGGAAGGTCATCGTCGGCCAGGAGGAGGTCATCGAGCAGATGCTGATCGCCATCTTCTGCCGCGGCCACGCCCTGCTCATCGGCGTGCCCGGGCTGGCGAAGACGCTGCTGGTGAGCACCCTCAGCAGGGTGCTCGACCTGGGCTACAAGCGGGTGCAGTTCACGCCGGACCTGATGCCCGCCGACATCACCGGCACCGAGGTGCTGGAGGAGGACCAGTCGACCGGCGCGCGCAGTTTCCGCTTCGTGAGGGGGCCGATGTTCGCCAACATGGTGCTCGCCGACGAGATCAACCGGACCCCGCCGAAGACGCAGGCCGCCCTCCTCGAGGCGATGCAGGAACACCACATCACGGTCGGCGACACCACATACGACCTGCCGGAACCGTTCTTCGTGCTCGCCACCCAGAACCCGATCGAGCAGGAGGGGACCTATCCCCTGCCCGAGGCCCAGCTCGACCGCTTCATGTTCAACATCGTCGTCGGGTACCCCAGCGCCGAGGACGAACAGCGCATCGTCAAGCAGGTGACCGGGACCTACCGGGCCGAGATCGAGGCCTCGCTCGACGCCGGCGACGTCCTCAAGCTGCAGGAGGTGGTGCGCAGGGTACCGGTCGCCGACCACGTGGTCGAGTTCGCCACCGCGCTGGCGCGCGCCTCGCGCCCGGGGGAGGAAGGCGCGCCGGACTTCGTGCGCGAGATGGTCGGCTGGGGCGCCGGGCCGCGGGCCGGGATCAACCTGATCGCCGCCGCCAAGGCCCGCGCTGTGCTGCGGGGCCGCTACCACTGCACCACCGCCGACGTGAGGGCCGTCGCCGCCCCCGTCCTGCGCCACCGCATCATCACCACCTTCAACGCCGAGGCCGCGGGGGTCACCAGCGACGAGGTCATCCGCATGCTGCTCGAACACGTCGGGGCCTCGCACGACGTGGAGGTATAATTTCCTAACAAAGACACCTTAGAGGTGGCCAAATCCCTCAGAGAGATCGACTACATGTCCCTCCTGCCGGAGGAGACCGCGGCGTCCCTCAAGCGGCTCGGGCTCTCGGCCCGCGGCAAGATGGAGGGCTCGATCAACGGGCGCCACGTCAGCCCGAACAAGGGCTTCTCCGTCGAGTTCGCCGAACACCGCCAGTACGCGCCGGGCGACGACCTGCGCAACCTCGACTGGCGGGTGTACGGCAAGAACGACCGCTACTACATCAAACAGTACATCGAGGAGACCAACCTGCGCGCCACGGTGGTGCTCGACGCCTCGGGCTCGATGGCCTACACGGGGGCGGAGGCGGCTGAGCTCGGCGGCCGCCGCCCCTCGAAGTTCGTCTACGCGCAGCACATGGCCGCGGCCCTGGCCTACCTGACCATCGGCCAGCGCGACGCGGCCGGGCTGGTGACCTTCGACACCGAGGTCCGGGAGTACCTGCGCCCGGCGGGCAAGCCCAGCCAGGTGCGGCAGATCCTGCAGAGCCTCTACCGGACCGAGCCCGGCGGCGAGACCGCGGTGGGCGAGGTCTTGCACGACGTGGCCGAGCGCCTGCCCCCGCGCGGGCTGGTGATCCTCATCAGCGACCTGTTCGACGGCCCGGAGAAGATCGTCGAGGCGCTACACCACTTCAGCTTCCGCCGGCACGAGCTGGTCGTCTTCCACGTCATGGCCGACGAGGAGCTGAGCTTCCCCTTCAAGAAGTTCAGCGACTTCCGCGACCTCGAGGTCGGGGGCGAGCGGATAAGGGTCGACCCTGCGGCCATCAAGGCGGAGTACCTGGAGCAGGTCCGTTCTTTCGTCGGCGAGATCGAGAGGGGCTGCGGCCAGCTCCGCGCCGACTACGTCCCGGTGAACACCCGGCGGGGTTACACCGACGTGCTCAGCAGCTACCTCGGGAGGCGGAGGACGTGACCGCCCGACACGCCAACCCGGCGCCCCGGGGGCGGCGCCCACCGCAAGCCCGATAGCCGATGCTGTTCCTCAACCCGGCCCTCGCCCTCGGCCTGCTCGGGATCTCGATACCGATCCTGCTGCACATCTTCAACCGCAAGTCGGCGAAGGTCTTCGACTGGGGGGCGATGCGCTTCCTGCTACAGTCGATGGCCAGCCGCACGCGGCGCATCGAGCTCGAGGACGCCCTGCTCATGGCCGCCCGCTGCCTGGTCTTCGCGACGCTGGCGCTGGCGCTGGCGAGGCCGTTCTCGCCACCCGGCTCGCTGGTCCCCTGGGTCGTCGTGTTGCCCCTGCTGCTGGTCGGGATCGCCGCCTTCGGGGTCGCCTTCGCGGTCTGGCAGAACGGGAAGTTGCGCGCCTGGCTCCTGTTCGCCTCCCTGCTGGTCTTCGCCCTGGTCGGGGCGGCGATCTTCTTCGAACAGCAGTGGAACCTGCGGCGCCTGGGGGGCGGCGGCGAGCAGGACGTCGTGCTGATCATCGACGCCTCGACCTCGATGACCGCCGACGCCGGCGGCGGCCGCAGCCTGTTCGAGCGGGCGGTCGGGGAGGCGCGCGAGATCGTCAACGGCAGCGGCCGGGCGACCGCCTACTCGCTGGTCCTCGCCGGCCCGTCGCCGGTGGTGCTCAACCGCTCCCCGCTGACCGACCGCGACGAGCTCGAGACCCTGCTCTCGGGGGCGCGCGCCTCGGACGGGGCGATGGCGCTGACCGAGGCCCTGCGGGAGGCCTCGGTCCTGCTGTCGGGTGGCGAGCGGGGCGGCAAACGCATCCCGATGCCTGCTCCCTGGACGAGTTGGGTGTCCTCGATCGTCAGGTCGGC
>JANQMB010000079.1 GCA_028280355.1 Verrucomicrobiales bacterium
CGCTGGCAGTGGCGAGAGCGCCCTACCGCGTCGCGGATGCGCGGACGCCATGGGCGAAGGTAGGGCGGCCTCGACGAGGCCGCCGCCTGGCGCGAGATCTGCTCCCCGCAGAGGTCACATTTCAACTTAAACTGCTCTAGCATGGCGAGAGGATTCCGGGGGGGCACGCAAAAGGGGAGTGTCGCTGGACGCGGGAGGGAAGGTGGCGAGGAGCGTGAGCGAGTCGATGGGAGCCGGCCCCACTCGCTCACGCCCGTCGCTACCCCCCCGATACGATCCTGGAGGCGGGTGCTAGGGATGAGGGTCGCCCTTCGATAAGACCGGCATCGCCCCACGGCGCCCTCGGCGAGGGCGCCCTACCTGCGCTGCCGCGGAACATCCAGTGGCAGAGACATCTGATCCTCCTCGCGGCCGGTTCGCATCTTGGCTTTGCCAAGAAGTATGGCTCCGTGCGCCAGCAAGTGCCGGAGCACGGTGTGGAGAAAGGGGTCCCATATGATTGCCCTTAAACGCGACGAGCACCCGCCTTTCAGCGGGTGCTCGTCCGTTTGATAGGTGTGCTGTTGCGTGGCTAGCGATGGGGGTAAGATCAATGTCCGTCCCCACCAATCTCAACCGCTTTATATCCCCCCCTCGACTTGAAGAAGAAGATAAGCCCGATGTAGCAGACCAGCATGAATGCGGGGAAGATCGTGACTTTTGCCAGGGCGCCCTGCTTCGCGACTTTCTCGATCTCCTGGACCTCTGCGGCCGCCCCCTCGCCGAGGGTCTTCACCTTGTCGGCATCAATGGCCGTGTACTTGCCCAAGATGTAGGTCGACTCCTTGGAGATCTTCTCATAGACGCCTGGCTTATCCTTCTCGATCGCGACTTTGGCCGAGTTCTCTTGCATGTGGCCGATGAGAGGGCCGCCGATGATCCCGACCGTCAACATCCCGATCCCCGCGATCGCGTTGAGGGTGAGGGCTCCGCCTTTAGGGCATTGCTCGGACACGACCCCTAGCATCGTTGGCCAGAAGAAGGTTTTGGCGATGCCGTAAAGCGTCGCTGCCGCAAAGATGAGAAGCAGCCCCTGCACGAACGACAGGAGATAGAGCCCGATGACGGCGAGGCCTGCACAGGTGGCTAGCAGCCCGAGAGGGGTGAGCGCATTCACGATCGGTCCTGCGTTGAAACGGAGAACCATCATGATGGCTGACGTGTAGATCAGCACCCACAACGGGTGGTGTCCGGCGGCCTTCATGGGTTCCTCCATGATCCCGGTAATGGCGGCATCGGTTCCGAGTTCGGTCGTGGCCAGCGGCATCATGATGATGCAGAGGAAAATGAGGAGTGGTCGTCCCAGAGATTGGCAGTAGACCCCATAGGCTACCACCGAGGCGATGAGAAGAGAATAGACCACCCCGTCTCCCCAGCCGAAGACTTGGCCGAGCTGTTTGGTGATGAGGAACCCGGCGATAGCGGCGCCGAGAACACCGAACTCTGCCAGCATCTCCTTGTAGCTTGCGCCGGCCGCGACTCGCTCGTTCACGGGGAACTTCGCCCGCACGAGCATGACGAGGTAGATGAAGGCGGGAATGGCGATCAGGTATACGAGGATCCGCCAGTCATTTGCCGCCTGGCTGCCCAGGATGATGGTGAGTATCCCGCCGAGGACAAGACCACCTGGCCAACCCGCATGGAGGATGTTCAACCACTTTGTCTTATTCTTGTTGAACATCGTCGCGACCACCGGGTTGATGAAGGCCTCGACCGTGCCGTTACCGAGACCTAAAACGATCGACCCCCACTTGAGGAGCCCGGTCCCTTTTGCCTGGGCATCCGCGAGCGCCTGGTCCTCGAGCCCGGCGGCATTGACGACACCGTAGGCCGCGAGTGCCAGTGCTGCGTAGACGGCATAGCAAACGAAGCTGAACACCATCGCAGCTCGGTATCCAACCTTGTCGATGATCAGGCTGAACACGATGATGCTGATCGCAAACGGCCAGATTCCGGCACCGAACAGCTCTTGCGCTTGGACTTTGTCCAACCCGAAGTCGGCGGGCCAGAGGGTGTCGATATTGATGAGAAACGCTCGAGTGATAAACGCGAAGGCGGTGGTGATCAGGGCGATGAAACATCCCCAGAACAGAAACATGTCAGCCTTTTCCTTGGCGGTATCGTTCATAGTAGGTGGTATGTAGTGCTTTGTTTGAGAGTGAGCCTGTGTTCTAACCACCGCATCCCAGCTACGCAGCGGATCTCTAGATGGTTAATTTTTCTTAGATAAGCCGCTGATTAAAGCGGGCGGCTAAATCTTGGGCAACACTTTTTCTTTTGGAGATTTTCCTTGCGGCGTCCTGATCAGGTGGAGGGGTGGTAGGATGACAAGGAGCCTATCTCGGACATGACCACCTTCCAAAAGACTGCCCTAGCCGCTCTATTAGCTACGATATTCCTGATTTTTGTGGGGGCGGTTGTCCGCGCGACGGGTTCGGGTTTGGGCTGTCCGGACTGGCCGCGGTGTTGGGGCAAGCTCTGGCCGCCGTCGAGTCTGGAGGAGGTCGATTTCGACCGCATCGATCTGAGCAAGTTTCAGCGGAGGGACCCGGACATCACGCGGGAGAAACTGGCGGAGGAGTTCAACCCGACCCATGTCTGGATCGAGTACCTGAACCGGTTGACCAGCCTGCCGGTGGGGTTGTTTACGCTCGCGACCTTCGTGTTGAGCTTCGGCTTCCTGAGGCGGCGGCCGGGCGTGTTCGTCGCCGCGCTACTCGCGGTGGTGTTGGTGGGGGTCAACGCGGTGCTGGGGATGATGGTGGTGCGGTCGGGGTTGAAGCCAGGGGTGATCACCTTGCATATGGCGCTGGCGGTGGCGCTCATCTGTGTGCAGGTCTTCATCGTCCACCGGGGTGGGGCGTCGCGGCCGACGATCGCGCTGCCGGGGGGTGGACGGGTCTGGTGGCTCGGCGCCGGCCTGTTTCTAGCGGTCGTCGCGGAGGGGGTGCTCGGCTCGCAGGTGCGGGAGATGACGGACCAGCTCGCCGTCGAATACAAGGAGATCCCCCGCGCCGAGTGGGCGGGGGAGTTGGAGCGCAGCGCCGTCTACCTCATCCACCGCAGTTTCTCCTGGGCGGTGCTGGCTTTCGCGCTGCTGTATTTCTACGGGACGCGCGGGGCGACGGGTGCCGGCGCCGCCGCGGTCCGCGCCGTGGTCACTGGCATCGTCGTCTTGCAGATGGTGCTGGGCCTGCTGATGGCGCACGTCAGCGTCTCGCCGGTCGTGCAGGTGTTGCACATCGGGTTGTCGTCCGTGCTGGTGGTCGCGCTGTGTTGGTTCCTGCTGTGCGCGCGTGGCGCGCCGGGGCGGACGCGGCCGGGGAAGTGACGGGCCGGGCGCGGGAGGGGAGCCCGCCTGAGCGGCCGACCTGCTGTCCTATTGGGTGGCTGGGAGGTACCGGTAGTAGACCTCGAGCATGAGGGTGCAGAGGCAGGTGGAGTAGATGGTGACGTCCGGGCCGGCGTGGCTGGCGTGGCCGCCGCCGGTGGCCGGCCACGAGCCGTCCTTGGCCTGGGCGTCGATGACGACCTGCTGGTAGGTGTCGTTGTACTTGCGCCAGTGCTTGCCGCCGGCCTGGAAGGCGGCCTGGGAGTGGTAGTACCAGGCGTAGAGGTCGCCGCCGGCG